>JBMYXO010000012.1:0-42129 GCA_049608465.1 Solirubrobacterales bacterium | reverse complement strand
GTCGCACTGAACGCCAGTGGGTTTGGCGGTAGTGAAGGTGCGTCGATCAGGCCTGTCAGCGCGATTCCGCGCAACAGCAATCCGAGCAGCAGCAGCCAAACGAAAGCGATCGGCGGAGCCAACAACCCGCGCACGGCCGACTGCCGCCAACGACGTGCACGCGCCCACCCGTCGATCGCCGCAACGAGCAGCGGGATCAGCAGTGTTCCGATCAGCAGCGTCAACGCCCACTGCGGGATTGACTTGCCGCCGACCGCCAACGGTTTCGCCTGCGGTGAGGTGGGCTGAAAACTGCCGTCAAAGGTGGTGAGCGTGCGAAGCGCTATCTGACCGATCGAGTTGACGGGGTCGAACGGTGCATCGACCGGCGGTGCCAAGGGCTCTCCGCCGGGACTGACGGCAGCCGCGGTCAAACCGTTGCTGGGGAAGGTGGCTTGCTCGCCGAGCCCGAGCGGGAATGCGAGCCGCACCAACTGAGCGGCGATCGACCGATTCTCGGAACCGCCTCGAATGTCAGCCGCGGTCAACACTTCGATGGTCCTTTCGAACACCGGATCCGGCTCGAGGCGGCTGTCAAAGACGGTGAGCACTGGCGCGCCTTCGCGAGGTGCGGCGATGTTGCGCAGCACGAGGATGCCGTCGACCGGACGGCGAAGTGACTTGGCGAGCTCTGCGGCACCGAGGCCGCCGTCGACGCCGCCGGTCGTTGACGCCAGCACCAACGTGTGATCGAACGCTCGGCCCTGGAGTACGCGCGCCAGCTCAAGCAGGACACCGGTCTCGTAAGCGCCGGCACGTTCAAGCTCGCCATCAAATCCGTCGCGTGAGGCGAGGATCAACAGTCGCCGATCGGATGGACCGGGCCGCACACCGACGACGTTGGTGAGGGTGCGCTTGCCGTTGAGCGTCGTCGCGTCGAATCTGTAGCGAGCGGCGCCGAACCCAAATGTCGAAAGACGAGCCTGCACGAGATCGGCAGTGCGATCGTCTTGCAGCGATCCGCTTTCGCGAGATCCGTCATTCTCGACGATTTGATCGGCGATCGTGATCGCCCGTTGCGCGTTGAAACTCGGTGGTGGCAGCTCGGATGCGATCGAACGAGCCTGGTCCTGGAGCGAAAAGGCCAGCACCACGATCGCCAGCAGCGCGGGGGCGAATGCGGCGCGGTAGAGCCTTGGCTCGAGCAGTCCCGGTGGCACGAGCTGCAGTCTATGAGCCTCGGCCGCCGCCGAAACGAGCAGATCGCTGTTCTTAATCGCTCGTTAGCTGGGCTTTAAGCGTCCAGCGTCGTCACGCTTTCCCGTGGCCCAGCCTCTAAGCTGCAAAACGTGGAAGCCCCTGTTGCGACGATCCTGCTGGTCGACGATGAAGCGCCGATCCAGCGCATGCTTGAGTTCCCGCTGAAGAAGGACGGTTACGACGTGGTCGTGGCCGGCGACGGCGAGGAGGCACTCGAGAAGTTTCGCGCTGGCAGTTTCGATCTGGTCGTGCTCGACATCATGATGCCGAAGCTCGATGGTCTGGAGGTCTGCAAGGAGATCCGCTCGGAGAGCAACGTACCGATCGTGATGTTGACCGCGCGAGCCGACGAGGTCGACAAAGTGATTGGCCTCGAACTCGGCGCCGACGACTACATGACCAAGCCGTTCAGTCTGCGCGAGTTCCGTTCGCGTGTGAAGGCGGCGCTGCGTCGCGCCGGCATGTCCGGCGATGGCCAGAGCAAGCCCGAGGAACGCGTGATCGAGACCGGCAACGTAGTGATCGATCCCGGCAAACGAATTGTGACGGTGGGTGGTGAGCCGGTGACGCTGACGTTCATGGAGTTCGAGATCTTGATGGCGCTTGCATCCGAGCCAGGTCGCGTATTGACCCGCGAATCATTGCTCGAGCGAGTCTGGGGCGATTCGGCTTATCGCGACATCCGCACGGTCGACGTCCATATTCGCCACCTGCGCGAAAAGATCGAACCCGACGCCGGCAACCCGGAGTACATCCTCACGGTGCGCAACGTCGGCTACCGCTTCCGCGACGAGTAGACGCGGCCCGAGCGGCCCGGTGGCCCAGAGGTAGGCGACGATGAACGACCGCAAGTTCAGGTGGGGAATTCGCGAGAAGCTGACGCTGTTGTTCTTCGGCGTCACACTGATCGCGGTCAGCGTCAACTTCTTGATGGTGGTGCCGCGCCTTGAGCAGCGCCTGCGCAACGATCGCGTCGACGCGATGGAACAGATCGCCGGCCGCTTCAACGCAGGTTTCGCAAATGCGGCCACGGTGAGCGACCAATCGCTGAACGTACCGGACATCTGGGTCGAGGAAGTTTCAAAAGTCTCGGCGACGGTAGGCACGCGCGTGGCGATCCTGCGTTCCGTGGAGGATCGCCGCACGCTGTTCGACCCGCGGTTCACGGTTTTCGTCGATCCGAGCGGCGAGACGCAGCAGGGCAAACCGTTCGATGACACGATCGCAGCGGAAGCACTTCGAACGGGCCAAGTAGCCAGCGGAGTTTCAAACTTCGGTGCCACCGGGCTACACGCCGAGGCGGCCTCCCCGCTGATAGTCAACGGCAACCCGGTCGGTGCTGTGGTCTACACGACGTCGCTGTCGGGCGTCACCGAAATCGTTCGACAGCAGGCGCGCAGGAACATCGTCGCCGGTGTCTTCGCCCTGGTGATCGCGTTGATCGCCGGCCTGCTTGCCTCGAGTTACATGGCTCGTCGGCTCCGCCGTTTGGAGCTGGCCGCACGCGCGGTCGCGAACGGCAACTTCGCCGAGCCGCTGGTCGTGGATGCCAACGACGAGATCGGTGAGGTGGCTCGTGCCTTCAACACGATGCAGGATCGATTGGGTCAAGCCGACCGTGCGCGGAAGGCGTTCATTGCCAATGCCAGCCATGAGCTTCGCACTCCGTTGTTCTCGCTGGGCGGCTACGTCGAACTGATGCGCGAGGAGGATCTCGACGAACAGACGCAATCCGAGTTCCTCAACATCATGCATGACCAGATCCACCGCATGACCAAGCTGGCTACCGACCTGCTGGACCTTTCCAAACTCGATACCGGTTCGGTCGACATCCAGATTGAACGAGTCGATCTCTGCAAGTTGGCGAAGGGAGTTGCGCGAGAGTTCGATCCGCAGGCGGCCAACGAGGAGAGTGAGGTGACCGTGAGCGTCCCGGAAGACCTACGTGCGTTGTGCGATCCGGACCGCACCGCACAGGTTGTACGCATTTTGATCGACAACGCTCTGCATCACACGCCGGACGGGACGGCGATCAACGTCGAGGCTCGCGAAGAAGACGGGCTCGTGCTCCTGATGGTCAATGACGACGGCCCCGGCATCCCCTCGGAGGACATCAACCGGATCTTCGATCGTTTTCACACCGGGGACAAGACCGGCGGGACTGGGCTGGGACTGTCGATCGCCAAGGAGATGGCGGTGGCGATGGGAGGCAAACTGACCGTGCAATCTCAACCGGGCGAAACCGTTTTCACGTTGATGCTGCCGAGCGCCAGTGGCGAATCTGACTAGGAGTCAGCTCGACGGAAAGCGTCCCGCTTGGCGAGACGGAAACATCCAGCGCGCGCCCCTCGGGTAGGCTTGCCGCATGGCACAGCCAAACGGTCAGAACGGTTCAAGCGGTGCTTCTGAGCGCGATGCGCTGGCGAATGCGCCGCTCGTGCTTGTGTCCAATCGTGGGCCAATCACGTACGACGTGGACGCCGAGGGGAACCGGTTCGAGAAACGCGGTACTGGCGGCCTCGTCACCGCGTTGACCGGCTTGGTGAATCACCGCACCGACACGCTCTGGGTTGCCTCGGCCATGACCGAGGAAGATGCGATCGTCAGTGCCGAGCACGACCAACGGGCGTTCTCTGTCAGCCCAACGCAAGACACCGAATACCGCGTGCGTTTGGTCAGTAGCGACCCAGATGCCTATGACGGCTTCTACAACGTGATCGCCAATCCGATGCTGTGGTTCATCCAGCATTATCTCTGGGACTTGTCAAACGCGCCCGACGTGCGAAGCGAGGAGGTGGCCGCGTTCGACGACGGCTACCAAGTCGTCAACCAGGACCTTGCCAACGCCGTGCTTGCCGAGATAGACGGCGCCGAGGACCCGATCGTGATGGTCCATGACTACCACCTCTACACGATGCCTGGAATGATCCGCGCGGCGCGACCCGACGTCTTCCTGCACCACTTCATCCACATTCCCTGGACGCAGCCGGACGCCTGGCGCGTGCTGCCCAACCGTATGCGCGAGCAGATCTATCGTGGCGTGCTCGCAAACGACATCGTCGGCTTTCACACGCAGTCGTACAAACGCAACTTCCTGCTCTGCTGCCGCGAGCTGGTCGAAGGCGCGGAAGTGGACGAGGAGAACGGCCGCGTGTTGCTTGACGGGCACGAAACCTGGGTGCGCGCCTACCCGCTGCCGATCGATGCCGAGGGATTCATGCGCACGGCGCAGAAGCCCGGTGTGCACGAGTTCGAGCGCGAGATTCTGCGCCGTCGGCGCGACCACCTGATTCTGCGAGTGGATCGCGCCGATCTGTCGAAGAACGTGTTGCGCGGGTTCACGGCATTCGACCTGTTTCTCGAACAACACCCGGAGTTCATCGAGCAGGTGACATTCATCGCGCACCTGATGCCGTCGCGTACCGACGTTCCCGAATACGCCGAGTACCTCGAGAAGATCGAAGCGCTGGTGGCAGTGGTGAACCACCGCCACGGCACTCCCGACTGGATGCCGATCGATCTGCGAATGAGGGACGACGTCAACGAGGCGATCGCCGAGTACAAACACTACGACCTGTTGATCGTCAATCCGATGTTCGACGGCATGAACCTCGTCGCCAAGGAGGGGCCGCTGATCAACGAGCGCCACGGCGTCTCGATCCTCTCCGAGAACACCGGTGCGCACGAAGAGCTCGGTGAGTTCGCGATCTCGGTGAACCCGTTCGACATCCAGGAACAGGCCGACGCGATCCATCGCGCATTGTCAATGCCGATGGAGGAGCGCTCGCAGCGCGCCGCCGGGTTGAAGGTCGCTGTCACCGAGCGCAATCCCGGCGACTGGATCAACGATCAACTTGCCGACATCGCTCGGCGGCGCGAACTGCGAAGCGCCGCCTCCGAAGCGACGACCGCCTAACCGACTTTCAGCCGGACCGTGCGCGACGCACGTGGCAGCACGGGCAGATCCGAACTGCGTCGCGCCCGCGCACGAAACTGCAGCGACGCTCGGGCCGTGCGCCGAAACTTGTAGCGAAACGTGAACACGCCTCCGGGAGTTGCCCGACGCACGCCGACGGTCTTCCATCGGCGACCGGACTTGGCCTGGATCTCCACCGTCACGCGACGCAGACTGCGCTCGCTGGGAATCTTGCCACGCAGAATCATGCGGCCGAAGGCCGGAACACGCGACCTCAAGGCTCGAAGTTGCAGACGCGAAGTGACGATCAATGAGCTGGACGTGCTTGCACCACTGACGGCGTGCTCGATCAACACATCGCGGCTCGCAGTTGCCGGCGGACGGTACCTGTAACGGCCGAGATCGTCGGTCACAAGCGTGGCAACGCGTCGGCGCGGCGCGCCTGCACGCGCGACCTTCTCGTGTACCACCAACGCCGCATTCGGTAGCGGGGCTGCGTTCGCGTTCAGGAGACGGCCGCTGAGTGTTTTTCGCCGACCGTAGTTCGTCGACTGGCGCGATGGCTGGTCGGGGTCAAATCGCGCAGACTCGAACGGTCGGATTGGTGCCACCGTGTTCATCACCGACAGCGATTTGGGGCCGAAGACCGTGGTGCTGTTTCCGGCGGCATCGAGGACGCGTACGCGCACGATGTGCGGGCCGTCGGCTAGCGACCCGGTCGACAGTGACATCTCCACCGGCTGTTCGCGCGGGCACGGTTGCCGGAAGTAGAAATCGTTCACGGTTCCGGCCAGTCCGACGCGCACGCAGCGTCCGCTGTACGGGTTCGGTGTGCCGGAGACGACCTCGACGCCGTCGACCTCGATCACTGCGCGGTGCACCCCGGAGCCCGCGTCACTCGCATGAAATGCGATCTCTGCGATCCCGGTCAAACCCGTTGAGTGTGCGATGTCGCCACGAACGCCGGCAACCTGCGGTGCATCGTCATCGACCAGCGTGAATTCCGCCGCGTGGACGTATGCCGAACCGTGATTCGCTGCACCGGCCATTGGACTGCACGAATAGCCCGCGAAGCCGCCGCAACCAACCGCGATGTACCAGGCGGTCAGATCGCTCGGCAGTTGCGCGCCGCCCTGATGAAGAAGATTTCCTGAAGCAGCGCCTGCTGCCGGGTTGCCGACACCGAGGCAACCTTGAAAGCTCGCACAGTAATCGACTCCTCGAGCGCCGCCCGGATCGTTGTGTTCCCGTGCCGAGTACAGCAGTGCCGACGTGCCATGACCAATCGCCGTCGACGTGCCGGAGCGATGGATCTTGTAGTCCACGATGCGCGGCCCCGCCGTGTCGAAACCCCAGCCAACGTATGAGCTTCCGGCCGGCTGCGTCGAACCACTGAGGACAACCTGCATCGATCCGCCGTTCTGGCAGTTGTTGGCAAAATGCGAAAAGGTCGCGAATCCGGTGGCAAACCATCCGTCGGTCGGCGCGTCGCGTCCGTCAGGCGATTTGCACGAATAGACCTTGTAAGTGCCGGCAATCACCGGCGTAGGCGCGGCAGCAAAGCTGACGGCGATTCCCGCAACGGCGGCGATTGTCAACGTGAGCTTTTTGAGACGAGTCATGTTGTTCCTTGTGTTTTTCGTGAGTGCGTGGTCGGCGTTGCTGGTTTGTTTTGGCTGGTTGCGAGTTCAGAGCCCGAATTCGCGGTCGACGGACTCCGTGGAGCTCCGAGGCGGTGCTTGTTTGGTCCGGGTTTGCTGAGTCGGGGCTCGCTGCGTCGGTGTTTGCTGAGTCGGGGTTTGTTGGGTCGGCGTTCGCAGAGCAGGTGAACCCGTTTTGGATCGCCTGTCGCCGTCGTTCGAGCGACCGCCGACGCGTCTGCGCCTGGCGACACTTCGATGTGTTTCCGTCGAGCGAGCTGTGGCAGACGTGGCTCCGACGTGCGGGCGTTCCGCGGAATCGGCGGGAGTGATCGCGTCGACGCCGGGCGAGTCGCTCGCGTGCGATGGGCCTTTCGATTCAGCTGGGCCCTTCGATTCAGCCGGAAGCGCGATCGCCGCGACGATGGCCGTCAATGCCACCATTGCCAACGCAACATTGCCCCATCGAACGCGATACTCGACGGCGACTGGTGGTGTCTCGCGGTCGGTCGAGTTATTGCCGTGCGAATTGGTCCTCATATCTATTTAAGGGTTTGAGCGGCTAACGTTTACCCCCCTGCGCGCGATTTTTTTTCACGCCGCGCAGTTCGTTTTCACCTCAATCCGCCCGCTTGTCGTTCTTGGGCGTCCAACAATCCAGAGCAAAGAAGCTTTCTCATTCATGTCTAATCGCACTTATGACCTGGTCGTGCTGCTCGATGCCGACGCGCCGACCGACACCCGCACAAAGATCGTCACCGACGCCCAGTCGCTGATCAACCAGCACGGCGCGATCAAGGCGACGAAGGATTGGGGCACGCGTCAGCTGCCGTACCTGATCGATCACCACGAGCAGGCGGCCTACCACGTCTTTCAGTTCGAGACCTTGCCGGCATCGATCGAGCAGCTCGACCGTGGCCTCAAGCTGACCGAAGGCGTTTTGCGATTCCGCATCTTCGAGACCGAAGGCGGCGAGCTGCCGGACAATCCGCCGCTATTCAAGCGCGAAGAACGCACATACGAGCGTCCGCCGCGCGAAGCCTCGGCAACGCCCACCCGGGACATCGAGGAAACTCCGGCTGCCGAGGCGCCCGCCGCCGATGCTGCGCCTGCTGAAGCCGATGTACCCGCCGCCGATGCGCCCGTCGTCGATGCACCGGCCGAACCGGCGCCCGAAGCATCGGACGAGGCAACTGCGCCCTCCGCCGAGGACGCGCCCGCCGAATAGCTCTGTGGCTCGCGCCGGGCGCGAGCTTCGCAACGTCCGCGTTACGAACGCCAGAGATCCGTGAAATTTCGTCCGTGTTTGCGTAAAACACGGGCATTTGGCGTTAATTCCATCGAACAGACGTTCTATAACTAGAGCCAAGATCAAGTTGACTGGACCGCTACAGCGACAGGGTTCGTCCGCGAGCTCGGCCAGTCGGTCCGGCACCAACAACAAAGCACGAAAGGAAACTCAACAGTCATGGCTCAGAACATCAACCGCGTGATTGTCACCGGCAACCTCACGGCAGACCCGGTCGTCAACAACCTCCCCTCGGGTACCGCCGTTTGCGATCTGCGGATCGCCGTGAACGGTCGCCGCAAGGACAACGAGTCCGGCCAATGGGTCGACAAGCCGAACTACTTCAATGTCAAGGTCTGGGGTGCGCAGGGCGAGAACGCCGCGAAATACCTCTCCAAGGGTCGTCCCGTCGCCGTCGACGGTCGCCTCGATTGGCGCGAGTGGCAGGACAAGGAAGGCAATAAGCGGCAATCCGTCGATATAATCGCCGACACCGTCCAGTTCCTCGGAAGCCGCGATGATGGCTCTTCCGGCGGGAACGGGAATGGTTTCGCGCCGTCGACCAACACTCCGGTCGACAATTCGGACTTCCAGCCCGCTGGCGCGGCAGTGTCGTCGTCAGCTTCTGAGGACGACATTCCGTTCTAGAGCCAGACGCAAGTTTCGGGTTCCGGCGCGGAAATTCAACTTACTGAAGTCGGTCTGCCGCACAACGGCACCCCGACACGCCGGGCCCGAAACGGTCTGGACCCACAAAGGAACGAAACCGAATGCCACCCAAGCCAAAACCCCGCACTTCCAAGCGTGACCGTCGCGATCCTCGCGGCGGACGCCGCAAGTCGTGCTCGCTGTGCCAGAACAAGGTCGACCACGTCGACTACAAGGACGTCGAGACGCTACGTCGTTTCGTCAGCGAGCGCGGCAAGTTGAAGGGTCGTGGCAACACCGGTAGCTGTCGTCGTCACCAGACTCAGATCGCGCGCGCCGTCAAACGTGCTCGCGAGATCGCGCTGCTTCCCTACGTCGCAGAGCGTTAAGCGAGGAGTGTCAGATGACTCAGGCAATTCTTTTGCAGGACGTCGAGAAGCTCGGCGAGAAGGGCGACGTCGTTGACGTCGCTCCCGGCTACCTGCGCAACTTCCTCGCCCCTCGCCAGCTGGCGACTACCGCGAACCAGAAGACGATCGAGTTGGCCAAACGCCTGATGGAAGAGGCCGAACAGGCCGCCATCGACCGTGCCGAGCGCGCCAGCGACATCGCCGGTCTGCTCAACAAGACCGTGCTGACGATCGCCGAACCGGCCGGTCCAGAAGGTCGCCTATTCGGTTCGGTCACGCCGAAGGAGATCGTTGAGGCGATCAAGGACGCGCGCGGCGTGCGACTGGACCGCAAGGACATTCACATCGAGGAGCCGATCCGTGAGGTCGGCACCTACACGATCAAGGTGGACGTCCACGACGGCGTGACTGCCGACGTCAAGACGATCGTCACCGCAGCGGAGTGAGGCGAAGTGGCCGCGCTCTTCAGCCGGTCACTGAATCGCCCGACACGGCCGCGCCTGATATCCGCAAATAGCGTGTTCGCACGGTCGACCTGCTTTGGCGGTGGCCAGCGTGGCTGATCCAAATCTTCAAGCGATGCCCGGTGCCGCGCGAGGCAACGGCAACGGTTCCGGCTTCGCCGGCGGCGTACCGCCGCACGACGAGGAGGCAGAGACCTCGGTTCTTGGTTCGATCATGCTCGCCGAACGCTGGCTCGACACGATCTCGGTCGAAGTCCACCTCCAGCCGGACGATTTCTACCGCCCACGACATCGTCTGATCTACCGCGCGATGATCGAGCTGCAGGCCAAGAGCGAACCGATCGACACGCTGACGGTCTCGGCCCAATTGACCGAGACCGGCCTGCTCGAAGAGGCCGGCGGCAAGGACTACATCGAAACGCTGGTCGAGCGAATCCCGGCGATCGGCAACACGAAGCACTACGGCCAGATCGTCAAGGAGAACTCGCTGCTCCGAGGCTTGTTGCGCGCCAGCCAGGAAATCCAAGAATCGATCGCGACCAGAGAGGGTGACCCAAAGGAATTGCTCGAGCGCGCGCAGCAGCGCGTCTTCGAAGTTGCCCAGGACAGCCAGACGGGCGAGCTGGTGCAGATCGGCGAAGTGCTGCACGAGGAGCTCGAAAAGCTGGAGAAACAGTCGCTCGAGGGCAACGCGCTGACCGGCACGCCGACCGGCTTCCGCGACATCGACGAGCTGACCGGCGGTTTCCAGCCCGGAAACCTGATCATCATCGCCGCGCGTCCGTCGATGGGCAAGTCGGCACTCGTCACGAACATCGCCGAAAACGCAGCGCTGGCAGGATTCCCCGTCGCGCTCTTCTCGCTCGAAATGTCAAAGACCGAGCTCGCCCAGCGCTTCATCTCGTCCCACGCGAAGATCGACGGCGACGCACTGCGCAAAGGCAAGATCAAGAAGGACCGCTGGCCCGCGGTGATGCGCTCTGCCGAGGAACTCTCAAACGCACCGCTCTGGATCGACGACTCCTCCGACATCAACATTCTCGAGTTGCGCGCCAAAGCCCGCCGCCTGCACGGAAAGTCGCTGGGCAAGGACGGCCAGGGGCTCGGCCTGATCATCGTCGACTACCTCCAGCTGCTTCGTGCAAACGACGGTCGGGACAGCCGAGTCGAGCAGGTCGCCCAGATCAGCCGTGGCCTGAAGATCCTCGCCCGCGAATTGAACGTGCCGGTGATCGGAGTCAGCCAGCTCTCGCGCGCTGTGGAGAGCAGGAACCCGCCCAAGCCCCAGCTTTCAGACCTGAGGGAATCGGGCCAGATCGAGCAGGACGCAGACCTCGTCAGTTTCATCTATCGCGAGGAGTACTACCTGCGCGAAGACTCCGAAAAGCAGGGCATCGCGGACATCATCGTGGCCAAGCACAGGAACGGTCCGGTCGGCGACATCGAGCTGACGTTCCTCAGCCACTACCCGAAGTTCGCCAACCTGCCCAAGGGACAGGGGCGTGGACAGGGCAGTAGCCAGGGCGGCGGATCGCCCGACCGAGTGCCCGCGGCACGAGTCAGCGATGGCTACGACGACATCCCGGATCTCTAGTTAGATGGCCGACTACATCTGCCCTCATTGCAACGGCGCCACCTGGGTGCTCGACGACAACGGCGACGCCACGCCGTGCGTGTGTCGCGCAGAGAGAATCCGTCGCGCGAAGACGCGCGGACTCTTGACGACTGTTCCCAAGCGATTCTCCGGGATCGCGATCTCTGACGACGGCCGCGAAGTGACGAGTTCCGGTCGCGCGCTCACGTTCCCGCCGGAGGTCACGCGCTCGGTGCTGAAGTACGTTCGCTCGATCGACAAGCAGCTCGAAGATGGCCGTGGTCTCTGGTTCGAAGGCGACACCGGCACCGGCAAGACGACGCTGGCAATGCTCGTCAGCAAAGAGGCGCTGAAGGCCGGGCACACGGTCGCGATCTATTCAATGCCACGACTGCTCGCCGAGATCCGCAACACCTTCGACACGGATTCGCAGAGTTCATATGCAGAGCTCTTTGCCAAGCTCACCGCAGTCGACCTTCTCCATCTCGACGACGTCGGCGCCGAGCAGCAGACCGAGTGGGTGCTGGAGCAGCTGTATGCGATCGTCAACGAGCGCTACGAGGACGGGAAGTCAATCACGATCACAACCAATCTGACCGTCGAAGACCTGCGCAAGCAGATAAGTGAACGCACGGTCTCGCGTTTGGTTGAGATGTGCGATGTACAGGTTCTGTTCGGACGAGACCGGCGGATCGATCCGTTCGATGATGCGGCCGACGCGCCGTCGGCCGGTCGCATATCTGGCAACGCACAGAACGCATAGCTGGTCGCGGCCGCTAGGCCGGAGGCGTTGGCAGTAGTGCATCACCCGATTCGGCGACGACTGCTAGGGTGCCCGATCGATTTCGGCAAATTTCTCGCATGGAGGCACCCTTGCACTCACTGGCCCATCTCGGCGCTAAGCCGCGCACATCCATCAAGTTGGTCGTTCCGCTCTTGGCGCTGATCTGCGCGATGCTTTTGATCCCGTCGCACGCCGGTGCCACCGGCACCATCGCCATAACCAGTGGGCCGCCAGAGGGCACAGCGACAAACGCGCGGCCGATTTCTTTCGGACTCAGCTACGTGACCAGCGCGACGAAAGAGGTCGACTTCTACTGCTCGATGGACAGTGAGTTTCTGTTCTACCCCTGCCAAAACGTCAGTTTTCCGTCTTGCACAAGCAACGGCGCCACCAAAACGTGCACACAGATCAGCAAGGAATACCTCGTGACGGAGCAACGTGCCTACGTTTTTCGCGCGTTTGCCAGCGAATGCGACTCGCCCTGCGATCCCAACGCGGACGGCCTCGACGGTCCAATCGCCGCACGCAGTTTCATCGCCGACCGTATTGCTCCGACCCTTACATTCGTCAGTGGGCCGAGCGTCGCGAAACCAGTGATCAAGGGCAAGCCGACGTTTGTCGTTTCGACGTCCGAACCTGCCCGCCTTTCGTGTTCCAAGGACCTAGGTGTCACCAGCGTCGCATGTGCTTCGCCGATCGTGCTGGGCGCTGTTCGCAACGGGCGTCGCACATTGTCGATCACCGCGATTGACCCCGCAGGCAACAGAAGCGCACCTCTCGTATTGAGTTACAAGGTCGACATCTTCAAGCCCAAGAAGTGCAAGCGGAGCAAGCGCGGCAAGCGCATGAGCCGGAAGGCCAAGATCAAGTACAAGAAGTGCCGGAAGGCCAACGCCAGGGCCAAGGCACGTTGGAAGAAACGCAATCGCTAGGGGCTGATCCCGGCCGGCGATCTGAGGCGATCCCAAAGAGGCTGCCTACACTCAATCGCATGCCGAGCACAGTCATAGTGGGCGCCCAGTGGGGCGATGAGGGCAAGGGCAAGGTGACGGACCTCCTGGCCGAGAAGTGCGAGGTGATCGTGCGCTTCCAGGGTGGCAACAATGCCGGCCATACGATCATTCGTGGCGAGGAGGTCTTCAAGCTGCACCTCGTTCCGTCGGGGATCCTGCACCCGGGCAAAATCTGCATCATCGGCAACGGTGTCGTGGTTGACCCCGGAGTGCTGATCGGCGAGCTCGACGAGCTGCGCAAGCGCGATATCGACACGACGAACCTGAAGATCAGCGCCAACGCGCACCTGATCATGCCCTACCACTTGCTGCTCGACCACGAAGGCGAGGCCAAGCTCGGCGAACTCAAGATCGGCACGACGAAGCGCGGCATCGGACCGTGTTACGCCGACAAGGCCGACCGGCTCGGCATCCGGATGCAGGACCTTCTCGATGAGAAGATCCTGCGCAAGAAAATCATGACCGCGATGGAGCCCAAGCGGCAGCAACTGCGGCCGTGGGCAAAAGACCCGGCGCTTGACCTGCACACGATGGTCGACGAGTACCTGCGTTACGGCCACCGCCTCGAGCAACACATCGCCGAGACGTCGCTGATCGTTCACAACGAGTTGAAGGCCGGCAAGGAGGTGGTGTTCGAAGGAGCGCAGGGTGCCCTGCTGGACATCGACCATGGCACCTACCCGTTCGTCACGAGCAGCAACCCGATCGCAGGTGCTGCCTGCGTCGGCGCCGGCGTCGGTCCGACGATGATCGACGATGTCTGGGGCATCGCCAAGGCCTACACCACGCGCGTCGGCAGCGGCCCGTTCCCCTCCGAGATCGACGACGAGGTCGGGGATCGCATTCGCGAGATCGGTGGCGAATTCGGCACCACGACGGGCCGGCCGCGCCGGATCGGCTGGCTCGACCTCGTAGCCCTGAAGTACGCGACACGGATAAATGGACTGACGGGACTTTGCATCACCAAACTCGACGTGCTCTCGGGCACCGAGACGCTTCGCGTGGCCACCAGCTACAGCACCTCCGACGGTGCGACTTTCGACGAGTTCCCGTACCACCAGAGTGTGCTGCACCACTCTCAGGCCGAGTACGTCGACCTGCCCGGTTGGGACGAGGACATCACTGGCGCGCGCTCGATGGATGACCTGCCGCAGAGCTGTCGCGACTATCTGACCTTCATCAGTGACTTTCTCGATGTGCCGATCGTGCTGGTCGGCGTCGGCCCAGAGCGATCCCAGGTGATTCTGGCCGGCGATCGGGCCGCCGAGCTGGCGTAGAAGGCACGAGGCCCCCGCTCGGATTGATCGGGACCGGGACTCAGCTTTCGCCGTGTACCGCTCAGGGCTGAGCGGCGATTCCGTTACCGGCGCTGCTGCGCCTGAGCGGTCTGTTCGACCGGCGGGACGATCTGGCCCGGCACGAGTTGCTGACCTGGAACGAGCTGGCCTGCCTCGGGCATCGGCGCCTGTGGGTGCTGGCCTGCGCCTTCGGAGAAGTCGGCCGGGTACCCACCCGGGTAAGCGGAGTTCGTGGGAGGCTGCGGTTGAACGCCGGTGGCCGAGTGGGTCGGTACCTGGCTCGCCTCGGGCGCAACTGGCCGCGGCTGACCGGGCAGCGGGGCTGGATCGCCAAACTTGATACCGAAGAACGAGTGGCGCTCACCGGGCTTGGCCTCGCCGAAGACGTGATCGGCCAGGGATTTGCCCTGCTTCGGCGGCTTGGCCGCCTTCGGTGCCTTCTGTTTTTTTGGCTTGCGGGCACGTTTGCTCTTTTTGCCCTCGACCGGCGCTTCGGCTGCGATCGGCTGTGCGTTGGGCTGACCGGGCAGCGGCGCCGGGTCGCCAAACTTGATGCCGAAGAACGAGTGGCGTTCACCGGGCTTGGCCTCGCCGAACACGCGGTCGGCCAGAGATTTGCCCGTCCGATCCTCGAGCGGTGCCTGAACTTGCGAATCAACTGGCTGCTGAACTTGTTCTGCAGGTACTTCCGCGGCGGGCGCAACCGCCTGCTCGGTCGGCAGCTGTCCGTGCATCGGCGCGTTGGCGGGTGCGGCAACAGCACCCGGTGCGACTTCGTTGACCGGGCTCTCCTTGCCCTTGCTGAAGGAAAAACTCTTGCGCTTGGATTTGGCCTTGCCTTTGCGCTTGGCGCCGACTGACTTGGTCAGTGGCGATTTCTTTGCAGCGCGGCCACCGTTTGCGACGACCAGTCCACCGATCACCATGTTTTCCATGCCGGGGGGCGCAACGCTCTCTGAGCGATTGGTCGCGGGCAGTTCAGGGAGCGCGTAGTCGTCCGCCCCCGCCTGCCCATGGTCGTTGCTCTCGACGTAGTGCTGGGAGTCCGTTCGTACAAAGACTTCTTGTGGCTTCTCGGGCTCGTCGCGCTCGGTCTCGCTAAGTGACATAGCCGGATCAAGCACACCCACCTCGTCGTCAGGCTCGGCATACGGGTTCACGATCGTGGCGGCACCGGAGTCGGGCTCGTCCGCGGAGGCATCGAGATCGGCCATCGCCGGATCCAACACGTCTGCTTCCTGTGGACCCGCTGCGTAAGGGCTTGTGACCTCAGTGCCTGCGAGCGGCGGCTGCGCCTCGACCTGCGGCTCCTGTGAGTACAGCTTTGCGACGTCCGATAGTGGCTGTTCTGCGGCCTGCTCGGGAAGCGGCTCGACTGCGCCGGCGTCTGCCGCGACGGGCGGCTCTTGCGGCGCGGACTCGAATGCAAGCGGCGCCGGTGCGCTCTGTGGTTCGGGGCTTGCGGGTGATTCCGGGGTTGCGAGTGGTTCCGGCGTTGCTAGTGGCGCGGGGGTCGCTAGCGGTTCTGGGGTCGTGGGCGGTTCTACATTTGTTGGCGGTTCTGCATTCGTTGGCGTATCTGGGATTGCGAGCGGTTCTGGCATCGAAACCGGCTCTTGGCTGGACGGTGGTTCCGGCATCGCCAGTGGCGCAGGGTTCTGCGTCGAATCCGACTGCGGCTGCTCGTCGATCGCCACCTCATCGAGACTGAAGAGATCACTGTCTGGCGTGGCGTCGGCGACCGGGGTGTCGGTCGACGACTCCTCTTCGACCGCGCCGTCGAATGAGTCGTCGATCGAGAACATGTCGGTTGCGTCACTGCCGCCCATAGGAAGCGGAAGCGCAGACGGCGGATCGGCGGCAGGCGGCTCGGACGTGGACGGCTCGTCTGTCATAGCGTCTGAATCCGGCGCCATCAGGTCGTCAACGGCGAACATGTCGCCACCGACCGAGTCGGCTGCAGGTGGGGCGGGAATCGGGTCGAGTGAAATCTCGGTGAGTGGCTGCGGTTCGGCCGCCGGTGGCAACGGTTGGGTCGACCCATCGCCGTATTCAAGTCCCGCTTCGGCCAAGCCGCCGACAGTTGCGTCCGCGGGAAGCTCGATCACGGCTTCGTCGTCGACGACATCCGAAACCCCAAACATGTCCTCGGGATATTGCCCTCCCGTCGGGAGATCGATTGTCTCGTCGACCGCGCCGGCGGTTTCCGGTGAACCTGCGTCCGCAGGCATTGGTTGACCGATCGGAGCAAGTCCTGGCTCCTGATCGGGATCGAACTCTGAGCTTGTGTTTCGGGCGTTGACCGGGTCTTGCGGAGACTCGGGCGGAAACTGGCCGTCTGACATGGGTCCACCTCAACGATTGTTGTAACGCGCTTTGTATCGGCAGCCGAGCGCGGAACTTCAATCATTTCGGCGAATCAGGGTTCCTCCGTTGCAGCCTCTAATTCGCGAACCTCCCGCGCAGGACTGCCCATCGCCAGCATTCTCGGACCCACATCTCGCGTTACAAGCGCTCCTGCGGCCACGAAAGCCTCTTCCCCAACGGTTACGCCCGGAAGCAGTACTGCTGCGGCACCGACGCGGCAGCCGCGGCGCAGAATCGGGCCTCGATTCTGCTCATCTGCCGCGTGACGGCCCATCGTGTTGTCGTTCGTCGTGACCACGGCCGGTGCGATGAAAACATCGTCTTCAACGACCATCTGTGCAGTCACGTAGGCACCGGTCTGAATCTTCACGCGTTCGCCGACGGTCGTCTCGTTTTCAACCACCACGTTGGCACCGACCACCGAGCGGCTTCCAATCCTCACGTTCTCGCGGACGATTGCGTGGTCACCGATGATCACCCCGTCTGCCAGCTCGGCCCCCGCGAACACGACCGCGCCGGCAAGTACCGACACTTCGGCGCCGAGAATCGCCGTCGCGAACTCGGACCCGGCCGTTGACGCTGAACCCAGTACGGGGGGTTTGCCGACGACGCAGTTCTCCTGGAGCACGCAGTTGTCGCCGATCACTGTTCCGGCCCGAACCACTGCTCCGGCGGCGATCGTGACGTTTGCCCCGATCACGGCACCATCCTCGATGACCGCGGACACGGCGATCGACGCGGATGAATCAGCCACTGACCGCGCCTTCGGCGGCAGGCTCGCTGCGATTGGCTGCAGCATCGAGCGAATTCTGGAGAGACTCGAGGACGCGAACCGTCCTCAGCCCGGATAGCGCGTCGGTGCGGGGAGTTTTGCCGGTGCGGATGCATTCCACGAAGTGACGACACTCGATCCGCAGTGGTTCCTCGTTCGAGATGTGCGGTTGGGTGATGTCCCCGGAGCGCGCAAGGTACTCGCCGTAGGACTCGAAGTTCTGATCGAATCCCTTGTCGTAGACGGTCAGTTTGCCCTCGATGCGCATGTCATCGAAAGTCGCCATTTTCTCGGACCCGACGACGGTGATGCGGCGTTCCTTGTGCGGATCGAGCCAAGAGAGATGGAGATGAGATGCGATGCCGGAGGGAAAGCGCATGTAGCCGAAGACGACGTCCTCCACGCCCGAGTTCATGTATGCCTCGCCGTGCGCGGACACTTCGGCGGGCTCCTCACCGATCAGCGCGAGCGCGACGGAGACATCGTGCGGCCCGAGACTCCAGAGTGCGTTTTCGTCAGTGCGCAGCTTGCCGAGATTCAGGCGGGTGGAGTAGACGTAGCGAATCTCACCGAGTTCGCCGGCGTCGACCATCGACTTGAGTCGTTCGACAGCTGGGTGATACTCGAGCAGGTGGCCAACCATCACGATGCGATCGCTGGACTGCGCAGCGGCCGCGAGTTGTTCGGCTTCAGCCAATGTCGCGCCCAGCGGTTTCTCGACAAAAACGTGCTTGTTCGCGTCGAGCACCCGAGTCGCAAGATTTGCATGCGTTGGAACCGGTGCCGCGACAACCACCGCGTCGAGCTGGTCGTCGTCGAGCAGGTCATCGATCGAATCGCTCAACTTCGCCGAAGGGTGTCCCGGTTTCTGGCGCTCGAGTGCATCGGGATTTCCGTCGCACAACCAAGTCACGTCGACGTCCGGCAGCGCAGCGAAGTTCCGTGCCAAGTTCGGGCCCCAGTGTCCCAATCCGACGACGCCAACGGACACGCTTGCTGACTTTGTTTTCGCGGCCATCCGAATCAGAGCCTGACCACGCGTTCGGACTGTGCCTCGGAAATGTCCAGTCCGCGAGTGACGCCGCGAAAATCGAGCACCTGCTTGGCCGACGCAACGACAGCCGCGTAGTCGATCGAACTGTGCGCGGTCACGATCACCGTGAGATCGGCGCGCGACACGATCTCGTCGAGTGGTTCTGATTTCAGGTCGAATCCAGGCAGGGAATCGACGTGTGGATCGTGATAGCTGAGCGACGCTCCGAGCTCCTTGAGCTGACCCATGATCGCAAGCGCCGGCGATTCGCGAAGGTCGCCGACATCGGGCTTGTACGAAACGCCAAGTATTGCGACCTCCGCGTTCGAGCTGGCGACGCCGACCTTGTTCAGCGCCTCGATCGTTCGCGCGGCGGCGACACGCGGCATGTTCGTGTTCGTCCGTCCGGCAAGCTCGACGAACTCGGCGGAGACGCCGTACTCGCGAGCCTTCCATGAGAGATAGAACGGATCGACCGGAAGGCAGTGCCCACCCAGTCCCGGGCCCGGCTTGAAGCTGGAAAAACCGAATGGCTTGGTCGCAGCGGCTTCGACGACCTCCCAGATGTCAATGCCCATGCGGTCGCTGATAACCGCCATTTCGTTGACCAGCGCGATATTGACCGCGCGATAGATGTTCTCCAGCAACTTGGTCATCTCCGCCACTTCCGGCGCAGAGACCTCGACGACCGTGTCGCAGACAAGCTCGTACAGAGCCTTTGCACGGGCGGATGCCTCCGGTCCATCACCACCGACGACCTTGGGCGTGGTGCGCATCGTGTAGTCGGTTCGGCCGGGATCGATCCGTTCAGGGGAGAACGCCACGAAGAAATCGCTTCCGGCCTTGAGGCCGGATTCCTCAAGCATCGGCACCAGTCGTTCGCGGGTGGTGCCGGGATAGGTGGTCGATTCAAGAACAACCAGCTGTCCCTTACGCAGAGAGCCTGCCAAGGCGGTCGCGGACGAAACGAGCGCACCGAGGTCTGGTTCGCGATTTGGCGTCAGCGGCGTTGGCACGGCGATCACGACCGCGTCGGCGTTGGCGAGCTCGGCGTAGTCGCTGGTCCAGGTGAATGCATCGGCGTTCTCGACGATCGCCCCGCCCGGCACGTCTTCCACGTAACTCTCGCCGGCCTGTAACCGCGCAAGCTTCGAGGAGTCGACGTCGAGACCAATCACTGCGCGCCCGGCTGCGGCAAAGGCGACGGCAAGCGGTAAACCGACGTAGCCGAGGCCAATCACACCGATCGTCTCGACGTCTGGAACGTCAGCGCTGTTTGATTCGCCATTCATCGTGCTGACTCTATCCCTGTGCCAGACCGATCGGCACGTTCGGCGTGCCAACTTTCGAGCGCTGCCACGACCGCCGCGCCGGCCCTCCCAGCGCCATAGAGACGCGGTGGCGGGCCTTCCGGCGGGCCCGCTGCGACTGCAGTCGCGACGCGCTCCGTATCGAGGCCAACGAGCGTGTTCCAGCCGGCATCGAGCGTCTCGATCCACTCGGTGTTCTCACGCAGCGTGACACACTGCGTGCCGAGCCAGACGGCCTCCTTCTGCAACCCACCGGAGTCGGTCAGCACCACGCGTGCGGCCGCAGCAAGCGCGAGCGTGGTTGCGTGCGGAAGCGGTGGGGCAAGTGTCAGCGCGGTGATCGATTCGAGCCGACCAAACAGGCCGAATGATTCCAATCGTTGACGCGTTCGCGGATGAACGGTGAAAACGGCGGGGAAATCGAGCGACTCGATCAACTCAACCAGACGTTCAAGATTTGCCGCGTCGTCGACGTTGGCCGCGCGGTGGGCAGTGATCAGTGCAAACTCGCCCGGTTCCACTCCGAATTCGGCCGCCGTGGTGGCAGGGTCGATCGCACTGCCCAAGCCGAGCACCACGTCACCCATCACGTCTCCCGTGATCACCACCTCGCCGACAACGCCTTCGCGCTCGAGATTCTCCGCCGCTGCAGTGCCCGGCGAAAGCAGCAAATCGGCGAGCACGTCGCAGATCACGCGGTTGACCTCTTCTGGCATCGTGCGATCAAAGGACCGCAGCCCGGCCTCGACGTGCGCGAGTGGCGTGTTGCTCTGCGCAGCCACCAGCGCGCCCGCGAGCGTGGAGTTGGTGTCGCCGTAGACCAGCACAAGATCGGGCGCAACCTCGACGAGAATCGATTCGAGTGCGGCAACCATGCGCCCGGTCTGCTCGATGTTCGAGCCACCGGAAATACCGAGGTCGTGGTCCGGGGCGGGTAGACCGAGTTCTTCGAAGAAAACGTCGGAGAGGTCGCGGTCGTGGTGCTGGCCGGTGTGGACGAGCGTCTCCGTGTGCGCCGCGCGCAGCAGTGGACTGACGGCTGCCAGCTTGACGAACTGCGGTCGGTTGCCAATGATCGTTAGTACGTGCATGGTCTCGGAGTGGAGGAATGGCGCGGCTGCCGGGACCGCACGGGCTCGAAGTTCTTAGACGTTGTTCGCGGCAGCGCCGGCGAGTCTTGCCTGAACGGCACCGTCGAGCGCCTGTTTGGCAGCGGACGTGCGCGGACCCGGAACGGCCATCTCGTGGTCGTCGATTCGATCGATCGGCTGGACTTCGCGCACCGACGAACAAAGGAATGCCTCCTTTGCCGCGAGCACCTCTTCGAGAGTCGTTGGTCGAACTTCGACGGCCAGAGAATCGATCAACACCGTACGCGTGATCGAATCGAGAATCCCGACGTCGAGCGGTGGCGTGACGAGCTGCTCCCCGTCGGGCGACCAGAATATTGCGGCAGTTGGCCCTTCCAGCACATGCCCCTCGGGCGTCACGAGCAAGGCCTCATCGAAACCCTTCTCCTTCGCGAGCCGGTTGGCCTGAACGTTTCCGCCATACGAAAGAGTCTTCAGCCCATCGAGCACGATGTTCGGTCGATAGTTCACCGATGCCAGGCCGATCGACGGCGGAAAGACCTTCACCGACTCTGTGATCAAGATACGTCGTCCGCCGCGCGTGCAGACGACACGTAGCCCGTAGTCCTCGTCGGCACCGCGAGCTGCAATCAGCTCGCCGATCTCTCGTTCGATCGCAGCAAAATCGACGCCGTCCAAACGCATGCCCGCCGCCGACCGGCCCAGCCGAGCCAGGTGCTCCGCGACCCCGAACGGTTGTCCGCCGTAGACGCGAAATGCATCGAACACCGAGTCGCCGCGTAGAAAACCTTCATCGGTGATCGGAATCGTCGCCTCGACGGCGGGCATCAGCACGCCATCGACAATCGCCATTTCCTGTTGCGCTGCGTCGGTCACCAAATGGGCCATGAAGGAATCGAACCTTCAACCTTGGGATTAAGAGTCCCCTGCTCTGCCAATTGAGCTAATGGCCCGCAAAAAAAACCGCGTCCACAGGGCGCCGTTCTCGGGTAAGGGTACTGAACTGCTTCTGCGAGTCGCGCTCTGGAAAAGCCGATTCTGGCAATCGACGGATCGAGTTTGCAGCTAATTGCCGGTACTGGCGCCGGCGCCGCCGAACGGGTTGCCGGGCGCTCCGCCCTGGCTGTTCTGTTGCTGCTGGGCGAACTGTTCCTGGATCTGCTTCTGAACCTGTTCGTTGCGCTGGCCAATTTCCTGCTCGGCCTGTTTGATCTGCTGATTGATCTCGTCGATCTGATCCTTGCTAGCCAACTCACGGGCCTTCTGCTTGGCGCCGGTCGCGACAAGGCTGTCGCCCGAGTAGAGGGCGTAGAGCATCAACGCCAGATAATTCGCAGAATTCGGATCTTGAGCGGTAATGAGTTCCTGGGCCTGCATCGCGCCCTTGGCATCCTGCAGCCCGAGGAACACCTGCACCGCATAGTTCGCAGCGGTGACATCCGGTTCGTCGTCCGTCAGCTTGAGGTACGTCTCCCAGTTCTTCTTCGCGAGTTCAAGCTGCTCCTTGCCTTCTTCGGAGAACTCGCCGGTCTCGGAGTTGAAATTGTCCTCGTCGCCGGAGAGGCTGTAACGCGCACCGATCAGCTCGGCCAAGGCCTCGGGATTCTTCGGCTGTTTCTCGACGCGCTTTTCGGCCGTCTCGACTTGGTCCTGCAGCTGGCCCCGTGAACCGCCGCCGAAGAGATCGGCGAACCCGCCGTTGACGTCACTACCGATACCGAACAGCACGAGTCCGCCGGCCAGAAGAATGGCCAAGCCCAGATAAATGACCTTTACAAAGGTCTTCCGCGGTCCTTGGAGATCAAACAGCATTTTCCCGGCGGAAAGTTACCTCATTGGGGCTCACGCCTTGGCAGCTTCGCTGGATTTGGCGAGGTCCGATGACTGCGAAATCGCGTTCGACGGACTGCCGAACCAGACGGTCAGCCAGATGCTGATCTCGAAAAGGACCAACAGCGGCACCATTGAGATCAACATCGTTATCGGATCGGTGCCCGGCAATAGCATCGCGACCACAGCGATTATCAGCACGGCATAGCGTCGATTCGTGCGCAGTTGGTGCGGAGTCACGAAACCAAGTCGGGCCGCAACGAGAATCGCGAGTGGCAGCTCGAACAGGGCGCCCATGGACAGCACCGTCATTCCGAAGAATGAGTAGTAGTCGCGTGCGCGCAGGAGCATGTTGAACTCTTCGGCGTTGAAACCGAGCAGAAAGTTGAGTGCCGCCGGGAGAACGACGAAGTATCCGAAGGCGCTCCCGGCCACGAACAGCAGCGGAGCGACGACGACCAGCGGGCGGGCGACGCGCTTCTCCTGATCACTGAAGGCCGGAACGACGAACGCGTAGACCTCGTAGACAAGCAGCGGCGACACGATGATCAGTGCCGCGTAGAGCGAGACAGTCAGCGTCGACATGAAGGCCTCCGAGACGCCGAACGTCGACGGAATCATCTCCGGCGGCAGCGGGGCATTGACGATCTCGAGAATCGCGTTGTTCTGCCAGAAACACAGTCCGCCGACGAAGAGGAACGCGAGCAGCAGGATGATCAGCCGCGTGCGAAGCTCATCGAGATGCTCGATTAGGCTGAGTTCGTCCTCGTGACTTATCGGCTTGATCTTGCCCATCGGTCAGGTCCTGTCGCTGTCGGCCTGCATTCAAGATAGAACCGCTCGCCCTGAAAGCTCCACACGGCGCAGATCGGCGGGCGGCGCGAGCTACTGCTCGTTGGCCTTGTGTTCGGGCTCTGAGCTGACCGACGCATCGGCCGGTGCCTTTGGCGATTCGCCCTTGTCGAGCGGCGGCGGTTTCGCCTTGTCGTCGTGATCGCCCGTGACCGAGCCACGGAACTCGCGAATGCCATTGCCGAGCGAACGCCCGAGTTCAGGCAGACGCTTGGGGCCGAAGATGATCAGCACCAGCACGAGCACGATGATGATTTCAGGGAGTCCGATATTTCCTGGCATGACGCTGTTCGATCCTAACGGGAAAAGTTGAGGTGATAGCTGCTGGGCGTGGGCTCGGCCTGGCCCTGGTACTTGCTGGCCATTCCATCCGCTCCATAGGGTTTTTCGACCGGAGCGTCGAGACGCATGAACGAAAGCTGGCCGATCGGCATCCCGTAGTAGATGGTGATCGGCAGGTTCGCAACGTTGGAGAGCTCAAGCGTGATGTTGCCAGTGAAACCGCTGTCCACGAATCCGGCGGTCGAGTGAATCAGCAGACCGAGCCGACCGAGCGAAGACTTGCCCTCAAGCCGCGCAACCATGTCATCGGGCACGGTGAGTCGCTCGAGAGTCTGACCGAGCACGAATTCGCCCGGGTGGAGGATGAACGGTTCGTCGCCTTCGATCTCGACCTTCTCGGTCAGATCGTCCATCGGTTTGCGCACGTCGATGTACGGATAGCGCGCATTGTGAAAGACACGAAACAGGCGGTCGCAGCGAACGTCGACGCTGGCCGGCTGAACGTTGTCGGGTTCGAACGGATCGAGCACGATCCGACCCGCTTCGATCTCCGCACGAATTGTTCCGTCGCTGAGAACCATCGTGCAGGCAGTCTAGGCGGTGCGATGGCGGGTACCCGTTCAGTTCCCCGGGTGTCCCGCTGCACAACGACCAAGTGACTGGCCGGTCGCAAAACGAAATACCCAAGATTCGACTAAAGGCCACTATCGGCAGTGTCGATACGAGCCGTGGACAGACCAGCCAGTACCCCCAATGAGGCTCAACGGAATGAACTCACGAAACGACAAGACCAAGAAGCAGCAAGCCGGATCGGTTGTGCGCGGACGCCGTCTCGAAGATGCAATCGCTTCGAAGATCGAAGACGTCTCGAACTGCCAGCACTGTGACTGCGACATGGTCTACCCGATCGATTGGGAACAGGCCGAGGGAACTCTTTGGCGTGTGACGCTCCGTTGTCCGAACTGCGAGCACGTCGTGCCGGGTGTGATGGACGAGGAGCTGATCGAGAAATTCGACTGCCTGCTCGACCGCGGAACCGACTCGCTGGTCCGTGACCTCCGCAACTTGACTTACGCCAACATGGCGACCGAGATCAACACGTTCGTCGGTGCGCTGGGTGAAGGCCACATTCTTCCCGAAGACTTTTAGTCCGACGGGCACTTTTAGTCCGCCAGATCTGAAACTGTTCCAGTACCCCCCCCAGGGACACCGAGATCGAAGAGGACCGGCACGATGCCGGTCTTTTTCGTACCCGCGGGAGCTACTTGTTGCGGACGACTGCTTGATCGGCGATTGACTCGAACACGGATCGCTCGGTTCGCGTCACCTGGCCATCGAGCAGATCCTTGGCGTCGGCGATCAACTTTCGCGCTTGAGCGAGGACGTCGTCGGGCGCGCCGGTGGCGACGATTCGATCGCAGACCTCCGCAGCCTGTTCGGCAGTGTCGATCGAACGCAGATCGATTTTGCCCAGCGACGCGTCTCGCTCCGCCGCCACGATCAACGGCAGGTTCACCGTTCCGTCGAGCAGGTCAGCGCCACGGGTCTTGCCGGTCTGTTCGGATGAGGCCACGACATCGAGTACGTCGTCGGCGAGCTGAAACGCGAGTCCGACTTTTCCCCCGAACGATGCCAGCGTCGACGCGAGCTCGGATCGTCCACCGGCATGGGCACCGAGCTGGGCGGCGGCTTCGAACAGGCGCGCGGTCTTGAGCGTGCAGCGCAGCAGATATCGCTCCCGCGTGACGGTGGCGTTCCACGCATCCTCACGTTGGAGCAACTCCCCTGTGGCGAGGCCGGACGAGGCATCGGACAGTGCGCGTACCTGATCGGCGTTGCCAGATGCGGCGAGCTCCTCGAAGGCAATCGCAAACAGCATGTCACCGGTCTGCACCGCTGTGTCGCGGCCATGTTCTGCGTAGACCGTCGGCCGGCCGCGCCGCAGCTCTGCGTCATCTAGTACGTCGTCATGAACGAGCGTGGCCATATGCACAAGTTCGACGGCGGCGCCTGCGCTGATCAAGGCGCGTTGCTGCGGCTCGTCGGCGGCGTCGATGGCGCCGCAGGTGAGGACGAGCAGCGGCCGCAGTCGCTTGCCACCGGCGCGCAGCGTCTCAAGTGCCGGACCGCTGGCACGCGGATCACGTGCCTCTACGAGTTCGGTCAGTCGTCGCTCGACATCGGACAGTCGAGCAGTGATGCTCTCGCCCACGGTCTCGACGAGGGCACGAAAGGCCCGGGTATCGCCGGTCATCGGATCACCCCGCCTCGTGCTTGCCGTCGTCTGGTCAGACGACGGTCCCGTGGTGGATCGTGACGATGCCGCCGGCCAGCGCTATCCATCGCACATCGGTGGTGCCCGCCTCTTGCAGAACTGCGGCGAGCTCGCTCGGCCGTGCAAAGCGTTTGACGGAGTTCGGCAAATACGTGTAGGCGCTGTCCTCGCCGGCGAACTTGCCGATGAACGGGACGAGCCCGTCGAACCATGCCTTGTAGAAATACGAGAGCGGGCCTTTCTGCGGCTGCGAGATCTCGAGGATCACGAACTTGCCGCCGGGGCGAACGACGCGGGCCATCTCTTTCAAACCGGCCGCCAGATCCGAGAAGTTGCGCACGCCAAAGCCAACGGTGACGGCGTCGAACATGTCGTCGTCGTACTTGAGGTCGAGCGCGTTGCCCTGCTCGAAGACAACTTCTGCATCTACGCCAGCGAGAACCGACGTCTGCTTCTGTCGAGCGACGGCGAGCATCTCTTCGGCGAAGTCCGCGCCGGTTACGCTGCCGCCGGGTGCGACTCGCTTGGCGAGCTCGATGGCGAGGTCGCCGGTGCCGGTGGCAACGTCGAGCACGTGAGAGCCGGGGCCGATGTTCGCCACGTCAGCGGCGCGCTCACGCCATTTGTCGTGAAGACCGGCGGTCATCACGGTGTTCATCAGGTCGTACCGCTTGGCGATGCGATCGAACATCGCCTGCACTTGCTGCTCGGGCAACGTGCCCTTTGCCGCTGCCGCATCGGCTGCGGAGGAGTTGGCTGGTCGACTGCTCACAGGGCGCAGCCTAGTCAGTCGGCCGTTGAAAGAATCGCGTAGCTGCGCCGCTAGCGCAAGTACGCGAGGAAGTTGACAAGCGCTTCCTTCTGCTCGGGCGGAAGGTCGCGGAAGCTTGGCATCGGCGCGGTCGGATTGTCGAGCGTGCGCTCGATCGCCTGTTTCGGTAGGCGCGCGCCGATCGTGGTCAGGTTCGGGCCGGGGCCGTCGTTTCCGTTCTCACCAAACTTGTGACAGCCCAAACAACCTGAGTTGGCGGCGATTTCCTTGCCGTACACGTACTGCTCGGGCACTTCCATGTCGATCTCGGTCGGCGAACCGGCGAAGGCGCCCAGCAACGTGAGATAGGTCATGGCGACGATTGTCAGCGCCATCGCCGTCATCGCGATCGGGCGACGCTCTGGGCGACGCTCTGGGCCCCGGTCATAGAACGGCAACAGCACGAGCAAAGCGATCGCGATGTTCGGGATACCGAGTGTGGCGACGAAAACCAGCTCCGGCGGCTTGATCACACGGAGCAGTTCGAAGAGGAAGAAGAAGTACCACTCCGGTCGCGGTACGTATGACGTCGTTGTCGGATCTGCCTTCGGACCGAGCTCAGCACCGAGGATCAGCGACATGAAGATGATCACGATCAGCACGATGCATGCCATCAGCGAGTCCTTGCCCACGGCGTACGGGAAGAACGGCTTGCCCTTGGCCTTCAGCGCGCTGTATTCGCGAAGGTATTGCTCTTTTTGCCTGGCGTCCATCTAGACCCGCTTCTCGTCCTGGCCGGGGATCTCGGCCTTGACCCACGGCGGTGCCGTGGTGCCGAGCTTGGCAACGAGGTAAAGGTGAATACCGATGAGCGCGGCGATCAATCCGGGCACGAGCATCATGTGAATCGCATAGAAGCGCGGCAAAGTCGTGGAGCCGAATTCGGCACCTCCGCGCAGGAAGTCGGCGAGATACGGCCCGATCATCGGCCCCGTGCCGTTGAGGTTCACGCCGACGATCGTCGCCCAGAAAGAGCGTTGGTCGAACGGCAACAGGTAACCCGTGAAGCCCATCATCATCGTCATCATCAAGAGCAGCACGCCGACGACCCAGTTGAGCTCACGCGGATACTTGTAGGCGCCGAATACGAAGGTTCGCGCCATGTGCACAAAGAGCAGGACGGTCATCACCGTTGCGCCCCACTTGTGCATTCCGTGGACGAACTCGCCGAGGAAGACATCGTTGTTGATGTGGCGCATCGACTCGTATGCGACCGTCGGATTCGGGTCGTAGTACATCGCCAGGAAGACGCCGGTGAAGGCCTGTGCAATGAACGCGAACATCGTCGCCGAGCCGAGTGTGTACCACCAGTTGACGCCCTTGGGAACCTTGCGAAAGAGGAAGCCGCGCAGGAACCCGGAACCGCTGGTGCGTTCGTCGATCCACGCCACGACGCTCGTTCCGCCTGCCGCGGCGGCTTCGCCAACGGTCACCTCGCTGCGCTCCTTGGGCTTCGGATTGGGACGGAGCGACGGCGGGAGCGGCGGCATCGGCGGCTTGGGCAGGTCGGAGACCTTCTTGTTCAGCGGGTTGGAAGGTTTAGGCAGCTTCGGCATGATTCAGTTGCGTCCGTCGGTCGATCAGGTGGTCGGGCGCGGTGGGTAGAGGACCTGCCAGAAGCCGTCGACGTGCGCGCCCGGGTCTCGCGTCGGTACGCGTTCGAGCTGTGAGTTGACGGAAAAGCGCTCGCCGACGAAAACGCGGCCGTTCTCGACATAGGTTTCGAAACGGTCGAGTGGACGGACCGGCGGGCCACCTGTGACTTCGCCCTCGAAACCGTAGGTGCCTCCGTGGCAAGGACAGATGAAGGACTTCGCGGCCTCGATGTAGCGAACCGGACAGCCGAGGTGGGCACAGCGATTGGAGATCGCGACGAACGGCCACCGCTGCTCGGGCGTCGGGTTGTCGTTCTTGCGGATGTAGAGGAGGATTTTGCCGACTTCGCCGATTCCCGCCACGGTCGTGACGACCTGAGGCGTGTAGGTGTCGGCGGGGAAATCTTCGACCGCGCCGACGTCGAGCAACGAGCGATGCTCGGTCTTTTCGAATATTGGTCCGAGCGCGAAACCGAGCGCCGGCAGCGCGAACATGGCCGACGCAATCCCCCCTGCGCCCAGCGCGACCCCGGTCATGAAGTGACGGCGCGTGACGGTCTCGCCCTCGAATGCACCGGGCCAACCGCGGTCGGCGGTGAATTTGGACTTCGGAGTTTTGGTTTCTTTTTCGGGGGTCATCGCGCGAGCTTCGTTCGACTGTGATCAACGAAAGACGAGAAGAGCGATTGCCGGTGGCGACGGAACAAAGGCCGTTTCAGACCGGTCCGTCGGCATCGGAACCGGGCGCAAGCATAGCCAATGTCGAGGCCCATAACTCGTCGGCACGCGCACTCTCACCGACTGCGTGAGCTTCCGCACAACCGGCGATCAAAGTCGCCAGCATCCCGACTGCTTCCGTGTCGGAAGCGCGGGCCAACAGGTCGAGGCCCGATGCGTACATTCGATCGGCGGCGAGTAGGGCCAGATCGTCGTCGTCGAAGTCGTAATAGCGGGAAACGCCGTAGTGCAACAGGTATCCCTCGCGAACGATCTCGGCGGCGGCGATCCGCAGACTGTCGGCGCCCTCGATCGCCTTCGCCTCGACGGCGTTGCGGTGCGCGGCGATCAACCGATCATCGGGTAGTCGAACTCGGGATGAATGTGAATCGTTGATGCTCATCGGTTCGCAAGCGCAGTGAAGGCGTCGGCCGCTGCGGCGATCGTCGCGTCAATCGTGGTTTCGTCGTGCGCCAGCGATGGGAACCACGCCTCGAACTGCGATGGCGGAGCATAGATCCCGCGGTCGAGCAAACCGCGACACCACGCGGCATGTGCCTGGAGATCGCAGGCCTTGGCCTGCTCAAAATTGCATGGCGGCCGTTCGGCGAAAAAGACCGTGAGCAGACCGCATTCGCTCACGACACTGACGACGGTGTCGGTGTCGGACGCCGCCGCTCGCAATCCATCTGCCAGCCGCTCCGTGGTGTTGGCCAACTGGGCGTAAGCGCTCGCGTCGAGCTGCGAGATCGTCGCGAGACCTGCTGCCATCGCCAGAGGGTTGCCGGACAGCGTTCCCGCTTGGTAGACGTCGCCCTCGGGGGCGACCAGCTCGAGCAGGCCGCTGCGTCCTGCGTATGCGGCAGCCGGCAATCCGCCACCGACGATCTTGCCCAACACCACTAGATCGGCTTCGACGCCCGACAACTCTTGCATTCCGCCCGGGGCCACGCGAAACCCGCTGATCACCTCGTCAAAGATCAGCAACGCGCGATTGTCGTCGGCTTGCAGGCGCAGGCGCTGCAAGAAATCCGGCTTGGGCGGCACCACGCCCATGTTTGCCGGCAACGGTTCGGCGAGGATCGCTGCAAAGTCGTGTTGCTGACAGGCCGCCGCCAGCGCTTCATCGTCGTTCCAGGGAATCACGATCGTGTCCTCGCTGGCATTGCGCGTAACCCCAGGGCTGCCCGGAACCGCAAGCGTTGCCACGCCCGATCCCGCCTCCACCAGCAGGGAGTCACTGTGGCCGTGGTAGGCCCCGGCGAACTTCAGGATCTTGTCCCTACCGGTTGCTGCGCGGGCCAGGCGCACGGCCGACATCGCCGCCTCGGTCCCCGAGGACGTCATGCGGACCATTTCCACACCCGGAACGCGGTCGACGATGAGTTCGGCGAGTTCGACTTCGCTCGCCGTCGGGGCACCGTAGGTGGTGCCGGACGCAGTCGCCCGTGCAACCGCTTCGATCACGTCGCGCTGCGCGTGTCCAAGAATCAACGGACCCCATGAACAGACGTAGTCGACGAATTCGACGCCGTCGACATCGACGATCGTCGAGCCGAAGGCGCGGTCGATGAACAGTGGATCGCGGTCGATCGAGCGCATCGCGCGAACTGGTGAGTTCACTCCACCCGGCATCACGTGGCGGGCTCTGGCGAAGAGCGCCCTCGAACTCACGCGTGGTTCGGAAGAAAAGTTGCCTGCCCCACCCTTGTCCGGTCGAGCCTTGTCCGGTCGAGCGTCGGTCACTGCTGCCAGCGTGCGAATTCTTTGGCGTGGTAGGTGACGATCACATCGGCACCGGCGCGGCGCAGTGCAATCAGCGCCTCCGAGACCGCGGCGCGTTCGTCGAGTTGACCGCCGGCCGCCGCCGCCTTGATCATCACGTACTCACCGCTGACGTTGTACGCGGCCACTGGCGTGGGAACGGCATCGCGGACGCGTTTGACCACGTCGAGGTATGGCAGACCGGGTTTGACCATCACGATGTCCGCGCCCTCCTCAACGTCGAGCAGCGCCTCGCGGACGGCCTCGCGGGCGTTCGCTGGATCCATTTGGTAACCACGGCGGTCGTCGGGCAGACCCGGACCGGCCGCCGGCGCACTACCGGCTGCGTCGCGAAACGGCCCGTAGAAGGCACTGGCATATTTGGCGCTGTAGGCGATGATCGCGGTGGTCTCGAAGTCGTCCGCGTCGAGGGCCGAACGCAGCGCTCCGACTCGTCCGTCCATCATGTCGCTGGGCGCCACCGCATCAGCACCGGCCGCCGCATGCGAAATCGCGGTCCGCGCGAGCAACTCGAGCGTCTCGTCGTTGTCGATGCGACCGTCACTGCCAATTACGCCGCAATGGCCGTGTGTGGTGTAAGCGCAGAGGCAGACATCCGTGACGACCGTCAGCTCGGACGTCAGGTTCTTGATCGATTCGGTCGCGCGCTGGACGGGGCCGTCGGGATCCCAGGCCGAGCTGCCGATCTCGTCCTTGTCGTCGGGGACACCGAACAGAAGGACGCCGGCCACGCCGAGCGCCTCGAGTTCGGTGGCCTCGAGCGCCGCGAGATCGGGGCTGAATCGATCCACGCCCGGCATCTCTTCGACCGGCTCGCGGCGACCCACGCCACCCACCACGAAGATCGGCGCGATCAAGTGCGCAGGCGTCACGTCGGTCTCGCGAACGAGCGAGCGAATGCCCTGCGTGGCGCGCAACCGCCGCAGTCTTGTTGCTGGAAATCCCATCAATCCACTGTACTCGGCCGTCGCCTGAGAACAGGCCTGGTCAGCGGCGCGGTGTTCAAGCCGTACGGCGTTTGGTTCAAGCCGTGCGGCGCTTGGTTCAAGCCGTGCGGCGCTTGGGTTATGCCGTGCGGCGCTTGATCGCCCAGCTGGCGAGCACGCAGTAGACCGTTATCAGCACTCCCAGATGCAGCGCCGGCACGAGCGCGTCAAATCCAGGCGATAGACCGGCACGGATCAGATCGAGCGACGGCTGGAACGGAAACAGCGCGTTGATCGCCTGCAGCGCGTTGTAGAGGCCGTCGGCCACCGCGCCCTTCGGCACCAATGCTGCTGCTGCCAGCGGCAGCCCGAGCATGAAAGACGCGAGCGATGCGGCGCGCACGTCGCCGCTGGCAGCGCCGACGGCGACGCCCGCCGCACCGAAGCCGACCGAAGCCAACATGATCGCGGGCCACCAAGCCCACGCACGACTCCAACGGATGTCGACGAACAAACCGAAGGCGAGCACCATCACCGTGCCCACGACCAAGGCGCAGATGCCGGCAAGCACCGTCTTTTCGATCACGATTGTGTTGCGCGAGGCCAGTCCTCGCAGCAACCGCGTGATCATCTGATCCTCCTGTTCATAAGCCAGCATCCCGGCGCCCAGCAGCAACGCGACGAACATCGCCGAGACCGCGACGGCGACCGCGACGGCCAGCGAAGAGAGCGACGAGTTGGTACCGACGGGGTTGTTCTTGAGCTTGATCGGTTCGCCCACGCGTTCGAGCAACGAGTCTGCGTTGCTCGCGCCGACGCGGGCGAGTCGCGACGATTCGGCGAGTTTGACCACGTCGGCCCGCTGGTCGGCCGGGATGTAGGGAAGCACTCTGGGGAGAATGTCCTCGCCCTTCTTCAATCCGAGGATCTTCGTCGTCTGCCCGCCGAAGCCGATCTCGCCACCGTTGACGACGATGTCGAGATAGTCCAGCGCGACGTCGGTGAATCTTCGTGTGAGTTCGCGATTGGTGTCGACCAGCAAGCCTTTGATCGTGTTCTCGACGTAGGCCTTGCGCGTCGGATCGGACTCGTCGAAGATCGCCTCGATCGTGCCCTGCCCGAGTTGTGACTCGAGGTCCTCGACGATCGTCGACGGGATCACGACCGCGGCGACGGCGTCACCGGATTTCACCTCCTGCAATGCCGCGGCACGATCTTTGACGTCGTAGCCATCGACGTTGTCGTACAGCGCCTTGACCAGTTTGTCGAGGTCGAATCGCTTGCCACCGACGCTGAGCGCGCGCTGGTCGGCGGGCACTTGATTGACGATCGCAACGCGCGGTTTGGTCGGCGGGCGACCGACGGCCAGGCCGATCAAGATCGCGACCAGAGCGGGGTAGAGCGCGAGCAGCACGACGATCGTCGGTGTGCGGCGCAACAGGCGTAGGTCTTTGCCGAGTAGATGGCGGAGCTTCATCGGGCATCGCTCCCGGCGACAGTGGCGCGGCGTTCGCGCAGAAAATTGATGAATGCCAGCTCGAAATGGGCACCTGGGCCGATGTCGTTCGGTCGGCCGTCGAACAAGAGATCGCCGCCGTCGAGGATCAGCACGCGCGATGCGTGGCCTTCAACCTCGCCCGCCGCGTGCGTTGAGAAAACCAGCGCGATGCCGTGGCTTACCAACGAACCGAGCAGCTCCCAAAGTCGCTCACGCTGGAGTGGGTCGAGCGCAGCCGACGGCTCGTCGAGCAGCAGCACCGTTGGATCGCTGATCAATCCCATTCCGATACTGAGCCGCTGGCGCATTCCGCCTGAAAGATTCTCGGCACGGTCGTCGGCACGATGCGTCAGTTCGATCCGCTCAAGTATGCGAGTGACCGACCCATCGACGTCGTCCACCCTTTCGAGCTTGCCGAACAGCTTGAGATTCTCACGGACCGTCAGCTTTCCGTAGACGGCTGCGCGCTGTGGAACCCAGCCCAGGCGAGAGTTGTCAGCGACGACCTCGCCGTCGTCGGGCTTGTGCACCCCAGCGAGAATCGAGAGCAGCGTCGTTTTACCGGCCCCGTTCGGGCCGGCGATCGCCACGCTCTCCCCGGAGTCGATGGCCACAGAAACTGAATTGAGAACTGCCTTGTCGCCGTAGCGCTTGACGAGTTCTCGACCTTCGAGCAGCGGCATGGGCGCGAGCATAACTAGAACCCGTTTTCGACGGGCCTCTCATCGACGCCTCTAGACTCGCGCAATGCCGAAGATCATCTTCATCGGGGATGTCGTCGCCGAACCCGGGCGCCGCGCGTTGAGCGTGTTGCTGCCGAAGTTGCGCGAACAGCACGAGCCAGATTTTGTTGTGGTCAACGGTGAGAACGCAGCCGGTGGGATGGGCATCACGCCGGGCACCGCCGATGAACTCTTTGCCCTCGGAGTGGACGCGATCACGCTCGGCAACCACACCTACCGCCATCGCGAGGTGTATGGCTACCTCGACTCCGGAAAGCCGATTGTGCGGTGCGCCAACCAACACGACTCGAACCCGGGCAAGGGATTCGTCGTCGTCGAAAACGGCAACCTCCGACTGGGCGTGATCAATCTGATCGGCCAGTTCGGCCTCGACAACAACGGCAACCCGTACGACAAGGCCGACGCAATAATTCGCGAGATCGGCAACGACGCCGATCTGCTGCTCGTCGACTTCCACGCCGAGCTCACCAGTGAAAAGGTCGCGATGGGATGGCACCTCGACGGCCGAGTCACCGCGGTCGTGGGCACGCACACGCACGTCCCAACTGCCGACGCACGCGTTTTACCCGGCGGCACCGCCTACTGCACCGACGTCGGAATGACGGGTTCGCGCGCCGGCGTGATCGGTGTGGTCAAGGAGGCGATCATCACCAAGCTGCGGACGGGGATGCCGCAGCGGTTCGACAGCGCGACCGGTGACGAACACTTGATGGGCGTCGTGGTCGAGGCCGACCGCGAGGGTCGCGCGACCGCGGTCACGCAATTGATCGAACCGCTGGACTGAGCCAGTCGGTCTAGCTGGCGTTAGCCGTTTCGTCGACCCGATCGGCGCGAAACGACCACAGCTTGTTGCCGACGAAGTTCAGCGGTGTCGCGCAGACGATCGCGATTGCCTGCGCGGGGAACTCACCGACGCCGACCTGAACAAGTAGCTTCAGAACAACGAGGTTGAAGGTCAACGCGAACACGCTGACGACGAAAAAACGGGCAGCCTGGAAGCCCGCGTGTCCGTCGGTCGCCTTGAAGGTCCAGTGCCTGTTCCAGAGGAAGTTGTTGGTGACGGCGAAACAGAAGGCGATCACCGCAGCGAGTAGGTAGTGAACGTCGAAGCCCTTGCGAGCGACCTCGTAGGCGACCAAGTTGACCACGTAGCCGCTGGCCCCGACGAGAGCGAATTTGGTCAGCTGGACCCAGTTGTGCGACTGCCGCAGTCCCGCGTTCAGACGTGTGTGAAATCGTGGGCTCAAACTGGTTTTTTCGCGACGACGACGATTGCATGGCCGGGCTGGTCTCTGCCGGCGTGTCCGTGGTCCCACTCTTGCTCGCGAAGAACTTCGAAGTCCGCCAGCCAAGTTGTGAGGCGCGCGCTGGAGATCTCGTGCGGCTCGGTCGGACTTGCCGGGTGGTCGAGGTCGACGTTGAGGATGAGTTCGCCGCCCGGTCGCAACAAACGGTGTATCTCGCTGAGCACAGTGGTCGGTCGATCAACGTGATCGAGGCTGTTGCGACAAACCACGACGTCCACGCTGCCGGAAAGCAGCGGGATGTTTTCGGCGGCAACATCGAGATAGACCGCGTCGCTTTCCAACAGCAGGCCGGCCTCGCGATAGGCCTCGGCCAGTGGGTCAACACCGAATGACTGCTTGGCCGGGCAGGCGTCCGGGAAGCCGACGCAACCGGGCCCGATGTCGACGACGACTTTGCCGTCGAAATAGTTGCGATCGTCGATCGACGCCTCTTCGAGCACACGATTGACCTCGGCCCGGGCCTGCTGCCAGCGACGCTCGACGTAGTCCTCTGCAACCGAACCGTCGCCGGAAAGCTCGAGGGCGCGCTCACCCCAGAGATTGCCGTCGCGGATCGACCGATCCCACACGTCCGTCCAAAATGCAAGTTCGGATCGACCCTTCAGACCGAGCGCGCGCACGACCCCACGCGTCGACCGCACGGCCACACGGCGCGCCGGACCAGGAAGTTTCGCTGCCACGCCCATCGCCGCGACAGCCTACCCACCATCGATTTCCCCCAGCTTTGTGAAACAAGGTTTGCTTGAAGGGGAACCTTGTTTTCAGCGGGGGGCGGTGAAGTGTTCCAGAACTAGTGAATTGATGTCGGCTATCGACCAGGTTGGCTGGTGTTCGCGTGACTCGCCGGTGCCGTGGACGATCAACTGGGCGGCCGAGTCGGCGTGGTGCAGCGATCCGTGGGTGCCGCCGCCGACGTGAGCCACGCCGCCCCAGTCATAGAACTCGTAGCCGATTTCAGGCGTGACCATCACGTCGCCGGAACCTGGGCAGGTCAGTCCCGACCAGCTCCGCGCGAGCGCGTCCGGATAGCGCTCGCTGAAGATCAAGCCGTCTTGCGTCTGTAGGTCCAGCGCTGAGAGGTCGCCGTCCACGTCCCATTTCTGACCGCGCAAGTCCTCGAACTGATCGCCCGGAGCGAATCGCAGCTCGGCTTCGCCCATGGCGACCGCAGCCTCGTTGCCCGCCTCAAGCCAAAGCACTTGGTCGACCGTCGCCTGTCGCCGAAGATCGTGCACGAGCAGCGGCACTTCGGTTCCGAGTCGATCCTCGTCGAGCACGTAGAGGTTGCCGACCCGAGCCGCCGGACTGGCCGCAATCTGCGCGGCGTTGCGTTTGCGACGACCCTGTCGCGGCGCCAACACGTCCCACTCGTGCTCAGCCAGCATCAGCAGCAGATCGACTCCTTCGCTGACCTTGCTGTGGGAGTGATCTGACACGACGATCACCGCGTGGTCCTCGGTGAATCTGCGATATCCGCCGTAGCTGTCGATCACGCGCTGGAACTGCGCGTCGGCGTTGGCGATCGACCTCGGCTGTTCGTCGGGACCAAGCCGGTGCGAGTAGTTGTCGTTGTCCGGGAACGACAGCAGCAGAAAGTCGTAGTTGCCATCGGCGACGATTTCGACGCCGGCACACGCGGTGTGTTGATCGCGACGGCCCGGCACTCCGTAGTTGGAGCGGCAATCGGTTCCCTGGGAATCGAAGATGTCCCCGTAGATCAGATCAGTCGGTCCATAACCGGGACGCGACATGCCCGTGACTCCAGCAAGCGCACCCGGCACGCCACTGCCGATGAACTCGTGCTCGTGCGGCCCGCGGTAAATCATGTAGGTCGTACATGCACATCGAATCCCGGCGCGTTCGAGCGACTCGAAAAAGGTCGGTGTTGAGGCGTTGAGATGCTCCTCGTTGATCCGGTAGACGAGATCCTTCAGCACCGAGATCAGACCGCTGCGCCGAGCTGCCGGAAAGCTGATTCCGTAGTCGACGTAACGACGTTCGTCGCGTTTGTACCAATGCATCGATGGCACGCCGTGCCGGTCTGGACCGGTACCGGTGACGATCATCGACGTGGCGACGGGCGTCAGCGACGGGAACGAGGAGATGCACTCACCGCTTGCGAAGCCCTCGCGAATCAACCTGGCGAAGTTGGGCGCTGCACCATCATCGATCGCCTTGGCCAACGACGCGGGACGCATCCCATCGACCACGACGAGAACCAGTTTCCTTGCGGACCTCGTCGCTTTCGATGAGTTGGCCGCTTTGGCGCGTTCGGGCACGTACTGAATCTAGGCGTCGGAGGGTGATCGCGAGCCGACCGAAAGTTGAGCCGCGCTCAATTGAGAACCCGTAGTCCCTCGTGTTTTTTCTCGGCGCGGCGCCGGCCACGCACGATCAACACTGCGGCAGCGATAGGGAGGATGACTCCGGTCGGGGGAAGCAGCAACGGAACGATCACCGCGACAACGGCGAAAACGTCGACGGCGAAGGCGATCACCCGTCGCGAGGATTCAACGTCTTTTTTTGCTGCCTCTCGCTCCTCCTTGTTCGCCTTTTTCATCTGACGCTGCTGACTCGCTTCGAGCCGTTCACCGACTCCGCGCAGCAGCCCACCTGATGCGTACGCGACGAGTGCAGCGGATGTGCCGCCGAACAACAGTCCGATCCAAGTGGGATCACTTTCGGCACCGAAGACGATCCCGCCGGCGAGCGCGCCGAACAGAATCGCAAGGGCAAGATGAATCGCGGTGAGACGCGGTCGGTCGGCGGCTACCCGTGCCGCCATCCCACCGGGAATCGCGATCAGCGCGACCGATTGGAGCAGCACAAGCACTGCGACGACCACCGCGGCGGCAGATTCAAGGAAGTCGTAGTCGTCGTTCGCCGTGGTGATACCGAGTCCGACAGCCGCGCACACGATCAGCATCGACAAGCCAACGGCAGGTGACAGCCCGGCCGCCGCACCGACGCCGATCGCTTGACATATGTGCCAGATGAAGTCCATATTGGTCGTATCGCCACTGGGTGGCCCTTGCGTTATCGCAGATGCGGCGGCGCGAAGGATCGGCGAGCGGCGTGTACGGTAGTTGAAGGTGGCTCGCTCAACGGAGTCGAATCACGCACTGACGGGAAGTTTGATGAGCAATCAGCGCAGCACACGCCACGATCTCGAACGCTATGCGCGTCTGCTTGCCGACCGCACGAACGGTGTCAAGAAGAGCGCGATGCGGGACATGATGTCGATCACCGACCGTCCCGAGGTGATCACCTTGGCCGGCGGTCTGCCCGACACCCAGAGCTTCCCGCGGGACTTGCTTGAAAGCGTGTTCGTCGAGATGGCGCGCAAGCACGGCACAGAGTTGCTCCAGTACACCCCGACCGATGGGCTCACCGGAGTGAAGGAAGCGATCGTCGAGGTGATGGCGGCCGAGAACGTCCACGCCGACGTCGACAACATTCTCGTGACGACCGGCGGCCAGCAGGCGATCGATCTGATCACGAGAATCTTCGTCAACCCTGGCGACACGATCATCACCGAGGCTCCGACCTACCCGGGCGCAGTGCCGAGTTTTCTCAGCTTCCAGGCCGAAGCCGTACAGATCGAACTCGACGACGACGGTATGCGCATCGATCTGCTCGAACGGGAGCTCGAGCGCCTCGACGGCGAAGGGATCCAGCCAAAATTCATCTACACCGTGCCGACGTTCCACAACCCGGCCGGTGTCACGATGTCACTGGAGCGTCGGGCGCGCTTGGTGGAGATCGCCAACGAGCGGGAACTGCTCGTCGTCGAGGACAACCCCTACGGCATGTTGCGCTTTTCCGGTGAACCGCTGCCGACACTACGCGAGCTCGATGGCGGCAACTTCGTGATCTATCTCGGGACGTTCAGCAAAATCCTCGCCCCGGGTCTGCGAATGGGTTGGATCGAGGCGCCGAGTCCGGTGATCGAAAAGTCCGGCATCGCCAAGGCGGCCGCCGATCTCAACTCAAGCGGCCTTGCGCAGTTCATGATCACCACCTACTTCGAACAGGCCGACTGGCGCGACTGGGTCCACACCGCAGGCGCGATCTACAAGAGTCGGCGAGACACGATGCTGGCGGCGCTCGAGCGGTATTTCCCACCGGAGGCGACTTGGACAAAGCCCGACGGCGGCCTGTTCATCTGGGCGACACTGCCGGAGATGTTCGACACGACCGACCTGCTCGCGCTGGCGTTGCGCAACAACGTTGCGTTCGTTCCCGGAGAAGGTGCGTATCTTGGGTCCGGAGAGTCACGCGGGCGCAACTCGATGCGACTCAACTTCAGCGGCGTGCCCGAAGAGAAGATCACCGAGGGCATCAAGCGAATCGGCGAGGTCATCGCCGGTCAGCTCGACCTCTGGCGCACGATGACCGGCGAACACCGGGCCGTGGCACTGCCCGACGAGCCGGGCGGCGGAGCTCGGATTTTTTCTCTGGGTGGACGCAAGCTGAAGAAGTCCGGCGACGCGGCACAGGCGGCGGATGAGCAATCGGCCACACCAGACTCATCTGACGCCCAGCGGCTGGACCGCGACGAAATCTGATGAAGGTCGATTCGCGATGAACGTCGCAGTGCTCAAGGGCGGCTCGTCGCTGGAACGACAGGTGTCGCTACGCAGCGGCCAACGCATTGCCGAGGCACTCCGCGTGAACGGACACGCCGTCACCGAGATCGACGTCGACCAATCGCTCGTCGAACAGTTGATGGCTCTCCAGCCCGATGCCGTGTTCATCGCACTGCACGGGCGCGGAGGCGAAGACGGCACCGTTCAGGAGTTGATGGAGATTCTTGGGCTGCCGTTCACTGGGTGTGGAGTGTTGGCCTCGATTCAATGCATGGACAAAGCAGTGACGAAGCTCCAGCTGCAGAAGGCCGGAATTGCCACGCCACGCTTCGTCACGTTCAATGACACGGCATTCCGCAACCTCGGCGCAGCTGACTCGCTGGCGACGATTGAGCACGGATTCGGCTTTCCCGTGGTCGTCAAACCTGCGCGCCAGGGCTCGGCGCTCGGAATCAAGTTCGCCGGTTCGCACGAGGCGCTGCCAGGCGCGTTGGTCAGCGCATTCAGCTACGACGACCGCGTACTGATCGAGCAGTTCATCGCAGGCCGCGAGATTGCCGTCAGCGTGCTCGACGGCGTCGCGCTGCCGGCCGTGGAGGCAGTCCCGAACTCACAGGATTTCTACGACTTCGAAAGTCGTTACGAAATCGGCAAGACCGACTTCGTATGCCCGGCCGAGCTCGATGATGACGTCGCCGGGCGACTTGGAGACACCGCCGTCGAGGTGTTCAATCTGCTCGGATGCCATGGCTTTGCGCGCGTTGACTTCATGGTGCCCGAGAACCACGTACCCCAAGTCCTTGAGGTCAATTCGATACCCGGCCTGACCGCGACCAGCTTGATGCCGATGGCCGCCGAGGCCGCTGGAATCACGTTCGACGAACTCGCCGAGAGACTGCTTGCGACTGCCAACACCCGCCAGGCGTACCCGGTCGGCCAGAACGAATAACGACGGGTCGGCGGGGAGCCTGACACCGACGAACGTCAGTTGTCCTCGCCGGGCGTCAGTTCGGTGAGCGCCATCACCGCTCCGGCCGGATCCTCAACGACGCACCAGCGGCCCATCGACTCGGATTCCCGTGGCCCGAACACGACGGCGCCGCCGTTCGCGTTGCAGGCAGCGATTGAGTCGTCGAGATCGTCGACGGTGACGTACACCAGCCATTGCTGCGGCAGACCTTTTATACCCCCGGCCTGGTGGCAGATCCCGGCGGTGGTGTCGCCAGTTTCTGGATGCGTCATCACGTAGTCCTCGCGGCCATCGTTGGGTAGGGCCGTCCATTCCCAGCCGACCACCGCGGCGTAGAAATCGCGCACTCCTTCGGCACCGTCAACGGTCAGATCGGCCCACTTGATGAGGCCGGTGCGAGGTAGCTCAGTGCTCATGACAGACCGGTTCGAGTTCGTGCGGTTCGTTGCTAACCCTCTGCGCCGAAGTCTTCCGGCGAGACCTCGTCGAGGAACTTGCGGAATTTGTCGACGACCTCCTCGGTGTCCTCGACCTCATGCTCGAACTCGATCGCGGACTCTGAGATCACGTCGTCGGCCACGAAGATCGGCGCCTCAGTGCGAACGGCCAAGGCGATCGCGTCACTGGGCCGGGAATCGATCTCCAACTCGCGTTCGCCGGCCTTCAGGGTGATCGTCGCAAAGAAAGTGTTGTCGCGCAGCTCGGTGACGGCGATCTGCGTGCACTCGATCTCGAGATCGTCGAGCAGCCCGGAGATCAGGTCGTGGGTCATCGGGCGAGGAGTGTCGGCACCCTGCAATTTCATCAGGATCGCCGCGGCTTCGGGGTGGCCGATCCAGATCGGCAAGAACTCGTTCCCGTCAACTGCCTTCAACAAGATGATCGGCTGCTTGCCGACCATGTCGAAGCTCACTCCGTAAATCACCATCTCGCGCAAGACAGAGCCCTCTCTAACTCACAAGCGCCCGTGCGGCGCGGTCGCGGTCAGTATACGGTCGCACCAGCGGAGGTCGTGCACTCGGCCCGATCAGCAGGAACCTCCGACCGGCGCTAAACTTCCCGATTTCTCGGGCGATTAGCTC
>JBMYXO010000011.1:26567-43492 GCA_049608465.1 Solirubrobacterales bacterium | reverse complement strand
CAAGTACGCGGAAGAATTCAAGCGAGAATCACAACCACGGAAAGAGGACTAATTGAAACTCGGCGACTCTGCCCCCATGTTCATGCTGCCCGGCGTTGATGGCCACGACCACGTCTACGGTGGCGACGACGAGCACCCAACGGTCGTGATCTTCACCTGCAACCACTGCCCTTATGCGTTGGCGTGGGAGGATCGGCTCATGCAGGTGGGCCGAGACTACGTTCATCACGGCGTGCGGTTTTTGGCGATCAACCCAAACGACGCGACGATCAAACCCGCCGATTCCTTCGACGAGATGAAACGCCGCGCCGTTGAAAAACCGTGGCCCTTCCCCTATCTACGCGACGAGTCGCAAGAGACCGCTGCGGCATACGGCGCAAAGACGACGCCGGACGTATTCGTGTTCGATGCCGACGACCGGCTCGTCTATCGCGGCGCGCCGGACGCCGACTACGAGGACGAGTCGCTGAACGCTGGGTGGCTGCGTGAGGCCCTGGATGCCGTCCTCGCCGGAAACGAACCCGCGCTTCAGGAGACCACGCCGGTCGGCTGCAGCGTTAAATGGAAGCCTGAATAGCGGAACGCGCGCTGCTGAATCGTCAGCCGGCGTTGACCACTGGTTCGCCCGCTGCCAGCGTGCGATCCCAGGGACGCGCCGCATGGAGCGACGAGAGGATTGCTCTCGTGGCCGGCGATTTGTTCAATGTGTAGAAGTGAATACCCGGTGCTCCGCGAGCGAGAAGATCGGCGCACTGCAGGGTCGCGTAGGCAACGCCGAGGTCGGCAACTGCATCGGGGTCATCCTGGCGCGCATCGAGCTCGGACATCAGGCGATCGGGGATCGTCGCCCCGCACATGCTGGTGAAGCGTTTGATCTGCTCGTAACCGCCGATCGGCATGATGCCAGGGATGATCGGAACGTCGATCCCGGCCGCGCGCGCACGATCGACGTAGTCGAAGTACGCGTCGTTGTCGAAGAACAGCTGCGTGACAAGGAAGCTGGCGCCGTTCTCGACCTTCTGCTTCGCGTGCGCGAGGTCATCCTCGGCACTTATCGCCTCCGGGTGCGGCTCGGGGTAACAAGCACCTGAGACGCAGAAGTCGTAGTTGTCGGAAATCAATTTGATCAGTTCGTCGGCGTTGCCGAGGCCGCCTTCGGTCTTCACGAACTTGTCCTGACCGACCGGCGGGTCACCGCGAAGCGCGATCACGTTTTCGACGCCGGTGGCCGCGATCTCGTCGAGAACTTCACGCAGCTCATCGACGGTGGCTCCGACGCAGGTGAAGTGGGCCATCGTCTCGATGCCGAGCTCATTCTTGATGCGACCGATGATCGCGATCGTGCGGTCGCGAGTGGATCCGCCCGCGCCGTAGGTGACGGAAACGAATGCCGGGTTCAGCTCTCGCAGTTTCGAGACCGTCTCGAAAAGGTTTGCCATCCCCTCGTCGGTCTTCGGCGGGAAGAACTCGAACGAGAAGACAGGCTGGTCTGCCTGGATCAGGGAATCAATGCGCATATCTTTCGCGGCCCTCTAGCCGCCGGGGGAGTAGGAGCCGACGAGCATTCCGCGTTGCTCCTCGGTCGGCTCGACAAGGATTTCAATCGGCAGGCTGGTTTCGATCAGCCGCTGCCCATCGCGTACGAAGGTCACATCGACCGAATCGTTCTGTTTGTAACTACCAGCGATACCGATGAAGATTGACAGCCATCGCCAGAAACCAAGTTTTTCTTCCTGGCGGATCGGGCGATAGAAGTACAACGTTTCGCCTTCGCGGTCGTAATGTTCGCCGGCGATCTGGGGTACGCCATTGACAAAGACCTCGTACGGACCCTGCGAATCATCGGGTAGCGCGACGCTGGAGAAGCGGATGCGGTCGCCGTTTTCGTCCAGCGCGTCTGCGATGTCGCCAGTTGGCAGGGATTCAGTCATCGGCCTGAGTTTATTGGCTGGGTGGTTTGAGCAGTTCGCGACGCAGTGCCTGCGGGATCGTCTCTCCCGGCGTCGGCTCCACCACAGTCCGGCTTGTGCGTCCCACGAAGGCTTCAATCGAGCCGTCGCGCCGTACGTCGATACCGCCACGACGGTGTTTGAACGGGCTGTCGGCGATCGTCACCTCGATCCGGCCGTGAACAAGCTCGATCGCCTCGTACTCGCGAAACATCGAGGCGACGGCCTCTCCGTCGGCACGGTCCGACATCTCCTCGGACTGGAGTTCGACCTGATCGAAAAGTTCGTCGATCGTCGCGCACCGGATGCGAGTGACCTTCGGCCCCTCGCGGAGCTTCAACCCGTACCTACCCACCGTGGTGCTGGTTCAGCGACCGACTTCGGCGCGACCGGCGAGGAAGTCGCGGTCGCGATGGCCGGTGTAAATCTGACGCGGGCGCGCAATCTTGGTCTCGGGATCGTCGAGCATTTCGAGCCACTGGGCGATCCAACCGGACGTGCGCGGAATCGCAAACATCACTGTGAACATCGCACGCGGAATCTGCAGAGCTTCGTAGATCAGACCGCTGTAGAAGTCGACGTTCGGATAGAGCTTGCGCGACGTGAAGTACTCGTCGTCGAGTGCGCGTTTCTCGAGCTCGACGGCGATGTCGAGCAGCGGGTTGTCGGCGCTGCCGGTCACCTCGAGCACCTCGTCAACGTGCTTCTTGATGATCCGCGCGCGGGGGTCGTAGTTTTTGTACACGCGGTGACCGAAGCCCATCAGTCGCTCGTTGCCGTCCTTCACGCCCTTCAAGAAGTCAGGCACGTTCTCGATCTTTTCGATCCGCGCGAGCATTCTCAGAACGGACTCGTTCGCACCACCGTGAAGCGGGCCGTAAAGTGCGGCGACCCCGGCCGCGACGGCCGAATAGGGGTCGACCTGACTCGAACCGACGGCGCGCACCGCGGCCGTTGAGCAGTTCTGCTCGTGATCGGCGTGCAGGATGAACAGCGTGTCGAGCGCCTTCGCGAGACGCGGATCCGGCTCGTACTTGAGCTCGGTCATCTTGAACAGCATGCCGAGGAAGTTGCCCGCGTAGTCGAGATCGTTGTCCGGATACACGTACGGCATGCCCTGGGTGTGCCGGTAGGCGAATCCAGCGAGCGTCGGCATCTTCGCGATCAGACGAATCGCCGCCATGCGTCGCTCCTCTGGATCGTCGATGTTCTTCGAATCCGGGTAAAAGGTGGAGAGCGCGCCGACGGTTGCCAGCAGCATGCCCATCGGGTGGGCGTCGTAGCGGAAACCCTGGACGAAGACCTTGAGGTTCTCGTGGACGAAGGTGTGCATCGTCACCTCGTGGGTCCACTCTGCGAGTTGGTCGGCGGACGGAAGCTCGCCGTGGATCAATAGGTATGCGACCTCGAGGTAGCTCGAGTGCTCGCAGAGGTCCTCGATCGAGTACCCGCGATGCTGCAAGATGCCTTTGTCGCCGTCGATGTACGTGATTGCGCTGCGACACGACGCAGTATTGAGATATGCCGGGTCGTAGGTCATCAGACCGAAGTCTTCTTCGTCGGTCTTGAACTGCCGGAGTTCCATCGCGCGTACCGTGCCCTCGGTGATTTCCAAAGGCTTGCTCTGACCCGTGCGGTTGTCGGTGAAAGTCACCGTTTGAGCGGGGGTTGCTGCGTCGGTTGGGGGTTCGGCTACCTGTACCTGGTCGTCCGCCATTGCTCGTCGCTCCTGAGTATCGAGTGAATCTTCGTCCGCGAATCTGCGATTGCTTGATTCTTACGCATTTGGTCGCAGTGATTATGTACCAGCCACTGCCAATCCCGCGTCGCCAATCGTGGAAAGTTCGAAGCTGCAGCTAGTACGGGTGTGAGAACGGTGACGCACGCGCCGGCCCGCAGTGGTTAGGTAAGAGGTATGCCCGCGTCTGAAAATGGTCGCGCGAGGTCGGTCGGCAACCGCAGTGCGGTGATCGATCGGATCTTGGCAGTCACCGGAGAGGAGGCCGAGCGAGTTGGCCTCGACCACATACGCATGGGTGAAATCGCGATGCGCTCAAAGGTCTCTCGTGCAAGTCTTTACCGCTACTTCGCCAGCAAGACCGAGCTCGTCCGGGCCTACACGCTGCGCGAGATCGACGCGATGTTCGAGGCCTGCGATCGCCAGCATGACGACGGTTTCGAAGCGCGAGGCGCGGCCATGCTTGGTAGCTCGATCGTCGGCTTGCGGGCACATCCAGTTTTCGGGGAGGTCTTTGCCCTCAACGATCGCGGCGTTCTGCGATCGACGTTGACCTCCGGCGAAGCGACCGCGCACGCTCGCGAGCTGGTGCTCGAACGCATCAATGAGTCGGTGCGGGCGGGCGAGATCTCACTGGGACAGTTCGAATCGCTGGTACTCGGCGAGCTGTTGTCACGACTCGTGGTTTCGTTGGCTTCGGCGCCCGAGACGATCGTACGGCTCGAGACTGAAGCCGACGCCCGAGACTTTGCCGAGCAATTCCTGATCCCGCTGATACGCGCGCACGCCACTCAACGGCAGCCAGGAGACGGGTCGGCCGCCGGGTCGCAGCGTCGCTAGTTGCCGTACTTGACGCCGGTCGGGGCGTCGGTGTTCTCGCTGTGCCCCTCTTCGAGCTGCAATTCCTGCTCGTGCTTCTTGTGGTCGAGTTCCTCTTCGCCACCCTTCCAAACAAAGCTGAATGTGGCAATTCCAAGGATCAGGGCGACGAACATGATCGGACCACCGAGCTTGCCGGGAAAGCTGGAATCGTCCTTCTTCACGGTGAAGCCGTAGAAGGACAGCAACGCGGCGAGCACGCCGAATCCGACGGCGAGGATGTAGTACGGAGTGAACATCTGGCGCGGAACAATACTACGTGCGTGACCGGGTGCCTAGCGCCGGCGGGGCGGGCCGTGCGTTGAGGCCGAGGCGACGGCGATCGGCGCAGATTTGTTGGCGTTTTCGTCGTGCCCGACGTCCTTGCGTCGAGCGACGTTCCCGAACAGCGGGAGGCCCCCGTTCGGTCCACGCGTGCGAGGGCCTTGCCCATAAACAACTGCCACCGGCTGCCCACCGTCATCCTCGCCCAGAACCTGCTCGGGTACGTCGTTGATCGTCTTGTAGACGAACCAACAAAGCCAGACCACCGGCAACTTGAGCACCAGCCCAAGCCAGATCCAAAACCAAAGCTGCACACCCCAAATGTACCGCCTCCGCACCACAAGGTTTGCCTTTCGGCAAAGCTTGTTTTACAAAGTCGTTACCGGTAGGAGACGGCTACTTCTTCGAACTGGGTGATGGCTTTGAAGCCGGCGAAGCGTTCGGCGATTTCCTCGCCGGCCAGGTCGCGGACTCGTTCGGTACCGAAATTCTCGACGTTGAAGGAGGCCATCGTCGACCCGTAGGTCATTGCGCGGCGGAAGGCGTCATCGTCGAGTTCGCCGCCCTCGTCGAGGTGCTGCGCGACGTAGCCGAGAAAGCCGCCGGCAAAAGAGTCGCCTGCACCGGTCGGGTCGATCACGTCCTCCAGCGGGTAAGCCGGCAGCGCAAAGAAGCCGTGCTCTGTGAAAAGCGCTGCGCCGTATTCACCCTGCTTGGCGATCACCAGGCGCGGCCCAAGTTGAAGCAACTCGCGGGCCGCCTTCACCAGGTTGCTCTGGCCGGTCAGCATGCGGATCTCGGCGTCATTCATGAATACCGCATCGACGCCTTGAATCGTCTTGATCAGTGAATCCTTCGCGATGTCAATCCAGAGGTTCATGCTGTCCAGCGCCACGAATCTGGCGTCGGGGCACTGTTCGCGCACGGCGCGCTGGAGGTCGGGCTGGATGTTCGCGAGAAAGAGCACGTCCGCGTCGCGGGCCGAGTCGTTGAGCTTTGGCTCGAAGTCACCGAAGACGTTGAGCTGGGTGTCGTCGGTGTGGGCCATGTTCAGGTCGTACTCGTAGTGACCACGCCAGAAGAATGTCTTGCCGCCCTCGACGCGCTCGATGCCGTCGGTGTTCACACTGCGGTTGTGCAGGATCGCGTATTCCTCGTCGCCGAAGTCATCGCCGACCGGCCCGAACATGTGGACGTCGGCGAAAAAACTCGAGGCGAGCGAGAAGTGCACGGCCGAGCCGCCGAGCATGCGCTTGCGCTCGCCGAAAGGCGTCTTCACCGCGTCGAACGCGATTGATCCAACCACTGCAAGGCTCATCGGGCGGTGAGGTTAGCGAGTGCGCGCTGGGTACCCTGAACAGTTGAAACCAATTATGAGAGAAGAACTTTGAGCAAATTCAGTGAACTAGGACTCAACAAAGAGTTCGCAGACGCCCTCGACAAGGTCGGGTACACCGATCCCACTCCGATCCAGGAGCAGGCGATCCCCGAGCTTCTGAAGGGTTCCGACGTAATCGGCCAGGCCCAGACAGGAACTGGCAAGACGGCAGCATTCGGACTTCCGATGCTGCAGGCGATCATCCCTGAGCGTCGCGAGGTGCAGGCACTGGTCCTGACCCCGACACGCGAGCTGTGTATTCAAGTGGCGCAATCCTTGCGCGCGTACGGCGTCGTCGCCGGCGTGGACGTGCTGGCAACATTCGGTGGCGCGCCGATCCGCCAACAGATGGACCGCTTGAAGAGTGGTCCGCAGGTCGTGGTCGGCACCGTCGGCCGAGTACTCGACCTGCACTCACGTCATTCACTGATGTTCCACGACGCCCGCTTCGTGGTCTTGGACGAGGCCGACGAGATGCTCGACCTCGGATTTTTGGAGGACGTCGAGACGATCCTCAAGAAGTGCCCGCGTGGTCGTCAAACCGCGCTTTTCAGCGCGACGATGCCGCCGGCGATTGCGAAGCTCGCTTCAGAACACCTGCACGACCCGGTGACGATCAAGGTCAAGGCTCCGACCTTGACGATCGACACGGTCGAGCACTTCCAGAAGTCGGCCACCCGCAACACAAAAGTCGACGCAATCATCGAGATTCTCGAGGCCGAGCGCCCGACGCAGGCAATTATCTTCGCGCGCACCAAGATCGGCGTTGACCGTCTGGCTCGCGACCTCGACAAGCGCAAGTCGAGCCTGCGCGTTCGGGCGCTGCACGGCGACATGTCACAGGGTTCACGAGATGGCGTGATGATCGCGTTCAAGGACAACCGCGTGCCGGTGCTGGTCGCCACCGACATCGCCGCCCGCGGCCTCGATGTGCAGAACGTCACCCACGTGATCAACTACGACCTGCCCAACAGCGCCGAGATCTATACGCACCGGATCGGCCGCACCGGTCGCGCAGGCCGCGGCGGTCGCGCGATCACCCTGGTTGAGCCGCGCGACAAGGAAGACTTCAAGGCGATCGAGAAGCACATCAACGTCGACGTGCCGGAATGGGACGCAAAGAACCCGGGCAAGGCAAAGGGACTCGACGAAACCAAGGCCGACGCCGCGACATCTTCCGCGGCCAAGTCCTCACCGGCAGAGCCCTCACCGGCAGAGCCCTCGCTGGCAGAGCCCTCGCTGGCAGAGCCGACGCCCTCGGAAACAACGACCGAACCGGGCACACGCACGCGTCGTAAGCGCGAACGCGGCCCCGCGCAGGAGGACAGCATCGAGACACCAGTTGAAGCGGTCACAGCGGACGAGAAATCGACCGACCAGGGATCGACCGATGCGGCTGAGGCCGCTGAAGAAGCCACGCCGGAAACCGAGCGCTCCAGCACCGAGCACTCGAACACCGAGCTTGACGCAACCGGTCAGCCCAAGCCGGAGCCGTTCTCGTGGGGTCCGTCACCGGCCAAAGCCGACGAACCCGAGCAAGCGCCCGAGGGCGAGACCGAACCACAACCCGAAGCCGAGTCTCCGGCGGAAGCGACCGTCGAAGAGACGCCCGAGACCGAGGATCGAGAGCTTCGCCACCCACGACACACCAAGCCCGATCAGGCAGAACTCGACGGCGACTTCACGCCGGTGATCGTCAGTGGCGGTTCGGCGCGCGGCGTCGAACCGGCCGACGTGATCGAGCTGGTTGCCTCGAAGAGTGATCTGACCGGCAGCGACATCCGACGCGTGCGAGTGCTCAGTCGGTTCACGGTCTTCCATGTGCCGAGTTCGCAGGCCACTGACGTGGCCGGCGCGATTTCTGGAGCAAAGCTTCGCGGCAAGACGGTCGCCGCCGATGCGATTGTTCGCGAATCCGTCGCAGAAGACGCGAACTGAGGTAGCCCGAAATGCTCCCGATCGCGTTGGCACTGGCCTCGGCGATCAGCTGGGGAGCCGGTGATTTTCTCGGTGGCCTGCAGACTCGGCGGTTCGCCGTGCCGTTGGTGCTGGTGGGCACGAGCCTCGGCGGCCTGCTGTTTGCACTTGTGATGGCAGGTGCGAGCAGGCAGGTGGTGCCGCCGAACGCTGACCTGCTGCTTGGCGCTATCTGCGGAGTCGTCGGACTGATCGCGCTGGGAGCCTTCTACCAAGCACTGGCGATCGGCACGATGAGCATCGTTGCACCGGTCTCAGCCAGCGGCACGTCAATCCCCGTGATCTGGGGCCTCGCCAACGGCGAGACGCTGAGTGCGCTGGCGTTCGGCGGATTGATCGCGGTGGTTGTCGGCGTGATGCTCGCATCGCGCGAACGGGACGCGGCGGCCGAAGGGCGCCCGGTTGCGATCAACCATCGGGCCTCGATTCTGCTGGCGCTGGTGGCTGCAGCAGGGTTCGGCGCGATCTACGTGATGATCGCCGAGGCCACATCCGTCAGTGAGTTCTGGCCGATCGTGGCACTGAAGGCCACGAGTTTCGTCGCCGTCGGCCTGCTCGTCTTGGGATTTCGGTCGCGGATCCCCGGTGAGCGTCCGAGCGGGCGTCTGTGGCTTCCGCTGCTGCTCGTGGGCACGCTCGACGTGACGGCGAACGCCACCTACGCGTTCGCATCACAGGAAGGTCCGATCGCGATCGTCGCCGTGATCGCATCGATGTTCCCCATCACCACCGTCCTCCTCGCCCATCGATTTCTCGGTGAACGAATCGCTCGTTCACAGAAAATCGGCGTGGCCGTTGCGCTGCTCGGCGTAGTAGTGCTGGCAAGCACTTAGTCACCCCTATCCGCCGGGATTCAGAGTCCGTTCACGTGGGCGATGTTGGCCGCGTCAGTGGGGTCGTCGCTCGATTCGGTGGCGAACCACACGTCGAGGATTTCTTTGAGCTGGGCTTCGCTTGTGGCGCGCAGGCTGAGGGCCAGGGCGTTGGCGTCGTTCCATTTACGCGCGCCCTCGGCCGTGCCCGCATCGGCGCAGAGAGCGGCTCGAACGCCGGGGATTTTATTCGCGGCGATCGCGGCGCCAGTGCCCGTCCAGCAACAGACGACCGCCATTTCGGCATCGCCCTCCGCCACGGCCCGCGCAGCGGATTCACTGGCCCAAGCCCAGTCGGAGCGGGCGTCCGGGTCGAAGGCACCAAACGTCGCCACCTCGTGACCACGCTGCGTCAGCTCGTCGATCAGCATCGGGGCAAAACCCGTGACCATGTCTGTCGAGACCGCAATTCGCACCGCCCCAGCCTAACGGCCGACTAGATTGCCCAACCGCACTCCCACCCGATCATTTCAATCGATTCAACGCAGGAGAGATAGATGCCCCAAGTCGGCAAGAAGGCCCCCGCATTCAAGCTCAAGAGTCACGCCGATGAAACCGTCGAGCTGAAGGACTTCGCCGGCAAACCGCTCGTCCTCTACTTCTATCCGAAGGCCGACACGCCGGGCTGCACAACCCAGGCCTGCGGGATTCGCGACCGCTGGGAGGAGTACGAAAAGGCCGGAGCGGTCGTCGTGGGCGTCTCGCCGGACACGCCTGACAAGCTCGCGAAGTTCAAGGAGAAGTACAACCTCCCGTTCACGTTGATCGGCGACCCCGACCACAAGATTGCCGAGAAGTACGGCGTCTGGGTCGAAAAATCGATGTACGGCAAGAAGTACATGGGCGTTCAGCGCTCGACTTTCATCATCGACGGCAAGGGCAAAATCGCCGAAGTGCTGCCAAAGGTGCAGCCGAAGAAGCACGACGATCTGGTGCTCAAGGCGCTCGCATCCACAACTTGAGACCGAGCTGGCCACCTAGCCAGTCTTTGTTACTTTGAGGTACACCGTGCTCGAGCAGACCCGCAACAACTGGACCACCGGACGCGCACTGCGCCGTTACGTCGATTCCCTCGACCCGGTCAAGGACGATGAAGAAATCACCGCTCAGGTGAGCAACGTTCTGTTCGCCGACGCCTACTTCGCGCACTCGATCTACCTCGTCACGTTCGCCCGTCAGGCCGCAGTCCCGGCGATCGCAAAGGTCCTCTATCGCTCCGGAAATGGCGACATCGCGAAAGACCCGAGGCGTCGCAACGACGACACGATCATCTTCTTCACCGAGTTTTATCGCCGTGGCTACACCAGCGACACAGCTCGAGCTGCGATCCGCCGCATGGAGCAGATCCACAGCAACTTCACGATCAGTGATGAGCTGAAGGTTTACACGCTCGCCACCGTGATGTTCGAACCGGATCGCCTGGCCAATCAGTTCGGTGTGGACCCGTTCAGCAGCATCGACAAAGCGGCTCGATTCAATTTTTGGCGCGGATTGGCTGCGGAGATGCCACTTGCCCTACCGGCCGAGACGCGCGAAGGCTTTCTTCAGTGGATGCTTGATTACGAGGAACGCACGTACGAACGCACCGACGCTAGCGTCGGCATCTTCGACGCTTTGGTGGAGGATTGGAAGCGCTGGTATCCGAGTTTCATCCCCGGCAGCGCGTGGCTCGCTCGGCAGTCCCTCTCAGGGCTGCTCGACGACAAACTGCGCGAAGTCATGGGAACGCAGAAACCACCAGCAGTCATCCAGGCGCAGGTCAACGTCGTCGCGAAGGCATACCTCCACTCCACCCCGATCAGGGTGTTCCGCAAGGATCGCAACCTGATCAATTTCTTCGGCAAGCGACACGCTGACCCGCGCGACCTCGACACGGTCGGCTACAAACCGGCCAACGAAGACGAGCGTGCTCGCCCGAAGTCCTCGGTCTGACCGCAGTCCACTCAGGTCACTGCACCGGCGACCTCTTGCCACCACGCGCGTTCCGAGCGCGACTCAGATCGCTCGATTCGCCGGACGGCGTACAGACGCAGCTGCTGCGGACTGCCGGTGGCAACGACCCCGTTGCTGCTGACAGCAAACCGGCCGTCGTTGAGAACGACCAACGCGCCGGGCTCGTCATGACGAGTGCGAACACGGCGCAGCACCGCGACGGCATTGATTTGCTTCGGATCCCCGGCATCGCCCATTTCCGGCAGCCACGGACGCACCGAGAAGATCGCCGGTCGGCCCGCAACCGGGCGCGCGTACTCGCGTTCCTCCTGTCCAATCGGTCCCTCGCGCCAGAGTTCGAACAACTCCTCGACGCGCTTGACCAAGTACCCACGGACGAGGATGTGCAACCGGTCGCCGGCCTCGAGCTGCGTTGAACCACGCGGCAGCAAGGCCTGGTCGCCACGCACGATCACGCTGACCAGCGCCTCGCGCGGCAACTGCAGCTCGGCCACAACGTGACCGGCCACGGCATCGCCTTCACGGATCGGGAACTCGAAGAACTCCGCTCCGAGCTTGCGGATGTTGCCCGCCTGGATCAGCGGCGGTTCAACCGCGCGGTGCGTGGTCATCAGATCAAGGCGATTGGCGAGCCACTCAAACGTGGTGCCCTGGAAGATGGCCGAGGTCAACACGACGAAAAAGACGATGTTGAAGATCGCGTTCGAATCGGCCAATCCATCGACGAGTGGGAAGGTTGCCAGCACGATCGGGACGGCACCGCGCATTCCGGCCCACTGCAGCAGCACGACCTCGCGGAACTCGAATCGGGCGAAGTACGTCGAGACGAAGACGGCGATCGGTCGCGCAACGAACATCAGCAACAACGTGACAACGACCGCGTCGAGCCACAGTGACTCGAGCGAAGACGGTACGAACAACAGGCCGAGCACCAAGAACACTGCGATCTGACTCACCCATGCGACGCCATCGTGAAAGTCGGTGATCGGACGTTTTGCCGGCAGCGACGCGCTGCCCAGGATCAGACCGGCGAGAAAAACCGCCAAAAACCCTGAACCGTGAATCACCTGCGCCATGCCGAATGCCGTTGCCGCTGTGGCGACTGTCGCCACCGGATACAGCCCGGAGGTCACGTTGCTGACTGCGCGGATCCCGTAGACGGCAATCGATCCAACGCCCAGTCCGACGATCGCACCAAGACCAATCTCCTTGACGAACAGGAAGGCCATGTCGGGGACGCCGTATCCCGGCATCTCGATCCACTCGATGAAGCCGATGACCAACAGGATCGCAACGGGGTCGTTGAGACCGGCTTCGGCTTCGAGGGTGCGCGCAAGGCGTTTGCGCAACGTCGAACCACGCAGCAGCGCGAAAACGGCGGCACCATCCGTGCTGGCCACGATCCCACCGATCAGCAGAGCCTGAAGCGTGCCGAAATCGAGGAAGAATGCGGCTCCGAATCCGGTGATCAACGCTGTCAGCAGGGTGCCGATGGTCGCGAGCGAGACGCCGACGCCGAACACCGGTTGAATTTCGCGCCAACCGGTTGCCAGGCCGCCCTCAAAGAGGATCAGCGCAAGGGCCACCACACCAACCGTTTGCGCCAGATCGAGATCGACGAAGTTGACCACGCGGAGTCCTTCGGGGCCGACGAGGATGCCCAAGCCGAGGAACAGCACCAGTCCGGGCACGCGTGCCCGTCGCGCAATCACCGATGTGCCGATTGCCAGCGCGAGCAGGAGACCCGCGATCAGAATTGAGTCTGCGTGCTCCACCTAGCGGGCAAGTCTATGGGTAGCCGCCCCGACCGGGATTGGACCGGCGGACAAATTGAATGCTGGCTGAGCTTGCTACTCGGCGGGTTTGCGCTGTGGTGCAGCGCGTCGAAAGGCGCGGTCGAAAAGCGAAGGTGCGGTCAGCGACAACTGCGAGAGAACGCGAAGCTGCGGCGGCGCGATCACGATCTCGCCGTCGTTCTTCTCGATGCCCTTGAGCAACTTGGCTGCATACCGCTTCGGCGACACGGTGCCGGCGAGCGGTGGAGCCTTGCGTTTGCGCTTGGCGAACATGCCGACTTCGCTGATGAAACCCGGAGTGACGACGCTCACGCCGACTCCGTCGCGCGCAAGTTCCGGGCGCAACGCCCAGCCGAACGCGCGCAGGCCGGCCTTGGTGCTGGAGTACATCGTGCTGTCGGGAAGCGCAAATTTTCCGGCGAGCGAGGCGATCAAAACTATCTGTCCATCGCCACGTTCCTTCATCTGTGGAATCACCGCCTTCGCCATCCTGATCGGCACCTCAAAATTGACTCGCACGACTTGGGCGATCTCGTCGAACTCGGTTTCGTCGAGTGCCCAACCGCCCGGACGTCCGGCGTTGGCGATCAAGATGTCGACCTGACCGGCATCGGAAACCACCTTTTCCGGCGCACCCTCGCCAAGCAGGTCTGCGGGCAGAACCTCATGCGGCCCTCCCGGCAGTGAATCGGCGATCTCGCGAAGCTTCGCTTCGTCGCGACTGCTGAGGACGAGCGTCGCCCCGGCCTTCGCGAACGCGTGCGCCGTGGTTTCGCCCAGTCCGCCCGCAGCACCGGTGAGCAGAACGCGTTTACCCGAGAAGGACACGGCGCGGATGATAACCGCCGTCCGTCGCCCGCCGAGATGCTTACCGTATGGCGCAGGCTGACCCATGCAAACGCTGAACGTTCAAATCTCCCCGCTGCCAATCGCGTCGGGCCTCGGCAACTCGTTCGAGAGTTTTTTCTCGGCGGTAAACAGCTTCCTGGACAACCTGGCGGAATTGCAGTTGCTACCGCTGTTGCTGGCGCTCGCTTGCCACGGCATGTACTTGACGTTGCGCACGGTCGCCTGGTACAACGGCCTGCGCGCCGCATATCCCGCCGAACGATTCCGCTGGCGAAACATCTGGGCTGCCGAGCTGGCCGGAAACGGCATCTCCAGCATCGTCCCGGCGCGCGCCGGCGCGATCGTACGCCTCTACCTCGGCAAGCAGACCGTCAAGCACTCGAACTACGCAACCGTCGGATCGTCGTTCGTGGTCGCGGCGCCCTTCGACCTGGTGATGGGCTCGCTGATCCTGACGTACGGCTTCACTCAGGGCGTTTTTCCCGATCTGCCCGATCTCTCGAAGCTCAACGCATTTGATCTGTCGTTCTTCGCCAGTCACCCCACGTTCGCGATCTTCACGATCACGTTGATCCCGATTCTGCTGCTCACTCTGTTTGCGGTCCTCTCTGTACGGGTTCGCGAGTTCTGGTCAAACGTGCGACGGGGAGTGACTCTGCTGACGCAGCGCGACGCGTACCTGAGAGGCGCGGCACTGCCCCAGAGCTTTGCCTGGTTGTTCCGCATCGCAAGCGTTTGGCTGATGCTCGTGGCGTTCAACATCGAAGTCTCGCTCGACATCGTGCTGACGGTGATGGCCGTCCAGGCCGCCGCCAGCTTGATCCCCCTCACGCCGCAAGGGGCCGGGGTGCAGCAAGCGCTGCTGGTGACGGCGTTGTCCGGCATTGCCTCCGGAGCAACACTGGCCGCTTATTCGGTCGGTCAACAGATCGCCGTGGCAACGTTCAACGCGTTGTTCGGGCTCGCGGCGCTGGCGTTCGTCTTTCGAACGACCGACTGGCGGGGATTGCTGGCGCAGGGAAAAGCCGAGCAGGCCGCCGAGAAGGCGGCGGCGGAGCTGGCGTACGGCGGCGTTGCGGAAGTTCCGCCGGAAGCAGACCTCGCCGATGGCGAAACGGCGGAGTTTCCGCCCACGGTGGACGCGGTCGATGGCGACACGGCAGAACTCCCGCAGTCCGAGGGGCAGACGACTTTGGAATACGACGCGGACCTACCGGACGAACCGCGCTACTACTGAACGGCGCGCTACTGCAGGCCTTCGCGCGCTTCGCGCACCAGCGTGACCGCTTCGGGGAAAATCAAGCGCATCGCGTCACGAATCTGGTGGGCCTGCTCGTCGCTGTTGCCGGATGCCTCGATGCGCTCCATCGCCGCAACCGTCATGTCCACCGCGAGTGCTATCGCGTTGTCGGCCCAAGCCACGCGCTGGCCGCTCTGCATCTGTTCCGCGAACTCCGCCATGCGGCGCTGAAGCTCGTCGGGATCGCCAAAAAGATTGAACTCATCCATAGTGTGCCCGATGCTACCGACCTTGCGATGCAATCGTGCCGCGTCGGATAGATTGGTCGCCATGAGCATCCCAATCCCTTCAGAAAATGGCACAGCATTGATCACCGGCGCGTCGGCCGGCATCGGCGTTGAGTTCGCCCGCCAACTCGCTGAGCGCGGCTACAACGTCACCCTCGCCGCCCGCCGCATCGATCGACTCACGGAGCTCGCCGCCGAACTCGAGCGCGAGCACAACGTCCGCGCGATCCCGGTCGCCTGCGACGTGACCGACCCGCAGCAGCGGCGCGAGTTGCTCGAGTCGATCGACGCTCGTGGAGACGTCATCGACATCCTGGTCAACAACGCCGGGATCGGTACGGACGGGCCGTTCTGGGAACACCCCACCGAAGAACAACTTGCGCAGATCGACATCAACGTGCTCGCCTTGACGGCATTGACGCACATGGCGCTGCCGGGGATGATCGAACGAGGCCACGGCGCGGTGTTGAACGTTGCCTCGACGGCGGCATTCCAGCCGTTGCCAAGACAAGCCGTCTACGCCGCCACAAAGGCTTACGTCACATCATTTTCCCAGGCGTTGAGTACGGAGCTCTCCGACACGGGAGTGTCGGTCACCGTGCTCTGTCCCGGTCCGACACGAACCGAGTTTTTCGGCGATCGTCAAGCTGCGCTCGAGGACAGCACTCCCGGTTTCACCTGGCAATCGGCCGAGGACTGCGCACGCGCCGGACTCGACGGCATGTTCAAGCGCAAGCGGATCGTCGTACCGAAGGCCTTGAACAAAGTCGGTGCGCTGAGTGCAAAACACACACCGACCGGCGTGACGTTGCAGATGCTCGACCGCTTCTGGCCGGTGGGCAAGTAAACAGCTACTTTCGCTGCTTGCGCGGAAACACGTCCCGCGTCAGTGAGGTCACGCGATCGAGGAACAGCAACCCGTCGAGGTGATCGATCTCATGCAGCACGCAGCGCGCTTCGAAACCGTCGAAGACAAGCTCGTCTGAGCCACGTACGCGCACGGTCGCGGTTTCGGCACGGGCGACGTTCGCGGTCAGCTGCGGAATCGACAGGCATCCTTCGCGGGCGATCTCATGGCCCTCGCTGGCGGTGACCTCCGGGTCGACCAACGCCGTGAGTCCGTGCACCGTCGGCGGCGCCTTCTTGTGATTGGAAAGGTCGATCACCGCCACACGGAATTCGTATCCGATCTGTGGCGCTGCGATACCGACGCAGCCCGGGAATGAACGCATCGTGTCCGTCAGATCGGCGATCACCGACGCAAGAGTGTCCCCGTCGGGTGCGGGCGCGCAAACCCGCTTGAGCAACGGGTCGGGATAGAGCAGGACCTTGCGGACTGCCATCGCCGCGTGACCGCTAGAGGATGTCCTGGTCGAGCTCGCGCAGCGAGACCTCGACGCCTTGGCTGAGTGCCACGCCATCGAGGTCGGCGGCGAGGGCAGACGGCTCGAGCGAGCCCGGGAGCGTCAACTCGCAGATCAGTGTGTAGACAGGTGCGTCTTCGCTACCCACCACGCGCGTCGCAAGGTCGTCGATGTTGACCTCGCGCGCTGCCAACGCATCACAGACCGCCGCAACTATTCCGGGGTGATCGGCGCCGTAGACGGTGAGCACGTGCGTCGGAGCCGGGCGAGCGTCGGCACCGGTGTCGTCGATCGCCCTCAGTGTCGCCGATTCAAGGCCGAGGTCTTCGCGAACGCGGTCGAGTTCGGCGCGGAGGTCGTCGACGTCGGCATTTTCGGG
>JBMYXO010000011.1:15916-26557 GCA_049608465.1 Solirubrobacterales bacterium | reverse complement strand
ATCACGGCAAATTGACCACCAAGAATCGTCATTCGCGAGTCCTCGATGTTGGCATCGGCGCCGAACAAAGCGCGCGCGAGCGCCGCGGCGATTCCCGGTCGGTCGCGGCCGACCACAGCTACTGCGTATCCGCTCATCGTGCGGCCAGCATAGATGAGCTGTGCGGGCTGCGTAGCCCGCCGTGGACGATCGACCACACCGATAGGATCGGCGCGTGCCCGACCCAGAGATCGACACCCAGCCGGCCGTTGGCCGACAGATGACGGACGAAGAACTCGTGATCGAAAACTCCCGAGGACGGGTCGTCGGGGTGATTTCTGTCGTAACTGTCGCGGCGATGTCGGCGTATTTCTTTTGCCTGTGGCTGGTTCAGAAGGACCGGGCGGCGAAACCCGATCAGGCCACCGACCTGGTGCTGATCAGCGACAACTCCGGCTTTTTCATCCTCGCGTTTTTCTTCTTGGCAGTTGGCTCGCTACTGCTTGCACCTGTGTTGTTGCACCTGGCCCTCGCGATCCGGTCGCGCGTGCCGAAGGCGCCGCGCTTGATCCCGATTCTTGCTGTCGTCGGGCCTGTAGCGGTAGCGATCGCGTTGCCCGCATTCACCTTCGTACAGGTTTCGGTCGCCAACGATTTCGCCGACGGCACGATCAAGACCGTCGCCGAGGCGACTCGACTGGCGCAGAGTGACGCCCTCGATTTCACTCGCTACATCTACCTCGTTGCACAGCTGGTTCTGGCGGTCGCTTGGGCGATGGTCGGCGTTTTTTCGGTTCGCGTCGGTCTGTTGACAAAGGTCGTCGGCTATGTGGCCGTCGCGATCGGACTCGCGAGCGTGATTGCCGCGCCGCTGGCCGCGATCCTGTCGGTGTTCTGGATCGGAGCGGTGTCGATCATGCTGCTCGGGCGCGGATCCCAGCGCCCTCCGGCGTGGGCATTTGGCCGCGCGGTTTCGTGGCGTGAGATCGCGGAAAAGGGCGAGGAAATCCGCCAGGAGGCCGATCGCGAAGAGTAGGGCGCCGTCAGTCTTCTTCGCCAGCAGCTACGCGGTCCGCAATCAGGCCAACCACAGCTGGGTCGCGAAGGGTCGTCACATCGCCTAGCTCGCGACCTTCGGCGATATCTCGCAGCAGACGGCGCATGATCTTTCCCGAACGCGTCTTCGGCAGGTCGTCCGACCAGATGATTCGCTGCGGGCGGGCGAGCTTGCCGATCTTTTCTGCGACGTGTGTGGCCAGTTCGGCCTTCATGGCGTCGTCCGGGCTCGCCGAGCCCTCGACCGTCACAAATGCGGTGATCGCCTGGCCGGTCTGTTCGTCCGACTGACCGATCACCGCCGCCTCGGCGACGCGTGGGTGCGAGACCAGCGCCGACTCGATTTCCATCGTGCTCAGGCGGTGTCCCGACACATTGATCACGTCGTCGGTACGGCCGAGGATCCAGAAATACCCGTCCTCGTCGATCCGCGCGGCGTCGCCGACGTCGTAGATGTCTTTGCCGAAGCGGCTCCAATAGGTCTCCACGAAGCGGTCGGGATCGCCATAGAGCGTTCGCGCCATCCCAGGCCAGGGTCGACGCAGCGTGAGAAAGCCTCCGCCCTCTTCGACGACCTCGCCCTTGCTCGTGACGACCGCGGCGCTGATCCCGGGGAACGGCCGGGTGGCCGACCCGGGTTTGGTCGCAGTGATGCCCGGCAACGGCGAAATCATGATCTGCCCGGTCTCGGTCTGCCACCAGGTATCGACGATCGGACAGCGTTCGCCACCGATCACCTCTCGATACCAAAGCCACGCGCGCGGATTGATCGGTTCGCCGACGCTCCCGAGCAGCCGCAGGCTCGACAGGTCGTAGCCGTCAGGAATCTCACGTCCCCACTTGATGAACGTGCGGATAGCGGTCGGTGCCGTGTACAGAATCGTGACCTTGTACTTCTGGATGATCTCCCAAAAACGGCCTTTGTGCGGGTAGTCCGGCGCGCCTTCGTACATGACCGACGTCGCGCCGTTGCAGAGTGCGCCGTAGACGATGTATGAATGCCCAGTGACCCAGCCGATGTCGGCGGCGCACCAAAAAACGTCGAGCTCGGATTCGATGTCAAAGACCATTCGATGCGTCGCCGAGACGCCAGTCAGATAGCCGCCGGTCGTGTGTTGAATGCCCTTGGGCTTGGCCGTCGATCCGCTGGTGTAGAGGATGAACAGCGGGTGTTCTGAGTCGAGCGCGACCGGATCGCAGAAGTCGTGCGCCGCTTCCATCGCCTCGTGGAACCAGACGTCTCGGCCCTCGCTCATCGGCACCTCGACATCGACGTCACCTTCGAGCGCCGAAGTGCGATCGACGACGACCACGTTCCTCAGCTCCGGCAGCTGGGTCAGTACGTCTTCGAGCGCCGCCTTCATCGGGATCGGTTCGCCGCGGCGCAGGCTGGCGTCTGCGGTCACCAGGAGCTTCGCGTTCGACGTGGCCATCCGCTCGCGCACCGCCTCGGCGGAAAAGCCGCCGAAGACGACATTGTGCACCGCGCCGATTCGCGCGCATGCAAGCATCGCCGCTGGAGCTTCGGGAATCATCGGCAGATAGATGCCGACGACGTCGCCGGCCTCGACGCCGAGGTCTTTCAAGACGTTTGCGAACTTCTCCGTCGTCGCGAGCAGTTCTCGATACGTGACGTCGCGCGTCGCACCATCCTCGCCGACCCAGTGGTAGGCGACTTTCTCGCCCTTTCCTGCGGCCACGTGGCGATCGAGGCAGTTCGCCGAGACGTTCAGCTTGCCGCCGACGAACCATTTGGCCCACGGCGCGTCCCACTGCAGAACTTCGGTCCACGGCTCCGACCACTCGAGGTGTTTGGCCCAGGACTCCCACCAGCCCTCGGGGTCGGCCTCGGCTATCTCATAGATCGCAGGATCGGCAAAGGACGCCGCCGCTCGGAATTGCTCCGACGGCTCGAAGACCTCCTCGGTGCTCATCGTCACAGCAACGTCTGGCCCTGCAATCTCGTCACTCATCACCTGTTCCCCCATCGCTTGTGCTGCACGGCTCATCCTAAGCGCACAGCGGGGTGCGGAGTCAGCAACTAGGCGCCGCGCGCACGCTCTTCGTTGCGAATCTCGGCCATCAGCCGTTCGAGTCGCGGTTCCATCTCGCGGTCCACGTGACTCATCGCTCCGGCGACGGCAGGGTGGATGGCATTGATCTGGTCCCACATCGCGTGAGCAACCGCTCGGTAAGAGGGGTGCCCCTCGCGACCGGAGCGCAATTCGATCAATTGCATCGCCTCGCGGGCGTTGAGATCGAGGATGTAGCGCAAGCGGTACGCCAGTGACAGCGCGTACGGCGCCTCGGCCTGCAAGCCGGCGTCGGACAGCCGCTCATACTCGGCTCGGCTGGCTTCGAGCGCAGTACGGAAGGCGTCTCCCACGCCTGCGCTGTCGAGTTCGGCGGGAATCTCCGCACCGAGGTGCGGCGAAAGTCGTTGCCACTGGCAAGTGAGCATCCGGTGGCGTTGGAGGTCACGAAACGCGCCGTAGTCGCTGACGATCTCGAAGCGGTAGCGCAACGATTCGTAGCCACGACCGGGGCGATGCCGACGATTCTCGCGGTCGCCGACCATGTCGCCGAGCAGCGCGGTCAGCTGTGCTTGGTCGAGGCGCGCCACGGCAGCCTGCGTTTGCGCTTCGCTCGCGCTCGTCGCCTCGAACAGCAACGACGTCGCAAGCCGACGCTCGTCGCCCTCGTGGTGCAGCAGCCGCACGTACGGCCCGACCGTGGATTCATCCTCGGTTTCGCCGATACCGAGCCGATCGGCCCATTGCGCGCTTGAGTCGCGCAGGGTCTGGAGATGTTCGACCCAGCGTCCGCCGCGCTCGGGATTGTCGACGCGTTGGACGAAACTGGGGATCACTTTCTGCAGTTCGCCGAGGATCATCTGGCCATACCGCTGCGCCTCGGGCAGCGGCGAGGCCGCGAGATGCAGCAGCAAGCTCTCATATGCCTGCCCGCTGGCGAACATGCCCATGTGCGAGAGCGAGGAGGCCGGCAGTAGCCCGCGCATCAGATCGAGAGCCTTAGCCTTGACGGCGCGCATGTGCGCCGCGTCGTCGTCTGCGTCGCTCTTGGGATACTCGGAGGCGACCCAGGAAATCACCTTGGGCAGCGACTGCGAATAGGTCGAGAAGAGGAAGTCCATCGTCTCTTCGTATGCCGGGCCAAGCTCGCCATCGCGGAAGTAGCGGTAGCCACCGCCGACCCCGCCGCGAGTAACACCCGCGTCGAGCGGCGCGTCGTAGGCGATGTAGCGCGTCGATTGCTCGAGATACGCGGCGAGACGTCCGCGCTGGAGGATCTTCGTCAACACGTTCGACACCCACTCACAGGCGATGTGTGCGCCGCCCAACTGCGCGACTGAATCGTCGCCATATCCGAGGAAGATCCGTTTGTATAGGTCGGCGGCACGGTCGCCTTCGATCCCGTCGAAGGCCGCCGCGCTCGCAGCGTCCATGTCGGTCGCGAACTCGTCGAGGAACATCTGGCGAAGAGTTCCGCGGTAGCGCGAGTACCGGGCAAACATCGCACCCTTGACCGTCTCCGGCAGATTCACCAGACCGAACACCGGCAGGTCCGTATTCGTGAAATATGGCTCGAGCAAAGCGCGCTGATCGGCGGAAAAGCGCTCTCGCACGATCGAAGGATCGACTGCTGAATCGGTCATTTCAAGTTCCTCGACTGCCATCGCGTCGAGGGACATTTTCAGACGAGCCGGACGGCTGAAAATGTCCCTGCAAAAGGGGCGCTGAGTAGCTTAAGGCTCTAGGCGTGCAGACGGCCGTAGTCGCGTTGACGCGTCTCGACCTTCTCGTCGTGCATCACGTTGTCGGCGCTGCGCATGAAGTCGTCGACCGATTCGTTTGGCTCCCAACCCACGTAGCCGATGCTGGCGGTGGGTACGAGATCCGGGCAGATTCGTAGACGCGCGTGTTCGACGGCGTCGCGCAATCGCGACACGACCTGTTCGATGTGATCGCTCGTCTCGTCGGAAAACAGAATGAAGAACTCATCGCCTCCGCGGCGCGCGACCAACTCTTCGACGCGCACGGTCTCTGAGATCGCTCGCGCGACGGACTCAAGAACCTGGTCGCCGACGGTGTGGCTGTAGCGATCGTTGACTTCCTTGAAGCGGTCGAGGTCCACGGTCACGAGCATCGGCCGACGCTCGAGCGACTTCGGATTGGCCGATTCGAGGGCGCCCCGCACACGAATCCGCAAGGCACGCAAATTGGCAACGCCGGTGAGTGCGTCGACCTCGGAGAGCTCACGATTCGTCCGAACGAAGCGACGAGTGACGCTCTGCACCTTGGTCAGGATCGAGGCGCAGACAATGATCACCGTCACGGTCACAGCGGCACGAATTCCGCCGTCGGGGTAGTTCGCGCCGACCGCAAATCCGATGTAGAGGGCGCTGCTGACGACGAGAACGACCGCGGCAATGCGCGGCCGCATGAAGTAGAACGCGTATAGCGCATACACCGCGTAGATGTCGATCAGAGCGGCACCACTGAGTCCGGCGGACGCGACTGCCACAGTCGTAAGCGCGATCGAGACGGCAAAACCCACCGGGACGTACTTGCTCGGCCAGCTCCGGCGCGCAGCTTCGAAACAGACGGCTCCGACTGCGATCATCGCCAGACCGACACCGATGCCAACAAAGGTTGAGATCGGCGCCAGCTGCCCGCTGGCGGTCAGGATCGCGATCGCAGCTCCGCCCAGCGCGACTGAGAAACCGCAGTATGCCCAAATCGGGTGGAGGTTCGCGACATCACGCCGGACGCGTTGGTTGATCGCGTTGAGGCGTTCCGACCCGCCCTTCGACGGGCGCGCGAACGCGCGGTTCACTGCTGCGGCGACCGACCGCATGGCGGCGTCGCGGTCCGTGATGCGAATGACGGCGGCGCCGCCGTTGCCGTTCGCGGACATCGCAGCCGCTGCCGCTGCACGCCCACCGGTGCTGTCGTGAAAAGCGCTCTTGCGCTCGTGAAGTTCGTCGTCGGCACGTTGCAGAACCGATGCGATCGTGTCTCCGGGTTGGGACTGAACCCAGGCCACGCTTCCGCTCGGCGTGACTTCCGGGCAGGTCGACCGGCGGGCGCGTTCGATCGCAAGTTCGAAGCGTGACGACATTTCGTCGAGGTCAGCGCCATCTGGGTCAGCGACCAGAACCGAAAACTCGTCACCGCCGCGACGCGCCACGAGGTCCTCCGCACGGACCTCCTGATCGAGCGCGATCGCGACGGCCTTGAGCACGCGGTCCCCTGTCGAATGGCCGAAGTTGTCGTTCACCAGTTTGAAGTTGTCGAGATCGATCGCGAACAGGGCGAACGGCTGCCCAGCCCCGAACGGCTTGTTCAGCGCCTCGGTCAATCGTTCGCGCAGGCGGCGCGTATTCGCAATTCCGGTCAACGCATCGGTGTAGGCGAGCAGTCGGTTGGCACGAGCGAGCGCCCGGGTGCCGTGCTCGGCGAGCATGAATGATGCGACCAGCATCACGATCGCGCCAACGGTGATGATCGCGTGTGCGACCCGCGCGGGACCCGGCGTGACAAGCAACACGATGAACATCGCCGCGGTAACCACGATCACGTATGGCGCGGCGATTCGCCGGCCGTAGATGAAGGTTGGCGTGATCAGAACGAACATCGGCATCAGGACGAAGGCTTGCCGCAGGTCTCCCGCGACGAATGCGCCGACGAGGAAGATCGCCAGACCGAAGCCAAGTCGCATGTGTGTGGCCCAGTCGGCATTCATCAGGTATCGAGCGCCGACGGCCGAGAGGAGGGCCAGCAAGATGGCGAAACCTCCGAGAATCGTCACACCTGTCGGAACGAGGTCCGGCCGCCAGAGGCCGGCGGCCACCGTGACCAGTCCACCGACGCCATAAAGCAAGATCGAGGCGTACCAGCCGGTCTTTGCCGAGAGCCCGATCTCGGCGAGTTCTTCGTTCACATCAGCGGCGCCTTCGAGACGGAGAGCGGCGTTGCGCTCCTCCATCTTGTTGCCGCCCACAGTCAGGTCGGCCAGCCCGTGCTGAGCCACGGCTGTTGATTCTCGGTCTGTCATTACCGGGCTTATCGTCCCGCCGCTGCGAGTTGCTTGACAGCGAAAATCCGGGTTATCCGTCAAATTGACCCATTACCCCGCATGGTGCAGGGAAATACTGGTTTCTTCATGGGGTCGACACCCGTCGAACGTATGTCTAGTTTTTGACGTTTCGCTAGTTGCTGAGCGAGAAAAACGCCTCTGCGGCGTCGGTTGCCAGGTCCAGCAGCGGTTGCGGCCAGACACCGATGACGATGCTCGCCAGGGCGGCCAATACGGCGACCGCGACGAGCTCCGGGAACCTACGCGCTCCACCGTCGGAAGCCGCGCCCGCAACCGCCGCGACCTGCGTTTTACGCCCGGACAGCTTCACGCCCGGACTCATCCACATCGCAGCGACCACTCGTAAGTAGTAGGCGAGTGACAATGCGGAGCCGAGCACGAGCACGACAGCGAGCCAGGCGTATCCACCATCGACCGCCGATTCGATCAGGAACAGTTTTCCCACGAAGCCGGCGGTGATCGGCAGGCCCGCGAGAGTGATCATACTGATCGTCATCGACCAAGCCATCACCGGAGCTTCGCGCCCGAGATTTCGCATACCCGTCAGCCCGTCGCCGAGACCGGCACGCTCACGCGAAATGATCACCGCGAACGGCCCGACGTTCATCAACAGATAAACCAGCAGGTAGAACACGGTGGCCCGCGCACCGAGCGCAGTACCTACGGCGACACCCACCAGCAGATATCCGGCCTGCGCGACGCCGGAATAGGCGAGCATGCGCTTGAGCGACTCCTGGCCAAGCGCGCCGAGATTCCCGACGAGAATCGTCACGGTGGCGAGTACGGCAAGCAGTGGCGCCCAGTCGTTGTACAGAGGCAAGAAAGCTTCGCCGGTGAGACGTAGCAGCAATCCGAAGGTCGCGGCCTTCGTGGCAACCGACATGAACGTCGTGACGGGGGTCGGTGCGCCTTCGTAAACGTCTGGCGTCCACTGATGGAAGGGCGCGATCGAGGCCTTGAACGCAACGCCGACGAGCGTCAAACCAACGCCGACCAACAGCAGCGTGTCATCGGCCAAATTGCCGGTGGCAATCGCCTTACCGATCTCCGCGTATCCGGTGCTGCCGGTGGCGCCGAACACGAACGCGAGCCCGTAGAGCATCGTGACCGACCCGAGCGACCCGATGATCAGGTACTTCACGCCCGATTCGAGCGAGCGGTTGCGCCGCAGATCTGCCCCGCAAAGCACGTATAGCGGGATCGAGAACAACTCGAGTGCAAGGAACAACGTGACGAGATTCTGCGAGGCGACCAGCAATGTCATCCCGAGCACCGCGGAGAGCAACAGCGCGTAGATCTCGCCCGAGCCTGCCTCCCGAACCGTTGTACCGCGCCAAGCCAGCACACTCGCGACAAGCGCTGCCGAGACGATCAAGAGCGAGAAGACCACCGCCAGGTCGTCGATCCTGAGTGACCCGCTGAGCAAACGCTCTGAAGGTTCATTCAGCTGAATCGCAAACAGGACGAGCGATGCAATCAACGCCGAGGTGGCGACGAGCGGAGTCAACGACCGCTGCACGAAGCGACCCGGGAACATCGAGACGATGAGTGTCAACACCGCGCCGCCGGCGAGCGCGATGAAAGGCAGCAACGTTTCGTACTCGATCGGCGGAGAAGTCGCCGCACCGATCGAGATCAGTGCATCCGCGGTCATTCGTCCGCCTCCTTGGGCACAGACGCGTCATTGCCGCCGGCCACCACCGCGCTCGGCTGGTGGGCTTCGACGGTGAACTCCGCGTTCGGTTCGATGCGCTCAACTACGAACTGCGGGTAGATCGCGAGTGCCAGTACGGCCAGCACCGCAGGCAGCAGGAGGCCGAACTCGGTCGCGTTCAATTCTCGCGAGCTTCCCTCGCCGCGCTCACGATTGTGCATCGACTTTTGGAACATACGAATCATGTAGACCGCCGCCAATGGCACGCCGAGCGTGGCGACCGCTCCGTACACGAACTGGTCGCTGAGCGCGCCGAAGATGATGTACAGCTCACCGACGAAGTTCGCCGAGCCAGGCATCGCGAGCGTTGCCAGTGCGACGATCAAAAACATCACTGCAAAGACCGGAGCGCTGCGGGCAAGGCCGCCCATCTCAGACAGCCGCTCACTGCTGCTGCGTGCCGCCAAAAAGCCGATCACGAGCATCAGGCCGACGACGACGATGCCGTGATTGAGCATCTGCAGTAGCGCGCCCTCTGCGCCCTTGGCGTCGAGCACGAAGATTCCCAGCAGCACGAAGCCGATTTGCGCGACCGACGAATAACCGACGACCATGCGCGCTTCGTCCTGACTGAAGGCCATCACCGAGCCGTAGACGATCGCGACGATCGCCATCACGAGCAGGACGTGTTGAAAGTTGTTCGCGGCATCGGGCATCAGCGGCAGCACCACCCGCAAGAACCCGTAGGCGCCCAGTTTCGCCACAACTGCCGAGAGCACGATCAGCACCGGCAGCGGCGTGGATCGGTAGGTGATCGGCATCCAACCATGCAGCGGCGGAATCGGCATTTTGATCAGCAGGGCAAGCGCGAATCCGACGAAGATCCAGCCCTGCGTCGACCCGCCGACCGGTGCAGCCGCGAGGTCGCTCAGAAGGAAGCTGATCTCGGTCTCGTTCTGATACGACGAGATCACGCCATAAGCCACAGCGCCGACGAGCATCAGCAGGCTCCCGGCCAACGTGTAGATCATGAAAGTGCCCGTGGCGCGTCGCCGGTCGCCTTCGCCCCACATGCCGATCAGGAAGTAGAACGGAATCAGCAGTAGATCGAAGAAAAGTATGAAAAGGATCAAGTCTTGCGCGACGAAGGCACCGATCGTGCCGGCCTCTGCGAGCGCCAGCATCGCGTAGAACATTCGCGGCTGTTCCCAATCCTTCGTCGCCGCCCAGAAGGTTGCGATCGACCAGGCAAACACGGTCAAGGCGACCATGAAAATGTTCAACCCGTCGAGACCGAGCGCGTAGTGGATGCCGAGTTCTTCGATCCAGGTTTCGTCGACGTAGGCCTGGAGCTCGGCGCCAATTTGGAAGTCGATCAGGATCGGGACCAGAAACCCGATCTGAACGAGCGTCATGATCGCGGCGATCTGGCCAACTTGCCTCACCGGAGCGAGAGCGGCGATCGCGGCGCCGATCAGCGGCAGGAGAATCAGAAGTGTGAGTGCCGAGTTCATCCGTTCACGCTCATTTCGCCAGCACCAAGAAGTAGATTGCGATGATCGTCGTTCCGCCGATCACGGAGAGGGCGTAAACCCGCGCCAGTCCGGACTGCCACGAACGAACCCGCGATGCACCCGACTTGGCCGCTCCGGTAGCACCGTCGACGATGCCCTGGACCACGAATCGCTCGACGACGTTGTTGCAGAAAGCGGCAAACTTCGAGGCCGGTCGCACAATCAGGACGTCGTAGATGTGGTCGAAATACCACGCGTTCGACAGCAACGCGTGGAGACGTCCAAAGCGAGTCGCCAGACGCTCCGACACACCGCGAT
>JBMYXO010000011.1:0-15900 GCA_049608465.1 Solirubrobacterales bacterium | reverse complement strand
ACTGTGTGGCGATCGACGGAATGTCGTGCGCGTAGCGGGAGTCCGCGAAAACTGGTTCAAGCCAACTCTCGATCAAGTGCGTGACTCCCGGAATCTGAACCGCGCCAGCGACAATCGCGAGGAATGCGAGTATGCCCATTGCCGTCCGCATCTCGCCCTCACGCTCGGCGATCTGATGGTCGGGACCGGGAAATCCAACCTCGGTGTCCTCTCGCGCGCCGGTCGCCGGATTCACGTGATCGCCGTGAGCGAGTTCGCCGCCTTCGAGCTGCGTTGCCTCGTCACACGGGTCACCGTGGAATACGAGGAACACAGCACGCATCGAATAGATCGCTGTGAGGATCGCGCCGATGTACATGCCAGCCGCAATCACCGTGAATACGCCGCCGCGATGCAGCGTGTACGAAATGATTTCGTCCTTGCTGAAAAATCCGGAGAAGAACGGGAATCCTGCCAGCGTCAGCGCGCCAATGGTGAACACGACGTACGTGAACGGCATCGCCTTGCGAAACCCGCCCATCCTGCGAACGTCCTGATTGTTGGCCATCGCGGCAATAACCGAACCCGCACTCATGAACAAAAGGGCCTTGAAGAAGGCGTGCGTCATCAGATGGAACAGCGACGCGCTGTAGGCGGCAGCGGCAGCGCCCGCGATCATGTAGCCGATCTGACTCATCGTCGAGTAGGCGATGATCCGTTTGAGGTCTGTCTGCACGAGTGCGGTCGTCGCCGCGATCAGCAGAGTCGCGGTGCCGAGAAACGCGGCAGTGAGCGTCGCCGTCTCGGAAATCTCGATGAACGGGTGCATACGGCAGATCAGGTAGACACCGGCGGTGACCATCGTTGCGGCGTGGATCAGCGCCGAAACCGGAGTTGGACCCTCCATCGCGTCCGGCAGCCAGGTCTGCAGTGGCACCTGTGCGGATTTGGCGAACGCTCCGACCAGCAGCAGCAACGCGGCCGCCGTGAACTCTGGTGACGGGGAGACCGTGAACGCGTCTTCGGCGTTGGCGAGCATCGACGGGATCGTCAACGTGCCCAGCTCGGCCCAGAGCAGATACGCGGCGACGACGATCCCGACGTCGCCGATCACGTTGATCACGAATGCCTTGATGCCGGCAGCGGTCGCCGTCTCTCGCCGGTACCAAAACGAGATCAGCAAGTACGACGCCGCGCCGACGAACGCCCATCCGACGACGAGCAGGGCGAGGTTGCCCGCGAGCACGAGCAGCAACATTGAGAAGACGAAGAAGTTGAGGTAGGAAAAGAATCGGTGGTAGCCGGCGTCCGACTTCATGTAGGCGACCGAATAGAGGTGGATCATCGCCGACACCCCGGTGACGACCAGCGCCATGAAGACGGAAAGCTGATCGACGTAGATGTCGAAGCGGAAGTCGACTCCGAAGGCCTGCGCGTAGGTGTATCCGGCGAGGATGTGCCGCTCTTCCGGATCCATCCCCATCAACTGGGCGAAGCAGGCAAGTGCGGCACCGAAGGCCAGGAAGATCGCGGCGGTGCCGATCAGACCAGCGGCTCGGTCGCTGACCTTTTTCCAGGTCAGGCCGATGACGATGGCGCCGAGCAGTGGCGTGAACAGCAACAGCCAGCCATAGGTAGCCGAATGGTCGGGACGGGCGCCCCTGGCGAAGTCGGCGGCGTGGGCAAGCAGCGGCGTCACGCTGTTCAGCAATCCGGAATCGTTGAGCAGCTCAGTCACTGACCGCTCCTTCCCTTGGATCCCTCAGCGAGTCGAGCTCGTCGATATCGATCGCCACGCGGTTGCGGTACAGGGCGACGATGATGCCGAGCCCGACGACGACCTCACATGCAGCGACGACCATCACGACCAGCGCAAAGATCTGGCCGTCGACGTTGGCCCACATGCGCGCGAACGCGATCAACGCGAGGTTGCTCGCGTTGAGCATCAGTTCGAGGCAGAGCAGCATCACCAGCGGGCTGCGGCGAGCGAGCAGGCCGCCGGCTCCGATGCTGAAGATCACCGCCGACAGCGCGACATACCAGACGGTGTCCATCAGCCACCGCCCTCGTCGGTCGGCTTCGCGTCCACGATCGGCTCGAGTCCTCGCCGCCTGCGAGCGAGGATGACCGCTCCGACCGCCGCGACCGTAAGCAGAAACGAGGCGATCTCGAACGGAAGCAGGAAGCGCGTCAGAAGCAGATCACCGATCTGCGCCGGTTCGCCGAATCCAGCGGGCAACTCCACACCTTCACTGTCGAGCGCCTTCAAGCCGGAGGCACCGATCGCAACGGCGAGTACGACGAGCAGCGCGCCGCCGAATATCGGCGCCAGCGCCCGCGGCGCCCCACCGCCGTCGTCGAGCGGTTCGTCGGCACCGCCGACGTACGAAACCACGAACACGTACAGCACCATCACCGCACCGGCGTAGACGATCAGCTGGGCAGCGGCGAGGAACTCGGCGTAGAGCAGCAGGAACAAAACCGCCAGCGAAAACAGATGTCCGACGAGCGCCAGCACGCTGAAGAACGGATTCTTGAGCATCACAACACCAACGGCACCACCGATGGCGCCGAATGCGGCGATGAAGAAGAGGATCGGTACCACTGTGTCGGCCCTACCTATTCGCCCTCGCGCCGTAGAGGCGTGCGCTCGACCGGTTCAGCCAACAACATCTCTTTGGTGAAGATCAAGTCCGAGCGGTTGTAGTCGGCGAGTTCGTAGTCGTGACCCAGCGTGATCGCGTCAAACGGACAGGCGACTTCGCAGTAGCCGCAGAATATGCAGCGAGCCATGTTGATCTCGTAGACGGCCGCATAGCGTTCGCCGGCCGAGGTCGGGTCGCCCGGATCATTGTCGGTCGCGACCACGCGGATGCAATCGGCCGGACAGGCCGCGGCGCAGAGCGAACAGCCGACGCACTTCTCGAGATCGCTGTCCTCGAATTTATGCAGCTTGTGGCGGCCACGAAAACGCGGGTAGACGGGGGTCTTTTCCTCTGGATACTGGATCGTGACTGGGCCCTCGACCAAGCGACCGAGCGTTGTCTTCAACCCTCGCAGCGTCTCGCCAAAGGCGCGATAGAAGCCTGCGGCTCCGCCCGGATCGGGACCGCGCACGACCTCGACGACGTCGGATCCCGGGTCGTAAACAGTCGGCTTCGGCAACTCGACACTCACAGCGCCACCACCAGCGTGGCCGTCGCGAGCAAGTTGAGTACGGCGATCGGCACGAGGATCTTCCAGCCGAAGCTCATCAACTGGTCGTAGCGCAGGCGTGGAAGCGTGGCGCGAATCCAGACGAACAGCGTGATGAACACGAACATCTTGACGATCACCCACACCGGGTCGAGCCAGCCGGGACCGGGGCCATGCCACCCGCCGAGGAACATCGCGGTCGCGATCCCGGCAAAAACGACCATGTTCATGTACTCGGCCATCATGAAAGACGCGAATCGCATCCCGCCGTACTCGGTCTGATACCCGGCGACAAGCTCGGCGTCTGCCTCCACTAAGTCGAACGGCGCGCGGTTGAGCTCGGCAAAGCTGGCGACCAGGAAAATCAGGAAGCCGACGAACTGCGGCACGATGAACCACATCTGGTCCTGCTTGTTGACGATCTCGGTCAGGCTCAACGTGCCGGCCATCATCACGACGCCGACCAGCGAGAGGCCTGCCGCGAGTTCGTAGCTGATCAACTGCGCCGCCGAGCGCATCGAGCCGAGGAACGAATACTTCGAACCCGAGGCCCAGCCGCCGAGCATCAAGCCGTAGAACGCCATCGAGCCAAATGCGAATGCGTAGAGAAAACCGATCGACACGTCGATTCCGTAGAGCGTGTAGTTGGCGCCGAACAATCCATCCTCGACGGTGTTGCCAAATGGCACGATCGCGATCGTCGCGACCGCCGTGACCAGCGAGATGACCGGGGCAATGATGAAGATCGCGGTCGCGGCATTGCGCGGGACGAAGTCCTCTTTGGAGGCGAGCTTGACGATGTCGACCAGCGGCTGCATCGCCCCGAAAAGGCCGACGCGATTCGGGCCGTAGCGACCCTGAAAGCGACCGAGCAACTTGCGCTCCATCAAAAGCACGATCGGCACAAGTTGGAGAACGACGGCGAAGATGATCACAGAGACGATCACCTGCGCCCAGACCGAGACCTCGAAGCCGACTTCTGCGAGCAGCGGCGCGGTCACTTGCTGACCTCCACAAGCTCGGGGCGACCTGCGGCTACGCGGCGTACTCCATCGTCCTGAGAGTCCAGCAGAAAGGCAGATCCGGTCGGCACCGCTTCACGCAGGGCGACAACCGCGGTGGTCTCGCCGTGCACTCCGTTCTTCAGGGTCACGGAATCGCCCGTGGCCACACCGAGACGCTGACCATCGACCGGCGAGAGCTCGATGCGTGACCCGGTCACAAGCGGTGCAAGCGTCGCGGCATTCTCGACATCGGCGCCGGACCAAAGTGAGCGAAAGACGCCAAAGCGAAGACTGCTCGAATCCGACGCAGATTCCGGTGCGGCGGGCGGTGCAGCGAGTTCGAAGGTCGTGCGGGAGGGCGCGGGAAGATTCGCTGCGGCAGGGCGCTCCTGCCAGCGCACCCCAGTGCCGCCAATCTCGTTGCTGGTGATGCCAGCGTAGATCGGCACACCGTCCGCGATCTGGGCGGTGACTTGGTGGACGACCTTCACGCCGAAGTCGAGGCCGATGCGGGCCGCCAGTTGATCGAGCACCCACCAGCCCGCATTGACTTTGCCAGCGTGTTCGACGGTTTGGCGCAGCCGCTGGACGCGACCATCGGGGTGCGTCAGCGTGCCCTCTTTTTCCGGACCAACCTCGGCAGGGAATACAACAGTTGCGTGGCGTTCTGTCGCGGGGTCCAGCCAACTGCTGAACGTGATCACGTTCGGCGCTGCCTTCAGCGCAGCGTCCCAACGCGCCCCGTCTCGGCCATCGAGGATCGGATCGGTGCCGAGCAACAGAACCGTCGACAGCTCGTCACCGAGCGCATCGGCGATCTCGTCGCTCGACATTCCCTGCGTCGCGGAGTCGCTCAGCGCGGGGCCGAGATTTGGCAGTACGCCGACCTCGCGAAGCCCGCGACCGTTCGCCTGAACGGGAATCTGCAGGTGACCGGCGCCATCGGTTGCGGTGAGCTTCAGCGTCGCCGCAAGATTGCAGATTGCCTTCGCAGAGGCCGTGCCGGTCGAGGCGTAGAGCATCCGCTCGCCCCACAGCACCGCCGGGCGCTTCGCGTTTTTCAGCAGTTCGGCGATTTGCAAGATGCTGTCCGCGTCGGCACCCGCGCAGGCAGCGAGCTCGCTGAGGTTCTCGCCGGCGAGCGCAGCGAGCAGCGCTTGGAGAAAAGCGTCGTCAAACCCCGGCGCCATCCGCGCAGCGACGACCGCCTTTTCGTCGAGCGAACTTGGACGCGACGTGGCAATCGCCAGGGCCGCACCGTTCCGATTGACGGCCTTGCGCACGCGGAGATCGAGGATCGGCATCTCGTCGACCAGTTCGCTGCCGATCACGACGATTACGTCGGCCCACTCGACGTCCGGCACCGAGAGCGTCACTGCCGGATTGGTCAGCGTACGAGCGACGTCGGCATCGAGCTTGCCGCCACGTCGCGAGTCGAAATGAGGAGAGTTCAGGCCCTCAAGCATCAGACGGCGCAGCAACCATCCCTCTTCGTTGGTCGTGCCGCCACCGGCGAGCGCCGCGGTCTTCCACCCGGACTTCTTCAACGCATCAGCCGCAACCTCTAGCGCGTGGTCCCAGCGCGCCGGCATCAGTTTGTTGCCCTGGCGAATCATCGGTTGCGTGATCCGCGCGTCGCTCTCCCAGGCCTGGTAGGCGAAGCGGCCGCGGTCACAGAGCCAGCCGTCGTCGACGGCTGCGTTGTCACGAGGCTGAACCCGCATCACCTTGTCGTCACGGACGGTGTAGTCGACGTTGCACTGACCCGGGCACATCGAACAGACCGAACCGCCTTGCTCGATGTCCCACGGACGCGCACGGAATCTGTATGCGCGGCTGGTCAGTGCGCCAACCGGGCAGAGGTCGATGATGTTGCCCGAGAAAGGCGCGATGTATTCATTGCCGTCGAACGTCCCGACGTGCGAGTCTGCGCCGCGGTCGAGCAGGACCAACTGGTAGTCCTCGCTGATTTCCTGACTGAATCGCACACAGCGGTAACAGAGGATGCAGCGCTCGCGGTCGATCGCGATGCTCGGGCTGAGCGCCACCGGTTTGTCGAAATGGCGCTTGGGTTCGGCGAAACGACTCTTGCCTCGACCCCAGCCGTAGGAGATGTCCTGCAAGGGACACTCGCCCCCCTTGTCGCAGACCGGGCAGTCGAGCGGATGGTTGGCGAGAATGAACTCGACGACGCTGTTCTGCGCTTCGATCACTCGCGGGCTACGTGTGATCACTGCCATGCCGTCGCGCACCGGCGTCGAGCAGGCGGTTTGGAGCTTGGGGATCCCTTCGATCTCGACCAGGCACATGCGGCAGGCGCCGACGGGTGCTCCCAGTTTCGGCTCGTAACAGAAGACAGGGATCTCGACGCCGCCGTACTTGGCCGCGTCGACCAGCATGACGCCCTCGGGAGCGCGCACGTCTGCGCCGTCGATCGTGAAACTGATGACGTTGCGCTCGGGTTCACCGGCCGGCCGCTTTGAGTACCCGGGCGGCATCGCGTCGACGACGGTGAAGGACGACTCGTATGAAAGCTTGCCGGACATCAGTGCGCAGCCATCGCCTTGAGATCGAGTTCATCGGACAGCGTCGATTCATCGAGCGGCATGCGTTCCGCGCGTGCGGACTCGATGTGAGCCTCGAACTCGGGGCGGAACTTTTTCACCATCGAACTGACCGGCATCGCCATCGCGTCACCGAGCACGCAGAGACAGTTGCCCATGATCTGATCGCAGACGCTCTCGATGATGTCGAGATCCATCGGCGTCGCAAGTCCGTCTTCGACGCGCTGAAGCATCTTCACGGTCCAGCTCGTGCCCTCGCGACACGGTGTGCACTTGCCGCAAGATTCGTGCTTGTAGAACTTGGCAGTCCGCAGGGCGACATCGACGATCGAAACCGAGTCGTCGATGACGATGATCGCTCCCGAGCCGAGCATGCTGCCGGCCCCGGCCATCGAATCGAAGTCATAGGGAAGATCGAGCTCTTCGGCGGTCAGCACCGGTGCCGACGATCCCCCCGGGAACCAAGCCTTGATCTCGCGACCTTCAGGCGGCCCACCGGCCAGCCCATAGATGATCTCGCGCGACGGCATGCCGAGCTCGATCTCGTAGTTGCCGGGCTTCTGCACGCAACCGCTGACCGAGACGAGCTTCGTTCCGGTCGACTTCTCGGTGCCGATGTCGGCGTACTCAGCCCCGCCCATGCGCATGATGTGGCTGACGTTGCTGAGCGTCTCGACGTTGTTGATCAGCGTCGGCCCTTGGAACAAGCCGGCGTTGGCGGGGAACGGCGGCTTGAGTCTCGGGTTGCCGCGTTTGCCCTCCAGGGAATCGAGCAGCGCGGTCTCTTCACCGCAGATGTACGCGCCTGCGCCTCGGTGGACGACGAGGCTCACGCTGACGCCGCTGCCGAGGATGTTCTCGCCGAGATACCCCCGGTTGTAGGCCTCGCTGACCGCCGCGTCGAGGATGTCGGCCTGCTGCTCGTACTCGCCGCGTATGTAGATGAACGCCTTGTTGATACCCGCGGCGAAGCATGAGATGACCATGCCCTCGATCAACTGATGCGGGTTCTTCTGCATCAATTCGCGGTCCTTGAAGGTGCCGGGCTCGGATTCGTCCGCGTTGCAGCAGAGGTATTTGTCCATGTCGCCCTTTGGCAGGAAGCTCGCCTTCGTACCCATCGGGAAACCCGCGCCGCCGCGACCACGGATCGCGCTGGCCTGTAGTTCGGTGAGAACCTCATCCGGCGTCAGGTCGCTGAGTACGCGTCGCAACTCGGAATAGCCGCCGCGCGCCTCGTAGATGTCGATCGTCGCCAGGCCCGGCTCGTCGATGTTGTGAAAGAGCAGTTCGTCCATCACGCAGCGCCTCCGGCGTTGTCAGAAATGTCGTAGGCGCCGACTTTGCCGCCGCTTTCCCAGAGCGTCACGGCGACCGGGCGCTTGGAAAGCTGCTTTGCCGCCAACACTTCGCCGCCGGCGCGGACGTCCGCCACGAGCTGCTTCGCGTCTTCGACCGACAGTGGCCCGACGAACTGTCCGTCGACACTGGCCATCGGTGCGATGTCGCATGCCCCGAGGCATTCAAAGCTGCGCAGGAAGATCCCGTCCTCGCTGACCCCGCCGTTCGAGACGCCGACTGCCCGTTCAAGTTCTTGCATCACGGCGTCTGCACCGCGCAACATGCAGCTGATGTTCGTACACATGTAGATCGTGCGCTGGCCCGAGGGCTCGAGCTCGAACATGTCGTAGAAGCTCGCGACGCTGACCAATCGTGCGGGTGTGAATCGCATCACGGCGGCGACCTGGTCCACGGCCTCGGGCGACAACCAACCGTGCAGCTTCTGCGCCGCCATCAAACAGGGGATGATCGCCGACTTCCTGTCTGGATACATCGCCATACGCTGCTCGATCCAATCCTTGAGCTCGGCCGGCACATCGACATCGGCGAGCTGCGGGATCGCGTCTTCGAATCGCATGGTCGCTGGGTGCTCACTCATCGGTCGATGCCTCCAAGAATCGGGTCGAGCATCGCGAGCGTGGCGATCAGGTCGGCGAGGTAGGTGTCTTTTGCCATGTCGCTGAGCGCCTGGAGGTTGACGAACGAGGGCTCGCGCATGTGCAGACGTGCCGGCTTGCTCGTACCGTCGCTGCGAACGAAGCAGCCGAGCTCACCGCGCGGCGACTCGATCGGCAAATACACCTCACCCGGCGGTACGCGAATCCCTTCGGTGACCAATTTGAAGTGGTGAATCAGCGCCTCCATGCTCGTCGCCAACTCGTGCCGCGGCGGCAGTGCGACCTTGCGGTTGTCGGTGATCCACGGACCTTCCGGCAGGCCATCGAGCGCCTGCTCGATGATTCTGCAGCTCTCGTAGAGCTCCATCAGGCGAACTTTGTAGCGGTCGTAGTTGTCACCGACCGTGCCGACCGGGATCTTGAAATCGAAGTCTTCGTAGCTGCTGTATGGCGCGGCCTTGCGCAGGTCCCAGGGATTTCCGGTCGCGCGCAACAGCGGACCGGTCACGCCGAGCTCGAGCAGTCGCTCTTCGCTGACTGCCCCAATGCCCTTCATCCGCTGCAGGAAAATCTCGTTGCTGTCGAGCAGGTCGGCGAACTGATCGATCCGGGCGGGCATCTGCCGAACGAAATCGCGCAGCTTCTCGGCGAAGCCCGTTGGGATGTCTTCGAAAACGCCGCCGATCTGGAAGTAGCGCGTGTGCATCCGCTGACCCGACGACATTTCGAACAGGTCGAGAACATTGTCGCGCTCGCGGAAGCAGTACCAAAACATCGAGATCGCGCCGAGGTCGAGTGCGCTGGTCCCGAGCCAGACCATGTGGCTATGAATTCGGCAGAGTTCGAGGTGGATGACGCGCAGGTACTGCGCGCGCTCAGGCACTTCATCATCGAGCAGTTTCTCAACCGCCATGCAGTAGGCCAGCGCGTTGAAGTAGTACGAGACGTAGTCCATCCGCTCGATCAGCGGGATCACCTTCCAATAGGACTTGTCCTCGCAGTTCTTTTCGATACCGGTGTGGACATAGCCGATCAACGGCTTCGTCTCTTTGACGACTTCGCCCTGGAGTGTGGTCAACAATCGCAACACGCCGTGAGTGGCCGGGTGGTGCGGTCCGATGTTCATCGTCAGCAGCTCGGTCTCGGGCGCGAGCACGGTGTCGGCCTGACTGACGTTGCCGCGCTCGGCGCGACTGGCTTCGCGCTGCTCGGCGATCTGCTGACCAAGCGGTGTAAGCGTGATCGACTCCTCACGTTCGCGATAACTCACGCCCAGCGGGTCGGGCGGGCTCGAGCGCTCGGCGATCTCCTCGGGCGTCGGTGGTGTTCGATCTGTCATTTGCGGCGACGCCTCACTCGTACCAACCCGGGCCTTCGGGTTCGTTGTGGGTGAACATCACCGGCTCGCCGCCGAGCGCAAAGTCGCGGCGCTGAGGAAATCCCTCGTAGTCCTCGGGCATAAGGATGCGACGAAGATCGGGGTGGCCAGCGAAAACCACGCCGAAGAAGTCGTAAACCTCACGCTCCTGGAAGTCGGCAGTTGGGAACAAACCGACGGCGCTTGCGACGTGAGGGTTGTCGATTTCGAGACGAACCTTGACGCGGATCCGCTCGACGCGGTGCATGTTCAGAAGCTCGTAGTGCACGCCAAGTCGCGGCGCTTCCGGCAGATAGTCGACACCGTGCACGCTGGCGAGAAAGTTGTAACCCTGAGCGTCGTCCTCTTTCAGGAATTTCAACACCGGCAGCAACGCCGACGGCGTCACTTCGACGCAGGCCTGCTCGCGGTGGTACGAGGTCTCGACGACCGCGTCTGCGCCGACGCGTTCGCGCAGCGCGTTGGCGATCAGCTCAAGGCCGGGCGCGTCAGGCACTTTGACCTCCGGCAGCGGGCCTTCCGTTGCCCTTTTGCAGACGGCGCTCGGTGATCAGCTGTTCGAGGTCGACGTCGTGCGGCGCGTTGGCGGTTCCGTACGGGTACTCCTCGGTGCCGAAGGCGTCGTAGCGCTCGCGCCAGCCGAGATCGGGATTGCCCTTGATCTTGCGCTGAAGCTTGATCAGACCGTAGATCAACGCCTCGGGACGCGGCGGGCAGCCCGGAACGTGTACGTCGATCGGCAGGAATTTGTCGGCACCCTGCACGATCGCGTAGTTGCTGAACACGCCGCCGCTGCTGCTGCACGCGCCCATCGCGATGACCCACTTGGGCTCAAGCATCTGGTCGTAGATGCGGCGGATGACGGGTGCCATCTTGATCGAAACACGTCCGGAGAGGATCAAGAGATCGGCCTGACGCGGCGAGGCGCGGAAGGCCTCGCTGCCGAAGCGCGCAACGTCATAGCGCGCGCTGACGATCGACATCATTTCGATCGCGCAACATGCGAGGCCAAATGTCATCGGAAAGACCGTCTGTGACCGCGCCCAGTTGAGCGCCTTGTCGAGCGTCGTCAACATCACTGCCTCTTCGACGTACTTCTCGAAATCATCGCTCTCGATGTCGCCCTTGAGCATTTCGCGAGCGCGCAGTTGCCGGGCACGGAACTCCTCAGGCGAACCCGGCTGATCCGTGTAGAACGGGTTGGGCAGACCGCCGCCGGGGCCTTCGGTGCCGTTTGAGTTGCCGGGTGTCATTCCCAATCGAGCGCTCCCCGACGCCATGCCTGCGCAAAGCCGACGAACAGCAGGGCGACGAACAGGATCACTTTGCCGAGCGCAACGACGCCGAACTCCTGAAGCTGGGTCGCGATCGGATAGAGGAACAGCACTTCAACGTCAAACAGGATGAAGAGCATCGCGATCAGGTAGAAGCTGATGCCGAAGCGGAACCCTTTCTTCACCTCAGAGGGAAGGCCGCACTCGTAAGGATCCTCTTGCGCCTCCTTGGACGGCGTCCAGGACTTCGGCTTCTTCGGTCCGATCAACCGATTTCCAAACGTGAAGAGAACACCCACGACCAGTCCGAGAATCAGGAAAACGAGCACCGGGAGGTAGTTGTTGAGCATTGTCGGCTCTCTATCTGTCTTCAGTTTGGTGGGGGTCTGGTCGGCCTTGCTACTCACCGACCGATGCCGACGCCAAGCGGGGCGCGACGACGCGATCCATCATACGACATTGTGACACTGTGTTACATAGTGATTAACCGCGCAAACTCTGGATTCCAGAGCAGATCAGTAGTGGCGTCATAGGCTTGTGCCCATGCCTGAAGTCCACCTTGTAATGGGTGTCACAATGTTTGCCGCGAACTTGCTCGCCGGCGTTTGGGGAATCGTCGCCTGGTTGACGCGTACACCCTCGGTGTTCTTCTGGCACCTGCTGCGCTTCGCTCAGGTCACGATCGTCCTGCAGATCGTGCTCGGAGTCGTACTGGTGCTGAGCGGCTTCGAGGCATCCACCGACATCCACTACCTGTATGGCGTGCTGCCGCTTCCGTTGATGCTCGTGACCGAATTGATGCGCGTCGGCGCCGCTCAGCACGTGGTCGGAGACATCGAATACGACAAGCTGCCCGACGACGAAGCCCGCAGTCTCGCCATGCAGATCTTCATCGCCGAGACCCGAGTGATGGCGCTCGGCTGCCTGATCATCGCGGCGCTGGCGTTGCGCGCCGGGACAACCAGCGGCGGTTTCTAAGGTCGTTCACCGAGCAGGCGCGAATAGGCGCCGCGGTGGTAAATCAGCGGCTCACCGCCGTTGGCACCGAACTCTTCGACGGCCACCGTGCCGATTTCGTGGTCGCCGCCGGGCCGCAGATCGTTGAGCGAACCCGCAAACCATGCGAGCGAACCGTCCAGCACCGGCACACCCGCTCGTTCACTCCAGTCGACTCCGGCGAACTTCTCCTCTTCGCTGGCCTTCGACGCGAACACGTGGGATAGCGCCTTCTGTTCCGCAGCCAGAACATTCACCGCCACGCGCCCCGTCGCCTCTGCCGCGACCCTCGTGCGCGCATTCCGGTCGAAGCAGACGATCATCAACAGCGGATCGAGCGAGAGCGAAGTGATTGCGTTCGCGGTCATCCCGGTCGGGCCGTTTTCGGAGAACGCAGTTACCACACAAACGCCCGTGGCGAAGTGTCCGATCGCGTCGCGGAACCTGCGTGTCTCGGCCTGATCACTCATCGCACGGGGTATTCAACACCACGCGCGCAACGCATCATCCGCGTACCGACCGCAATTCCCGATTTCGGTCGCGTATTATCCCCGCCCGTGAAGTTCATTCGACCCCGAACCTTGCTGATCGCGGTGGTCGCCTTTGCGGCGCTCGTGGTCTCTGGATGCGGAAGCCAGGGCATCAGCGTGCCCAAGAGCGAGACCGCCGCCTACAGCGGCGCGGAACTGTTCGCGCAGCGCTGCGGCGGCTGCCACACAATTTCTGCGGCCGGCACGACTGGGTCGAAGCCGGATGGTGAAGTCAACTCGAAGGACCGCACGAACGGCCCGAACTTCGACCAGCGCAAGGAGTCGTACGCGTCGGCGATCACCGCAATTCGTCAAGGCGGATTCTCTGGCGCGATCATGCCCGGCAACATCGTCACCGGCAAAGACGCCGAAGATGTCGCCACGTTCCTCGCCAAGTATTCCGGCAAGAGCACCGAGTAGGTCCGCTCGTCGTTGAGCGGATCGGACGTCGTCCGCGCGGTCGATAGGTTTTGACGCGATGCTCGACCTCAAAGCGATTCGCAACGACCCCCAGCCGGCCCTGGACGCACTCGCGCGCCGTAAGGACGGGTCCGACGCACGCCTGACCGAGGCGCTCGAGCTCGACAAACGCCGCCGCGAAATTCTGCCCCGATCGGAAGAGATCTCCGCGCGCCAGAACGCAGCCAACGACGCGATTGCGGCCGCCAAGCGCGACGGGGGCGACGCCCAGACCGCAATCGACGAGATGAAGGTGATCGCCGCGGAGGGCAAACAGCTCAAAGAAGAGCTGACCGACGTCGAGGAACGCCTGAACGAAGTGATGGCCGGCGTGCCCAACCCACCGGACCCAACGGCTGCCGACGAGGACACCGAAATCAGCCGTTGGGGCGAGGGCGCAGATGGCGGTCGCGACCACGTCGAGCTGGCCGGTGACATGATCGACCTTGAGGCCGGGGCGAAGGTCGCTGGCTCTCGCTTTGCGTATCTGAAGGGCGATCTCGTTCGACTTGAGTTGGCGATCATCCAGTTCATGGTCGACAAGCTCGGCGATCTCGGTTTCACGCCGGTGATCACCCCGGTGCTCGTCCGCGAGCGCGCGCTGTTCGGCACGGGCTTTCTTCCGGACACCGAGCAGCAGATTTACCGGCTCGCCGACGACGACCTCTACTTGACCGGCACCTCAGAGGTCCCGCTTGCAAGCCTGCACGACGGCGAGATTCTCGACCTCGACCAGCTCCCGCTGCGCTACGCCGGCATCTCACCCTGCTTCCGCCGCGAAGCCGGCGCCGCCGGCAAGGACACGCGCGGCATCTTCCGCGTCCACCAGTTTGAAAAAGTCGAGATGTTCGTCTTCTGTGACCCAGACAAAAGCACCGAGGAGCACGAACGCATCCTCTCGATCGAGGAATCGATCATGCAGGACCTCGGACTGCCGTATCGCGTCGTGAATATCGCGGTCGACGACCTCGGCTCGTCGGCAGCCAAGAAATACGACATTGAGGCATGGCTGCCTAGCCAGAAGGCTTACCGAGAATTAACCTCCTGCTCAAACACGACCGATTATCAGGCAAGACGTTTGGGTATCCGTGTCCGATCCAAGGATGGAGGCGGGATGAAAACCGCACACACGCTGAACGGAACAGCGACGGCGCTTGGCCGGACGATAATTGCAATACTTGAAAATCATCAGAACGAAGACGGCTCCGTTTCCGTTCCGCAGGTGCTGCACGGCTTTGGCGCACCGTCAAGTATCGGCTCGACCTAGATCGGAGAAACATGACCAAGGTTCTAATCGCTGACGATCACCACATCGTACGTGACGCGATCAAGCTGCGCTTGCTCGAGAACGACGACATCGACGTGGTCGGCGAGGCTGCCAACGGACTCGAGGCAATAGACCTTGCAAAGAGCGAGAAGCCCGAAGTGGTGATCATGGACGTCGAGATGCCCGCAATTGACGGGATTGCCGCGACCAAGCAGATCATCGAACAGTCTCCGGGCACCAAAGTGATCATCTTCACCGCTCATCCCCAGCCCGACCTACTCGCACTTGCGCTACGCGCCGGAGCAACCGGCTACGTGCTCAAGTCATCGAGCGCCCAGGAACTTCATGAAGCAGTTCACACCGTCGCCGGTGGCGGAACGTTCGTGAACGGCGGATTCGACGCACCGTCGCCAGGCGTCAGCAATCTGGAGGCGCTGTCGCCGAGGGAGGTCGAGATTCTTCAGCTGCTTGCCGAGGGCAAGCGCGCCAAGGACATCGCCAACGAGCTTTCGCTGAGTCCCGCGACGGTGCACACGCACGTGCGCAACGCGATCAGCAAGCTTGAGGTCGACACGCGCACGCAGGCCGTCGCTCTGGCAGTGCGCTTTCGGTATCTGGTCGACGCACCGGACCTCGAAGACGAACTGGGCGAACTACCGCCGGACAACGGCGCGATTTTGCCGAACGGCTGATTCGGTCACGTTCGGCCAACCGGCAACGCTGGGCGCTGGAGCGTTTTCCCCAGCGCCACTTGCGTGCCGACCTACTCGTAGAACGCCGCGATTTTCACGTCGAGCTTTTTGACCGTGCGCAGGTAGGCGTATGGCCTGCCGCGACGCTGACGCTTTGCGGTGATCTTGGTCCGCAGGCTCGTCATTATGAAACGCGAACCTACGGGAAGCGCCGCGATGATCGCTGGCGGCATATCTGACACGTCCGGCACGTCGATCGTGATCGTTCCACGTCGCGAGACTGGAACGAGGACGTTGATCGACACACCGGCGAGCGGCTTCGTCATGCGAATAACGGCCAGGAAACGCGCCGTTTGACCGCGACCGGGGCGGTAGTTGTACAGCGTGATCCTGCCGCTGACCGGCGCGAGCACGCCCAGCAGGCTTGCGCTCTGACCCGGTTGACCGAAGATTCCGGACACGCGACCGGTACCTATCTTTGACCTTCGCGAACAACGGGGTGCAGCGCCGTTGTTCGGAATTCGTGCACCGCAGCGCGGCACGCCTCGCGCTCGGCTGTTCCATTTCAACGCCCGCGACGATATTTGGATGCGCGTGACGCGCT
>JBMYXO010000010.1:17626-43820 GCA_049608465.1 Solirubrobacterales bacterium | reverse complement strand
ATGAAACGCCGCGCGTGCATGCGAGAATCGAGCTATGAGCGATCTCCCCGGTGAGAAGTCTCAGGTGAACGCAGTACCCGCTGCCGACAGCGCGGCGGCGGAAGCGCATTTCAACGGCCTTCTCGCCTTCGAGACAGACTGCTGGGATGTGCACGAGGCGTTCGAGAACGGGGTTGCGGATTTTGTGCTGCTCGATGTTCGCTCGCCCGACCAGTTCGCGAGCGGCCACGCTGGCGGCGCGATCAACCTGCCGCACCGCCGAATCGTCGATCGCAACCTTCAGGATTGGTCCGACGACACGCTCTTCGTTGTCTACTGCGCTGGGCCACACTGCAACGGTGCCGACAAGGCCGCGTTGAGACTTGCGCGACTCGGAAGGCCGGTCAAAAAGATGATCGGCGGGATCGAAGGCTGGAAGGACGAGGGTTTCGAGCTGGTTGTTGGCGAGTGAAGTGCCCAGAGTGGTATCTATCTGCGCAATGCTCTCCGACCTCAACTGGAAGCGCGCCAACGTGCGCAGCGAGACCAAGTGCTCGCGTTGCGACCGAACGTTGCTCGCCGGGCAACAGTCGATTCAGATCGACCGATCGCGAGTCTGCGTCAAGTGTTGGGACGAGGTTCGGGCGGACCCGACGAAGTCGGCGCAGACCTACAAGAGCGAATTGAGGATCGGAAGCGGGTCGACTCATAGGCGCACCCACACCAGTTCTCGAGGGGGCGGCGCGAGAAAATCCGCGCCCAGCCTGCAGCCGACGCTCAGCGCCTACGACGCATCGCTGCTCGTCGGCAACGCACTCGATCGAGCGGTCGGCGATGGCCCGGCACAGATTCTCCTGGCGGGCGACCTGCCGTTCTTCGAACCCGGCTTCGACCACGTTGCCGTTGGCCGATCCGGCGTGACGATTATTGGGTCAATGGCATATTCCTCGGCCGTCCAGATCGAAGCGCTCGTCAGCTGGTCGTCCACGTCGATCCCGACCAACGTTCTCGTCTCCGGTCGCAACCGACGCGACCTTGTCGAACTCGCAGTCGAGCAGCGAACTGCCCTCGAGGCTCTGATCGCTTCGGCGGAGTTCAAGTTCGATGTTCCCGTAGCTGCCGCACTTTGCTTCGAATCGGTTGAGGGGATCGACCGCACACCTGCGCGTGACAGCCTCGGTGTGCGGATCGAAACGGCGGAGAAGGTCGCGAGCCACGTCGCGCGTCGGGGTCCGGTGTTCGAGGACGAGATCGAGCAGATCGTGGCATTCCTGCGCGCGTCGGCGGAGGACCCACCGGCGCCTACGCCAGCGCCACCATCTCAAGATCACCCTCCTGCCAGTGACTGAAGTCTGCCTCTGGCAGCACCAGTGAAAAGTCCGGGCTCAATGCGTCGATGAACTCTGTGTCGTGGCTGACGACGATGATCGTGCCCGACCAGCTGTTCAGTGCTTCGGCCACGTAGTCGCGTGACGCCGGGTCGAGGTTGTTCGTCGGCTCGTCCAGCAGCAACACGTTGTGCTTGCCGGCGACGAGCTTGGCCAGTGCGAGCTTGGTCTTCTCACCACCGCTCAGGGTCAGGACGTTCTGGTAAACGGTGTCGCCGGTCAGCTGAAACTTTGCGAGCAGGCTGCGCGTCTCGGGGTCCGCGAATCCGCTGAGGCCCTTGCGCGCGTTTTCGATCACCGTCTCGTCGGCGTCGAGGTCGCCGTGCTCCTGGTCGTAGTAGCCGACCGACACGCCGACGCCGTACTCGACGCTGCCGTCCGTCGGTTCGGTCAACCGCGCAATCAACTTCAGCAGGGTCGACTTACCCGCGCCGTTGAAGCCGATCAGGCACATACGCTGACCGCGGTCCAGCGTGAAGGTGAGGCCCTCGAAGACGTCGTTTTCGTCATACGACTTCGCGAGGTCATCGACCATGAGCACGGTGCGATGGCAGTGCGGCGGATCAGGAAACTTGTAACTGGCCTCCTTGCGCCGAGCGACCGAACTCGGCGTGTCCCGCTTCAAGCGCTCAACGCGTTGGTCCAGCGCCTTCGCCGCTTTCGCGCGCTTGGCGCTCTGCCCACGCATCTTGTCTGCGAGCGTCTTCATCCGGCGCATTTCGGCCTCGCGCTGGGCGTCTTCCTTCTCACGCCGCACCAGATCGGCCTCGCGCGAGCGGACGTACTGCGAATACGTGCCCTTGTACTCGAAGGTCTTTCCTTCATCCAAATGGACCACGCGTGTTATTGATTCGTCGAGCAACTCGAGGTCGTGGCTGATCACGATCAGGCCGCCGCGGTAGCCGCGCATGAAGTCGAGCAGCCAAAGTCGGGCGTCGGTGTCGATGTGGTTGGTCGGCTCGTCGAGCAGCAGCGCATCGGGGGATCCAAACAGAATTCGCGCGATCTCGGCGAGTCGGAGTTCACCCCCCGACAGTTCGGTCAACGGCGCGTCGACGCGGTCCTCGCGCAGCCCAATTCCGATGGCGAAGCTTTTGGCCTTGTCCTCGGCGGTGTAGCCGCCGCGATCAGCGAACTTCTCCTGCGCGGTGGTGAAGCGCTCGATCGCCTTCTCGGATGGATCGGCCTCCATCGCCGCCTGCAATTCTGCGAGGTGGTCGCGGTCGGAGTCGAGGTTCAGTGAAGACAGCACGTGGTCGGTGACGGTCTTTGTCAGATCGACTCCGCTCTCGATGCGCGGGTCCTGCGGCAGGTAGCCGACGTTGCCCCAGTGCCGCACAGCCATCGCGCCGGCTCTACTGCCGCCATCGCTTTGTGGTTCGGCAATCAGCTTCATGAACGTCGTCTTGCCAACGCCGTTGCGCCCGACAAGGCCGACCTTGTCCCCCGAATAGAGCGTGAGGTTGATGTCCGCAAACAACGTGCGGGTACCGATCGTCTTCGTGATGTGTTCTGCGCTCAGCAGCAAGGTCGGTCCGTCCGTGGTTCGAGGGTGAGCTGTCGGCGGGGGTCGTTGCGCAGTCCACGGCCGGTGGATCGGGCGAACGGTGAGGACAGACTCGTACTGAGATCAGATCGTACCGGCCAGCACACCGCCAGTACCTGTCAGTTCGATGAACGGGACGATCAACCGCAGTTGACCGTCCCGTGATCGGTCAGTTCAAACAGGTGAACTTGAGAGTTCCTGGAGCTGGATCCCGGACCGCGGTTCGCCGAGCAGTTCGCTCAATGGCGTTTCGGCGGCTTCGGCGGCCGGCCGTGAGAGATAGAACTCGGTGTGAAACCAGCCGTCGTCCTCGCGCCCCGCGGTTTCGAGGCCAGCCGATTCGAGGTGGTCGAGTGTGAATTCACGCTCTTCGTCTGACGCGAATGACCGCTGCGGAAACGTCGTGCCGATCAGCCGCTCAGTCACGAATCCGTGCTGGGCAAGCGCGTCAGCGATGTCGTTGTACGAGTAGCGACGCAGGGCGAACGCCGCGAGCCACGGCTTGACATCGCCGGCGGATTCGAAGATCCGCTCGAATGTCGTCGCGGTTACGTACCCGATCCCGCCAGTCACCGTCACGAGGTCGGTGTTTTCTATGTGCTCTGTCAATTCGAGCGAAGGTGGTGCGGCTTCGAGGTTCTCCGCGAACGCCTGATCGAGCAGTCCGACTTGTTCCGCGTAGTCGACCGCGTTTGCCGCGATGTCGAGTCCGGCGACGTTGGGTGCGTCCGGCAGGCTGTGACGTGCATAGAACTCTCGGTCGGCGTCGGCAAGTTCGTCCACGGCGACGTTCGAATTGTCGCGGTCGCGGTAGTGATTCTCGAGTTCCGACAACGTCAGATCGCACTTGAGAAGTGCCGCGTTTACGCCATACGAACAACAGACGTCGAGCACTTGTGAGGGCTCCTCGGATCGCTGCTCCGCTTGAGCTGCGAGGACCGATCGAAACATCTGCTGGCCGTGGTGCGGGATCACGTAGTCGAGTGAGCCAAGCTCCTCAAAATATCCGCGCGGATCATCCGCGTTGTAGACATCGTCGAATACGGCCTTGCCGTCGTCGAGTTGATGCTCGAGTAGTAGATCGCTGATTTTTATCACCTTCTTGGGTAGTTGACAGCTAGCTCGACAGGGGTGCTCACCACGTCGCTGTGCTGGTGGTAGGCGAGTGAGGTGCCCGTTCGAACCGTCCCAAAGGCTAGTCGCTGATCTGGCAAAGCGCGAATCGTGGCCTTTCACAACTCCACAACTGTGAAGTTGTGTTATAGTTCTCGACATGTCAAAGACACTCACATTTCAGTCGCCGATTTCCGAAGGCGTCGTCGAGTTGGTCGCCCAGAGATTTCGGGTGATGGGTGAGCCGATGCGCATCAAGCTGCTCGACTCGCTCAGGCAGGGCGACAAGACCGTCGGCGAGCTCGTGGAAGCGACTGAAGCCAATCAACAGAACGTCTCCAAGCACCTCGGGGTGCTTCACCAATCGGGAATCGTCAAGCGCACCAAAGAGGGCACCCGCACGCGCTACTCGATCGCCGATCAGTCGGTGTTCGACATCTGCGAAGCGGTGTGTGGCGGGCTCCAGCGTCAATACGAAGAACTCGAAAAGGTCCTCGAGGGGGGCACGCGATGAACAACTCACTGATCACCCACTGGTCTCATCATTGGCCGCTCGAACGCGTGCTGATGGCGACAGCGGGGTCCGCGACCTTGCTGTCGGTCGTGCTCGCGGCAATCATCTCTCCTTGGTTTCTGGTCGTCACCGCGTTGGTCGGCGTCAACCAGTGGCTCTACGTCTTGGTCGGTGCCTGTCCGGCATCGCTCGTCATCGGTTCAGTCTTTGGCGTACGCACCGGTTGCGCAGCGGAGCGTCCCCAATGAGCAAGCACCCGAATCCAAGTGACCTCGAAGCCGCCGCGAAGGTCGGCCCGCTGGGTCGACTCGGCCGCAGGGCGGCAAACAACGCAGGAACAGTGTTCGCCATCTGGGCGCTGCTCGCGGTCGGCCTCGGCTTCTTTGCGCCGAAGGTCGAACACGCGCTCTCCGGCGCCGGTTGGGAGGCCACCGGCTCCGAATCCGTCGCCGCTCGCGACGCCGCAGCCAACGAGTTCGGCGGGATGTCCTCCTACGGCCTGATGGCAGTGGTCCACTCGAATACACATCAATTCGGCGACGCGCAGTTCGATGCCACGGTCGACGAGGCCGCCGCGTTGCTCAAGTCCGACGAGCGCGTTTCACAAGTCGTCCTGCCACAACCCGGCGTATCCGTCAGTGAAGACGGCAGCGTCGCAGTCGTGCGCGCCGGGGCCGGCGACAACCCGACCGAGATGGTTCGTGCGGCAGATGATCTGAAGGAACAGTTGCCCGCTGCCGACGGTGTCGAAGTCGTGCTCACCGGCGCCTCCGGAATGTGGAGCGACTTCAACGTCGCCAACCGCGAAGCGATGATGAAGAGCGAGCTGATCTCCTGGCCGATCACGCTGGCGATTCTTGTACTTGCGTTCGGGTCCGTGGTTGCGGCCGGGTTGCCGCTCTTGCTGACGATTCTCTCGCTCGTCGCATCGGCCGGCACGCTCTACCTGACGACGAAGTTCTTTGACGTCTCGATCTGGGCGATGAACTTCGCGTTGATGTTCGCGCTTGCGCTGGGAATCGACTACGCGCTGTTCATCGTGATGCGCTTCCGCGGGGCGCTGTTCGGATCGGACTTGCCGAAGCAGGAGGCCGTGGCGCTGACGATGGACACCGCCGGAAAGGCGGTTCTGTTCTCCGGTGTGACCGTGCTGATCTCGCTGTCCGCGGTGATGCTCGTGCCGAGCCCGGCCTTCCGTTCAATGGCGCTGGGGATCATGGTCTCAGTGCTGTTCGTGCTGGCCGCCGCGTTGACGCTGCTGCCCGCGGTACTCGGAAAGCTCGGCCACAAGATCGACAAAGCATCGCTGCCTTGGGTGCATTCGGGCGAGCACCGTTCCGCGCGTTTCGAGCGCTGGGGAGAGAAAATCTGGCGTCGCCCGGGCTTGGCCATCGCTGGTTCGGTAACAGCCCTGCTGCTGCTGGCGATTCCGGTGTTCGGTCTTCAGACCGGGATGCCGTCGATCAAGGTCGTTCCCGAAGAGGATGGCTCGCGGATCGGGTACGCGCTCGTACAGCAGTCGTTCGGCACCGGAGCGCCCGGCGAGCTCCAGGTGATCGTCGACAAATCCGATGCCGAGGCCGCCGCGCAGTCCGCGCGGGCCGACGCGGGAGTCGCGGCAGTGATGCCGGCCGTTGAAGGATCGGCCGATCGCGCAATGATCAGCGTGATTCCCAAGACCGACCCATCAGACGTTGCCACCGGCGCCACGATCGAACGACTTCGCGCTGAACTGCCGACGTCGGCAATCGTCGGCGGAGCCGCGGCCGAAAATTACGACCTAGAACAGTCGCTGGCCTCTGCCACGCCGCTGGTCATTGGCGTCGTACTCGTGCTCGGATTCCTGCTGCTGCTGGTGGCGCTCCAGGCGCCGATCATCGCAATCGTCGGAGTTCTTACGAACCTTTTGGCCGTCGGTGCCGCGTTCGGCGTGGCGAAATTGGTCTTCCAGGACGGGCACGGATCCGGTCTGCTGGGATTCGAACCGCAGGGGTTTCTCGACGCCTGGGGGCCGGTCTTCTTCTTCGCGATGATCTTCGCGATCTCGATGGACTACACGGTCTTCCTGCTGAGCTCCGCCAAGGAGCATTGGGACCGCAGCCACGACCCGCGTGAGGCGATGATCGGCGGCCTTGCGCACTCCGGTCGCGTGATCTTCGCCGCCGCAGCAGTGATGGTCGCCGTGTTCTTCACGTTCGCTCTTTCGGGGCCGTTGCCGCCGAAGGAGATGGGCGTGATTCTCGGCGTTGCCGTGCTGCTCGATGCTGCACTGGTGCGGCTGATCCTGGTACCCGCGCTGCTACGTGTGCTCGGCAAGTGGGCGTGGTGGCTTCCCAAGCCGCTCGACCGAATGCTCCCGAACGTCAGCTTCGGGCACTGAATAACGGCGCTTGCCAACGGCCAGCTCCTGGCCGGGCGACGAGGTAGTCGTCCTCCTGCGGCCTTAGCTTCGGAACGTGGAAAATCGCATCATCCATGGCGAGAATCTCGCGGTCCTGCCGACGTTGCCCGACTCGGAGTTCCAGCTGGTCTACATCGACCCGCCGTTCAACACCGGAAAGCGGCAGACCCGCAAGACGCTGCAGACCGAGGCCACCAGCGGCGGCGACCGCGTGGGTTTCGGTGGTCGCAGCTACGCAACCAAGCTGCTGGCCGAATCTTCCTACGCCGATGAGTTCTCAGATTTTCTCTCGTTTCTCGAACCGCGCCTGAGGCACGCGCGCCGATTGCTCAATCAGTCGGGCACGCTCTACTTCCACATCGACTACCGCGAGGCGCACTACTGCAAGCTGCTGCTCGACGAGATCTTCGGGCGAGAGAACTTTCTGAACGAGATCATTTGGGCCTACGACTACGGGGCTCGCAGCAAGCGCCGTTGGCCGGCAAAGCACGACACGATTCTCGTCTACGTAAAAGATCGCGACAACTACCACTTCAGCAGCGAAGCGGTGGACCGCGAGCCGTACATGGCGCCGGGCCTCGTAACCCCGGAAAAGGCCGCACGCGGCAAGTTGCCGACCGACGTCTGGTGGCACACAATCGTGCCGACCAACGGCAAGGAGAAGACCGGCTATCCCACCCAGAAGCCCGAAGGTGTGGTCAAGCGGATGGTGCTCGCTTCCACGAATGAGGGCGATGCCTGCTTGGACTTCTTCGCCGGCAGCGGCACACTCGGCGCCGTGGCGCTGAAAACCGGCCGCCACTACACATTGATCGACGAAAACGACGAGGCGATCCGCGTCTGTCGGGATCGCCTCGCCGCTGTCGAAACGGAACTTCTGGCGCGCTGAGCGCGCCGCTTACTTGATCTCCTCGAGATCGACGACGAACATCAGCGTCTCATTGGCCGGGATCGAGCCCTGGCCTTGAGCGCCGTATCCGAGGTCGGGCGGGATGATCAGCAGGCGGCGGCCGCCCTCTTTCATCCCGACGACGCCTTGGTCCCAGCCCTGAATGACGTTGCCGCCGCCGAGCTCGAATTCGAATGGTTCCTTGCCCCACGACGTGTCGAACTCTTGGTTGTTCGACCAGTTCTTGCCCACGTAATTGACGGAAACGGTGTCGCCATCCTTTGCGGCGGCGCCACTGCCCTTTTTGATGTCCTCCTCGATCAGCTTGGTCGGCGGCTCGCCGCTGGCCTCGGAGATTTCCGGCTTCTCGTCGGCACCGCCGGAAACGGTTGGCGTCTTGCCGGGCTTGGAATCGGACTTTTCGTCCGCCGTTTCCTCTGTCGCTCCAGCGTCAGGGACCTTCACATCGTCGGCCGACGGGTAGCCAGCACCATCACCACCACAACCGGCGGCGAATGCTGTTACTGCGATCAAACATATGAGTGCAAAAAACGATTTCAGTTTCATGGCCGTAATTTTTGCGCATCCGCGTCGCATCCCTGCCCGACAGACGTCATTTGTTCAAGTCGCAAATCTGAGCGAACTCAGACGACGTTGACCACGCGTCCGACTCGCGCGGTGCCCTTCGCCGTGCTCTTCACGGTCATGAGTGCCTCGTCGGCCGTCCGCATCAAGTCGTCCAGTGAGTTTCCGTGAAGTGGGTGCAATGCGAATCCTGCACTCGCGGTTACCGACGCGCTCGCGCTGTTGTCGCGCTGCCTGGCGCACTCTTCGACCGAGGCTACGAAGCGCTCGGCAAGCGCCCGCGCGCCGTCCACGCCGGCACCGGGAAGCACGGCGGCAAACTCGTCGCCGCCGACACGCGCCACGCAATCACCGTCGCGCGCGGCGTGGTCGAGCGCGTCAGCGATCGAAACGAGCAATTCGTCACCGGCCTGGTGGCCATGTGCGGTGTTCACATCCTTGAAATTGTCCAAGTCGATCATCACGATCGCGAACTCGTCGGTGCCATCGGCATGCTCGAGTTGGCGTTCGACGAACTCGTTGAACGCACGGCGGTTGGGAACGCCTGTAAGCGGGTCGGTATGCGCCAGACGCTTCGCCTCGTCGTTCGCGCGACCGGTCGAGAACTGGTTCAAATAGAGGCTGATCGCCAGAATCAGCGCGGTGCCCAACGTCGCATAGAACGAGGCCACGCTGACCGCGCCGCTGCCCTCGCCAGAAAACCCCTGGTAGTAGATCGGCGCAAGCACCACAAGTGAAAGTGAGACCAGTCGCCAGATGACGGCGTGGCTTCGCCAGAACCACGATTGGTGGATGATCAGCAGGTACACGAGCGGTGCGGCGGGACTAGCCTGACCACCTGACAACGCGGCGATGATGATCAGCGCGCCGACGGCGAAGCCGTCGATCACGGAGTGCTGGAGCGCGCGATTCCTCGGATTCCAAACGAGGACAGCGATCGCGAAGAGCGGCCCGATGAGCAAGGCCGTATATGACTCGGCCTGATATTCGTTGTCGGCGCCTGTGATCAGGAAACTGAACGCCAAGGCCAGACTTCCGACGATGAATCCGAGGAAGGTGTAGAACGCGAACTCCGTGCGCGATCGGAAGAAGCCCTGCCCGGGAATTTCGAGTCGCGAGCCCGTTTGCGCGCCGACTTCCTGCCGCTGCCAAGCGATTCGAGCCATTGCCACCGCTTCAGTCTGTGTTCGCTCATCCAGAACGCCTTCGTCTTGTTTTGCGGCCCTCGATTGGTGCGTTGCCTTGTCTGCGTACATAGCTGATTCGGCGGTAGCCATCAGCGCTTCGAGCGATTCACCGTCTCGCGGTGCGGTCGCGTAGCCGATGCTCGCGTCGATTGTGATTCCGTCCAGTGGCAACACCGACTCGGTTCCACGCACTGCACCGCGGACGAGACTCGCCATTTCGTCGAGTTGGTCGGGCGCCCCAACCGGAAGAATGACGGCGAACTCATCGCCACCGACCCGCGCCGCGACCGCGTCCGGCCCAAGCACACGCATCAGTTGCTCCGAGACGCAACGCAACGTGAGATCGCCACCGAGATGTCCGTAGGTCGAGTTTGCCTGCTTGAAGTTGTCAAGGTCGATCATCATCAGACTGACCTCGCTATCCGGTCCGCGACCGCAGTTCGCGAGCAGGCTTTCGGCTCGCATGCGAAGCGCGCGATGATTGGCGAGGCCGGTCAGCGGGTCCGTATTCGTTCTTCGCGCTACGTCCTCGTTCGCGAGCAGCAGTTGACGCTTCTGCCAATGCAGCGCGAACACCATCGCCCACAGCGCGATGACGTAGGCCGCAAGTCGAGCTTCGAGGTGAGCGGTCTCTGCGGCGAAAGGCGACGTCAGCGAAGAGAGAGCTACTGCGGTGATGAAGATCAGCAGCGGCAGCATCTGCTTCATTCGCATGAAGTAGCCACTGAAGATCGCCGGAACCATCAACCCCATGAGCAGCGCCCACATTCCGGGCGTGATCTGCAACAGCACGATGAACACGGCAGTTCCCAGGTAGGCACCGACGACCGTTGCGACGTACGACTGCTGATCGTTGAGATAGCGACCGGCCGGAATGTGCAGCAGCACGAAGATCAGGGCCGGGACACCAAGACTCAGACGCCAAAAATTGACGTGGTCAGGGGCTAGCTCGGTGTTGTATGACAGCGCAATGATCGCGACCGTCATCGAGAACCACATCAGCGCACCCGTCCACAGCCGAAGACCGTGTTCGGTGCTCGGAAGCGCGTCGAGCAAGCGATCTTTGAGTGCGCGCTCCGAAGGTGGTGTCGGTGCGACGTCCGACCGACGTCGATTTGAGTCTGAAATGCCCATGCTTCTCAGTTGTTGCCTACCTATGCCCTGCAAAGACAATCGGCCGTTTCCCTAGCCCAAACGAGCCAGTGCGGAGTCGTTGGACGGATGACCGATGCGAATCACTACGCTGCGCGATCGAGATCGAGATACGCGCGCTCGATCGCGATCGCGGCTGGCGCCTTGACATTTGCGTCAAATCTGGCTAAGCTACGTAGAGCGTAAGTGACTATTGAGTCACTTATGTCCGGGGACGTCGCACACAGACGTCTCCGTCGTCGTGCGGGCATCCAAAGGTGCCCAGTTGCGCGACTCCAATCCAATCCACCTCGGGATCAACCCACGACCTGAAGGCATATGGCTGAGACATTGACTAAAAAATCAGAAAATGGCGTCAAGAAGACACCTGCCGAGAAGGGCATGGGCGCGGGACTGCGCTTCCTCAACAATCTCGCAAGCTCATCGACCATCGACAAGTTGAAGCTGCGCAAGTCGACCGAGAAGGTCGTCTACCACGGCTCCAAGAACGGCTTCAAGGCAGTCGGCGCAGTCGGCCGCACGTTCGCTTCGAAGTCGAAGCAGGACAAACCTGCGCGTCAGCAGAAGATCGGCGGCAACGGCACCTTCGACCTCACCCCGACGGATGAGCAGCAGATGCTGGTCGAAGCGTTCGGCGAGTTTGCGACCAACGAGCTATTACCGATCGCGACCGAGGCTTCGAACAACTGCGTCACTCCTCCGGAAGTTCTCAAGCACAGCACCGAACTCGGCGTGACGATGATCGGCGTCCCCGAGGAACTCGGCGGAGCCGTCGAGCAGCGCTCTGCAGTCACCTCGGTGTTGATCAGCGAAGCGCTGGCCAAGGGCGACCTCGGACTGGCAGTCGCGGTGCTCGCGCCGGCGGCGGTCAGCACGGCGATCGGCCTATGGGGCGACGCCGACCAGCAGTCGACCTACCTACCCGAGTTCGTCGGTGAGGATGTCCCGGCCGCCGCGCTCGCGGTGATCGAGCCGAAGCCGCTGTTCGACCCCTTCAAGCTCGACACCAAGGCGACGAAGAACGCCGACGGTGGCTACACCCTCAACGGTGTCAAGTCGCTCGTCCCGCGTGCCGCCGAGGCCGAATTGTTTGTGATCGCCGCAGAGCTCGATGGCACACCCGCAATGTTCATCGTCGAGAGCAAGACAGGCGGAATCGGTGTGACGCCGGAACCGGCGATGGGAATCCGTCCCGCTGCGACGGCCACGCTCTCGCTCGAAAATGTTTCGCTTGAAGCCGGCTCACTGCTCGGCGGCGGCGACCCAGAGGTCTATGCAGAGATGGTTCGCCTCTCCCGCATCGCCTGGGGCGCGGTCACTGCGGGCACCGGTCGAGCGGCACTCGAATACGTGATCCCCTACGTCAACGAGCGCAAAGCCTTCGGTGAGCCGATCAGCCACCGCCAGGCCGTTGCGTTCACGGTCAGCAACATCGCCATCGAGCTCGACGGAATTCGACTGGCCACGCTTCGCGCAGCCGCGCTCGCAGACCAGGGCAAGGACTTTGCCCGCGAGTCGGCAATCGTTCGCCAGTTGACGCACAAATACGGCATGGAGATCGGATCCAACGCCGTGCAGATGCTCGGCGGCCACGGCTATACGCAGGAATATCCGGTTGAACGCTGGTACCGCGACCTTCGCGCTGCCGGCCTGATGGAAGGAGTGCTGCTCGTCTAGGTCCGTCCTACTCGATTCAGCATGCTCGATTCCAACCACTTTCCGGAAAGGAACAATTCTTATGTCCATCAATCTCGAAGACCCCAAGAAGTTCAAGCCGCTGATCGGCCAGGCCCACATGGTCGCCGAAGAGCTGCTTCGCCCGAACTCGCGAAAGTACGACAACTTCGACCACGAGTACCCGGTCGAGCTCGACATGCTGCGCGCGTTGATCGACGGCATGGAAGAAGGCGCAGGCCAAGCGGCTGGTGCCACCGGTGTCGGACAGTCAGACACGATGAAGCAGGACGACAAGGACGGCAACAAGAACGGCACAAACCTCTCGACGATGCTTTCTGTCATCGAGATGTGCTGGGGTGACTGCGGTCTGCTTTTAACGATGCCCGGACAGGGCCTCGGCAACAGCGCGATTGCCGCCGTCGCCAACGAGGAGCAACTCAAGCGCTTCAAGGGCAAGTGGGCCGCGATGGCCATCACCGAGCCAGAGGCCGGTTCCGACTCTGCCGCTATTCGTACGACCGCGGTCAAGGACGGCGACCACTACATCCTCAACGGCGAGAAGATCTACGTCACGTCCGGCGAGCGAGCCGACTTGGTTGTGGTCTGGGCAAACGTCGACCCGTCAGCGGGACGCGCCGGAATCAAGTCGTTCGTTGTCGAGCGCAGCAATCCCGGGATGAAGCTCGATCGGTTGGAGCACAAGCTCGGTATCCGCGCAAGCGACACCGCCGCCTTCATCCTCCAGGACTGCAAGGTGCACAAGGACAACCTCCTTGGTGACCCGGAAGTTCGAACGGACAAAGGCTTCGGCGGCGTCATGCAGACGTTCGACAACACCCGCCCGCTGGTTGCCGGTATGGCGCTTGGCGTGGCGCGGGCAGCGCTCGACGAGACGCGCACTTTGCTCGAAGAGGCTGGCTTCACGATCGACTACGACAAGCCGGCGGCTTACCAGCCGGGGGCGGTCGCCGAGTTCCTCGAACTCGAGTCGGACTGGGAGGCAGCCAAGCTGTTGACGATGCAGGCCGCGTGGATGGCCGACAACCGCAAGCCCAACTCTGTGCAAGCTTCGATGGGCAAGGCCAAAGCCGGTCGATGCGGCACGGACATCACGCTGCGCTGTGTCAAACTGGCTGGAGCTGTCGGATACTCGGAGAACTCACTTCTCGAGAAGTGGTCCCGCGACAGCAAGATCCTCGACATTTTCGAGGGCACTCAGCAGATTCAGTTGCTGATCATCGCGCGTCAGCTGCTGGGCAAGTCCTCGTCCGAACTGAAGTAAAGCGGGCCCTCCGCAAATTGTCCCACCCCCAATCTCGACCTCTTCTGAAGGAGATCATCTGATGCCAGCCAAGGCTCCGCGCCCCGTATGGGTGATCGGCGGAAACCGAATTCCGTTCGTTCGCTCGAACGGCCCGTACTCGCACGCGTCAAACCAGGACATGTTCACCGCAGCAGTCGACGGGCTCGTCGACCGCTACGGCCTCGCCGGTGAGCCGGTCGGGGATTTTTCTGGAGGCGCCGTGCTGAAGTTTGCACGTGAACTGAACCTCTCGCGTGAAGTCGTGCTCGGATCCAAACTCGCGCCGGAAACACCGGCCTTCGACGTCGGTCAGGCCTGCGGTACGGGTCTTGAAGCGGCCATTCTGATTGCCAACAAGATCGCGCTGGGCCAAATCGACAGCGGCATCGCCGGCGGAACCGACACCACCTCGGATGCTCCGATCGAGCTCAACGAAGACCTTCGTCAGACGTTGATGGACGTCAACCGCATCAAAGATCCCAAGAAGCAGGCGTTCACGCTGCTGAAGAAATTCCGTCCCGGCATGGTCAAGCCGGAGATACCGGTTAACCGCGAGGCCCGCACCGGCCTCTCGATGGGCGAGCACACCGCGATCACGGCCAAGGAATGGGACATCACCCGCGAGGACCAGGATCAGTTGACGTACGAGTCGCACCAGAAACTCGCCGCGGCCTGGGATTCGGGCTGGCAGGACGACCTCGTTTCGCCATACCTCGGCGTCGAAATTGACGGCAATCTCCGCGCCGACACATCGATGGAGAAGCTCGCCAAACTGAAGCCGGTCTTCGGTGGCAAGGATGGAACGATGACGGCGGCAAACTCGACACCTTTGTCGGATGGTGCATCGGCGGTGTTGCTGGGCACCGAGGAGTGGGCGAAGGAACGCGGTTTGACACCGCGCGCCCGCTTCGTGGATGCCGAAACTGCCGCGATCGACTACATCGTCAAGCAGGAGGGTCTGCTGCTGGCCCCGGTGTACGCAGTGCCGCGGATGCTTGAGCGCAACGGCTTGAAGCTTCAGGATTTCGATTTCTATGAGATCCACGAAGCCTTTGCCGCGCAGACCTTGGCCACGCTGAAGGCGTGGGAAGACCCAGCGTTTTGCAAGAGCCGCCTCGGTCTTGCCAAGCCGCTCGGTTCCATCGACCGTTCGAAGCTGAACGTCAAAGGCGGCTCGCTGGCAGCTGCTCACCCGTTCGCGGCGACCGGCGGACGGATCGTCGCCAACCTTGCGAAGCTGCTCGAAGAGAAGGGTTCCGGCCGCGGATTGATTTCGATCTGCGCAGCCGGCGGCCAAGGCGTCGTCGCAATCTTGGAACGTTAATCACAGCCGCGCGCGGTAAATCACAGATTCCTCAGGAGCTCAGAAACATGGCAACAACCACAGATCGATACGCAGATTTCGTCCGCGGACCCGTCGGCGGTTTCATCGCGCCGAAGGTCGGCCTTCCCCAGCCGTTGAAGCTGGATCGCTACAAGCCGGGCGGCGAAGTCGTCAGCGGCAAAGCGCTCGTCGGAGCAGCACCAGGCGGGCGTCTAGGTGACGCAATCGCCGCGGCGCTCGGCGACGCATCGGTCGACTTCGACAGCGCCGAAGCAGGCACCGAGCCTGAGGGCGAGGAGCGTTTCAAGGCCATCGTCTTCGACGCCACAGGCATCAAGGACTCGACGGAACTGCGTGAACTGTGGAAGTTCTTCCACCCGACGATCCGCCGCGTTCGGTCGTGCGGCCGAATTGTCGTGATCGGAACTCAGCCGGAGTTGACCTCCGGTCCGCGCGAAGCCACGGCTCAGCGTGCGCTCGAAGGATTCGTACGAGCTGTCGGCAAGGAAGTTCGCAAGGGTTCGGCCGCAAACCTCATTTACGTTGCCCCCGGCGCCGAGGATCAGCTCGCATCAACGCTGCGCTTTTTCATTTCTCCGCGCTCGGCATACGTGTCGGGGCAAGTCGCGCGTTTGGTGCCCTCGATCGGCGGTGACACTCCCGAGATCGACTGGAAGATGCCGTTGGCCGGCAAGGTTGCACTCGTGACCGGGGCCTCCCGCGGAATCGGCGAAGCAATCTCCCGCGTGCTTGCTCGCGACGGCGCACACGTGGTGGGTCTCGACATCCCACCGCTCGCCGAGGATCTCGACAAACTGATGGCCGAACTGGGCGGCTCGTCGATCACGGCAGACATCACCGCCGATGATGCACCGAAGGCGATCTGCGACGCGCTGGCCGAGCGGCACGGCGGCGTTGACATCATCGTTCACAACGCCGGTGTCACCAAGGACAAGACGCTCGGCCGCATGGACGCCGAGCGTTGGGACGTTTTGATGAACATCAATCTCAGCTCCGAGGAGCGCATCAACGATGAACTGCTCGGTCGTAAGTTGCTGAACGCCAACGGCCGCGTGATCTGCGTGTCGTCGATCAGCGGGATAGCCGGCAACGCCGGTCAGACCAACTACGGCACCTCGAAGGCCGGCGTGATCGGGCTGGTGCAGTCAATGGCACCAGAGCTCGCCAAGCACTCGGCGACGATCAACGCCGTCGCGCCCGGTTTCATCGAAACGCAGATGACCGCAGCGATCCCGCTCGGCACTCGCGAGGCCGGTCGTCGCATGAACAGCATGCTGCAGGGCGGACTCCCGATCGACGTGGCCGAGGCGATCGCTTGGTACGCGAGTCCGGCGTCGACCGGTGTGACCGGCAACGTCGTCCGCGTCTGCGGCCAGAGCCTGATCGGAGCCTGAAGCGATGGCCAACGTTGAACTGAAGAGCCCGCCCGGCGCAGGCGGCCTATATCTGAAGGCCGCGATCGGCATGACCCCGCTTGCCGGGAGCCGGAACAAGGAACTGCCGGACACGGTCTTCTCGCTGGCCCCGAAGGCCGTCGACGTCGACAAACTTTCGGGCTTCTGTCGCGTCACCGAGCACACGCTGACCGGTTCGCTGCCGCCGATTTACTTCAACGTCTTGGCCTTTCCGCTGCACATGGCGTTGCTGACCAGCAGCGGCTTCCCGTTCCCCGTGATCGGGCTCGTGCACGTGCAGAACAAGATCGAACAGTCGCGGCCGACGAACGTGTCGGAAGAGCTCGGCCTCCAGGTCAGCGCCACGAATCTGCGACCGCACGCCAAGGGTCGTCAGTTCGACGTGATCAGCGAGGCGCGCGTCGGCGATGAGTTGGTTTCCAGGGCAACCAGCACGTACCTGCGGATCGGTGGAGGAGGGGACAAATCTCTCGCCGACGACAAGTCGGCCGGCGTCGACTATTCGACGTTGCCGCAGGTGTCGGAGTGGCGCCTTGCCGGTGATCTCGGCCGTCGCTACGCGTCGGTCTCTGGCGATCGCAACCCGATCCATATGCACGACCTGACCGCAAAGGCCTTCGGTTTCCCGAAGGCGATCGCTCACGGAATGTGGACAAAGGCGCGCGCGCTGGCGGCCATCGACAACAAGCTGCCGGAAAACTTCACCGCCGAAGTCACGTTCAAGCGGCCGATCCTGCTGCCGTCGAAAGTTTCTTTCGGGGTCGCTGAACGTGCCGATGGGCTCGACTTCACCGTGCGCAACGCCAAGAAGGGCACACCACACCTCGACGGGTCGATCGTCAACGGCTGAGCCGAAACCGGCGCTGCGCGTGACAGCGCAGTTGCCCTCCGATGGTTAGCCGGGGGCCACGACGATGCCGCCGGTGCTTGTATTGCGGCGATCGGATTTGGCAGCCATCAACGCTGTGTCCGCCGCACGAATCAGTTCGTCAAACGTGTGCCCGTGGTCGCCGAAAAGTGCGAATCCTGCACTGGCGCTGACAGCTCGACAAGCTTCGAGTGACGACGTAGAGGTCGCGCGAGACACGGCATTCACGTACCGCTCAGAAACTCGTCGGGCGCTCTCGGCATCCGCCGCTGGAAGGACGACCGCGAACTCGTCACCGCCGACGCGAGCAATGCAATCGCCCGTGCGCGTGGAGGCGGCGAGTTCGACAGCGATCGCCCTGAGAAGTTCGTCGCCGGCGGCGTGCCCGTGGGCGGAGTTCACCGACTTGAAGTTGTCGAGATCGAGCATCACGATCGCCGGAGTCTCGTTCGAATGCACCCCGCGAGCTGCGAACGCTATTTCAACTTGACGCTCGAACTCTCTCCGGTTGGCGAGCCCGGTGCGCGCGTCGATCGTTGCCTGAACTCGCGCCCGACGCTGCGCGCGTTGCATGTTCACCTGGTTGTAAGAGAGCAGGAAAGTCAATCCAAGAGCGACGAGAACTCCGCTGTACATCGCGGCGCCGTCGGCGCGCGAGATGTCGCCGCTTGCCTCGTATGCCAACGGCAGAAGGATCACGACGGCCGGACCGAGCGCCCTCAGTGTTATGCGCTTCCAACCGAGGTACCACGCTTCGTATGCGATGAAAAGGAAGACCAACGGCCAGAGCGGGCTGTCCGCGCCTCCAGTCAAATAGGCGATCACCGCAATGCCGGAGAGTGTGAACAGATCGTTGAAGATGTGCCTTGGGTGATCGACCGGCGGCGCTGTGAAGTACGCGAGAACCGTCACGAAGTACCCGCACAGCAAAGCCAGGGTTGCCAGCCCGACGTATTGATGGTCGGCGTCCGGCATCGCGAGGCTGATCAGTCCGATCGTCACCCCAATCGCCCAGGTCAACGCGGCGAACTTTGCGTTCTCCGGTCGCGTGCGCTTGGATTCAACGACCTCGCCGTCCATGTCGCCACCGCTCGCAAGCACCCACTTTGCGGTCGCGCGTCGGCGCGCCGAAAGGTCTGGCAACGACGGATCGGCGACTCCGTTGCGCCCTGGCCTGACGTGCTCGGGACTGGCCTTGACTGCATACATCGAGCGGTCCGCGGCGGTCATCAGGTCACCCAGATTCTCCCCGTCGCGCGATGCGATCGCCGTGCCAACACTTGCGTCAACGGCAATGCCCGGCATCTCCGCGATGCGCTCGGCAGACAGCACGGCCTTGCGGTATCGAATCGCTTGGTCGGTGATGTCGCCGGCAGTCGCGTGGGCAAGCAGCACAGCGAACTCGTCGCCACCGATTCGGGCGACGAGGTGATCGTCACTCGCGGCACGCGCAAGTGACGCACCGACCGTCTGTAGAAGGTGGTCGCCGCCGGCGTGTCCGTAGAGTGAATTCGCATCCTTGAAGTGGTCGAGATCGATCAACAGCAGACCAGTGTCGCCGGTCAAACGCGCGTTGCGAGTGTCAAGCAGTTCTTTGGCGCGCTGCCCAAATGCTCGTAGATTTGCGAGTCCCGTGAGCGGGTCGGTCAACGCGCTTTCTTCGGCTTCGTCGAGCGCACGCTGTCGGTTTCTGCGCAGCAGCCAAACGGCCGCCACGCAGACCCACATGATCGGCAGGAAGGCAACGATTCGCGAAAGCATGTGCCATCCGGCGAGGTCGCCCGCGTGCACCGCGAGCGGGGTGACGACCACGATCGTTATCAATGCGGTCTGGGCCACGACCTCCCGCAGGCGAAAGAAGTGGGCCGCGAAGGCGGCCGGGGCAAGCAACGAGATGTACAACGCGGCGATTGACTGTCGGTTGGCGATCATCAGACCCACCGGCAGGGCGATCTGCACCGAGCACCAGAAATTCGCCGCCCAGTACACGCGGACGTCGTCCAGTTTGCGCATCCAGGTCAGTTGCGAGGCGATGCAGACCACAGCCACGAAGCCGTAGCTGATCTGCCACTTCCATTGGCTCGGCGGTGCGAGTTCGGGCGAAACCAGACCGGCGACGAGAATCCCGAGCATCGTGCCCGTCCAAAGAAAGGCAGCCGAGTACAGCATCGCCTTGCGATCGCTGAAGCGTGGCGTCACGACGTCACCGTGAGTGGTTGAGTGTTGGTTTGTCTGGTCCAAGCCGATGAATCTTCGATGCAGTTCGCGTTCGACAGTTCATGCCGAAATTCTTCGCGCACCTATGCGTCGGCGACAGGCCGATTCAGCGATACCCCAGAAACACCAACTGGACGAATGTTCGACCCAGAATTCGTGCGATGTAAGCGCTAGAGCGAGACGACGAAACTGCTTACGCGTTCGCTTCCGCGACCGGACGTCTTGGCGGCGGTCAGGGCCACATCGGCGGCGGTAACGAGTTCTTCAAGCGTACGGCCATGCATGCCATAGAGCGCAAAACCGGCGCTTGGAGAGATGTTTATGTCGGTCGGAAGGTCGCCGTCGACGATCCGATCATCGACGGCCTGGATGAACCGTTTCGCCAACCTACGCGCGGAGTCGGCGTTGACGCCGGGAAGGATGATCGCGAACTCATCGCCGCCCAGCCGTGCCACGCAGTCTTCCGAGCGTGAAGTGCGTTGCAGTGCCTCGGCAACCTCCCGGAGCACCTCGTCGGCGACCGCGCGTCCATCCTTGGCCGAAACTTGCTTGAAGTCTCCGAGGTCCAGCATCACGATGGCGAGCGCGTCGATGTCGCCGTAGCTGAGAAGGTCGATTTCGTGACGCACGCGGTTCTCGAACTCGCGTCGGTTGTGGACGCCGGTCCGCGGGTCGATCGATGCCAGCCGACGCGTCACAGTCTCGGCTCTCAACAGATAGAAATGGTTGTAGTACATGATCATCGCCAGTGCGATGCCGACGCTGACGCCGCCGAACAGCCCTACACGGTCGAGCGTCGTCAACTCGGAGGGGTCTTGATACAAGAGCGGCAGGAGAATCGTTGTCGCGGCTACAACGCTGAGCGGTGCGATCGAGCGCAGGTCCATGAACCAGCCGATGTAGATCAGCACAAGAAGCGTCGTCGGCCAGGCAGGGCTGCTCGCCCCGCCGGTCCAATACGTCAGCATCGCGATCGCGGCAAACGCGAACAAAACGTCGATCACCTGCTGCCAAGTTCTGGTCGAAGGGGGCAACGCGTAACGAATCAAGGCCATCGCAAATACGAAGCCGAGCAACACAGCGACCGCCGTAACGTTGGAAACCTCCGCGTCGGGCATCGTCAGAGACAGCGCTACCACAACGACGTAAGCCGCCCACGACGTGGTCACGTAGCGGACCTGAACCGGTCTGTTGCGCCAGCGAAGGGCATCGCGCCATGAAATCGTTGCCGGAACCGACCGTTCGACGGATTCAGCTCGATCGATGTTGGAGAGTGGCTGCACGTCCGCGGTCGCGGAGCGCACTTGGAACGGTGGCGGATCGAGTGCGTGTTCGGTCTTGACCCTGTACATCTCGCGGTCTGCGATCGACACGAGTTCGTCGAATGTTGCCGCCTCGGGCGAACTGATCGCCGTTCCAACGCTCGCATCGAGCGCAACCGACCATTGACCCAGATCGCTCAATACGCCGCGTACGGCGGTTCGATAGCGATCGGCCAACGCCGGCATTTCGTCGGCACCGGCGTTCTCGACCAGCACCATGAACTCGTCGCTACCCGTGCGCGCCACTGTGTGTAGTGGATCGGCCGCGGCCAACAGATTGTCGGCGATCATGCAGAGCAGGCGGTCGCCGTCGCGATGGCCTCGCAAAACGTTTGTCGATCGGAAACCATCTATGTCCAACACGATCACGGCGGCCGGTCGGTTGATCCGCACATTGCGGGGCGCAAGCAGAGCTTCGGCGCGACGACGCAATGCCCGAAGATTCACCAATCCGGTGAGTGGGTCGCTGTATGCATACGACTCGACCGACATCAGCGCACGAGCGCGGTCCTGCCGAAGTACGTACACCGAAAACGCCACTCCCCACATGACCGGGACCAAGGCGAACACGCGCGCCAGAACGTGCGGCACCAACGGATCGTCGTATTTGAGCACCACCACGACCGCCGAGAAGATCGTCAGCAGCCCGAGCTGAAAGACGATTTCGCGCGGGCTCAGGAATTGCCCGCAGAAGATCGCGATCGCAGTGAAAGCTACGTACATGCCGGCAACCGCGCCGGGTCCATAGCTGCTGAGGACGAATTGGATCGCGATTGCCAACACCACCATCGCGCTTGTCAGTCGGTAAGTTCGATGGTCGTCGAGGTTGCGAACCCACGTCAGCATCGAGACCGCGAGGAAAACACTGATACCCGCGATCACAAAGCGCGCCGACCACGAAGCAGTCGATGACGATTCGTCGACCAAGGACCCAGCCGCCAGCGCTTGGAGGGCGATCAGGAACCACGCGACCGTTGCGACGTCGAGCATCAGCTCGCGCTGACTCAACGGCTCGATCGATCGAGGTGATTCGTACGTGTCGATGTCGGCGCGAGCGTTCACGGCTTTCAGGCTACGTGCAGGGTCGATTGTGGTGTTCCGGTCAAAAAAATCTTCGCACCGATTCGCGGCGAATCACGTTCTCACGTGGTTTGCGCGACGGTCGCACGCGGCGGCACCGGCAAGGCTCGTCCCACAACCGCAGATCGCTTGGCACCCTCTGAAATCTCCTTGCGCACCGCCTGCCGGTACTCACGAAAGTCGACCTGCATCGTGTGGCGCTTGGATTTCGTGTAGCGCTTGAACATCTTCTCGCGTTCGCGCTGCATCTGGTTGCGCATCTCGGCCTCGGGCGGTAGCGGTGCCCTGCCCTCCAGGTAGGCGCAGATCCATTGCGACTGAACTTCCGACAATGGCATGATCGCGCCGAGCGGCTGCAGCAGACCGACGAAGAAGAGATTGTCGATCCCGGGTTTGAAAACGCGTCGAAAAAGCGGGAGGTCGTTGTCCGGCGCCGAGATGAACTCCTCGTCGAAGAAGGGGAACGTGACCTTGTAGCCGGTGCAATAAATCACCGCGTCGGCTTCGACGCTGGTGCCGTCGACGAACTCGACGACATTGCGACTGAATGCCTTGATGTTTGGCTTCATCTTGACCATCCCGTGCCCGACCTTGGCGAAGATGTCACTCGAGACCGTTGGATGCGCCTCACCCACGCCCTGCGCCGGCTCTGGCAGGCCGTAGTCCTCCACTTTGCCGATCGTCAGGCGAATGGTCGTCTCAAAGATCTTCTGCTTGATCGGCCAAGGCAGGGTGATCGGCGGTTCGAGGTGGTCGAACGGCTTTCCGAACGCGTACTTCGGGATTACGTGGACGCCGCTTCGTGCAGCGAGGTACACCGTTTTCGCAACGGTGCTGGTCTCGACGGCAATGTCCATCGCGCTGTTGCCCATGCCGAGTACGACCACGGTCTTGTCGCTGAAATCCGTCTGATCGACATAGTCATGCGCGTGCATCTCGATGCCGTCGAACTTGCCGGGAAAAGCCGGTTCTGGCCACCTCGGATTCCAGTGGTGACCGTTTGCGACGATCAAGGCGTCGTACTCGTGTTTGGTGCCGTCGTCCAGAGTGACCTCCCAGACCCCGTCATCTCGACGGCTCGCGTGTTCGACGGCAGTTCTCAGCCTGACCTTCTCGGCGAAGCCGAAGTGATCGATGTAGTCGGAGAAGTATGCGGCGATTTCTTCGTGTCCGGGATAATCGGGATAGCTCTCGGGCATCGGATAGTCCGAAAACTCCATGATCTGCTTCGACGTGTTTATGTGTAGCGAGCGATAGGCGGCGTTGTGCCCGGCGTCGTGGCCGAAATTCCACAGGCCGCCGACCTCGCTGGCTTTTTCGTAGGTGTCGAACGGAAATCCGTGTTCATGCAGCTGCTTCGATGCGGCGATCCCGGAGGATCCCGCTCCGATCACGCAGACTTTTGGCAGGTTGACGTTTGATGCGCCGATCACGCCGCTTTCCCCAAGTCGTCGCATGGCGATGACACTACTCCTCGGTAGGCATTGCGGCACGATACCGCGTGTGAGTGAGGTCTGCGTTGCGGACGATCAAGCGCTAGGTTGGACTAGATGAAGATCGGAATTCTCGGCACCGGAATGGTTGGTCGCGCGTTGGCAGGGCGACTGATCGAACTTGACCACGGGGTGATGGTCGGAGCCCGCTCGACGTCGTCGGAGAGTCTGGCAAAGCTCGCCGACCTCGACGGCCTCGAGACTGGCTCGTTCGCCGATGCTGCAACCTTTGGCGACCTGTTGATCAACGCGACCGGCGGCATCCACTCAATCGAGGCGATCGCCAGCTGTGAACCGACCGATCTTGCGGGCAAGACGCTGCTCGACGTGGCAAACATGCTTGAGCTGCGGCCGACGGGCCCTCCCGTGTCGTTGGCAAGCGTCGACAACTGCCTCGGGGCACAGATTCAGAAGACGTTTCCCGACGCCAAGGTCGTGAAATCGTTGAACACGATGAACTGCAACGTCATGGTCGATCCGTCGCTTGTCGCGGGTGACCACGTCGTGTTCGTGAGTGCTGATGATTCGGCGGCGAAGGACGTAGTCGTCGGACTGCTTCGAGGGTTCGGATGGCGCGACGAGCAGATCGTCGATCTCGGTGGGATCGAATCGGCGGCGGGGCCAGAAATGATCATGCCGCTCTGGCTGTCGGTGATGTTCGCCCGCGGCGGATTCGACGCAGGACCGTTCAACTTTGCCGTCAATTCCGGCTGACAGGTGGCTCGATGGTTGCGAGCGTCAGTTGAGCGTTCCGCGCAGCACCGAAACGCCGGAGTGATCCGGTTTGCCGTTGACTTCCTGGAGCGAGATGTCGACGATCGGGAACGCATCGGTACCGACCGGCACCGGCAGGTCTAGAGTCGCTTCGCCATTCTCTTCCACGCGGAAGGTTCCGATCGCGATGAGACCATTCTTCTCGTCCATAAGCCAGGCTTCGTAGAACTTGTCGTCGTCGGTTGGATTCAGCCCGCTGACCTTCAGACGTATCACGCTGCCGCCCTTCTTGACGTCCGCGACACCGGTGGCCGCGGCGTCGTCAGCGTCGACGGGGGCGAGCTGAGCCTGTTGAATCGTTGCCGTGAGCGGAGACGCCGAGTCATCGCTGCCGCCGGTCAAAGTGCCGACTCCGACACCCGCCACGAAGAACAGCGCGACGGCGGCGAAAGCCACGGCTGGCTTGACGGCGAAGCTGTCGGCGAACCACTTGTGCAGGCGGCCCTGCTTTTTCGGCTGCGTCGTGCGGTCGGTACCCGGACGCGCCTCGTCGTTGGTATCGAGGTTTCGCGCCGCGGCCAACGAAAACGGCGGCGGCGTTTCGGGCAGCCAAGCCTCGTCAGGGAGCGAATCGAGTGTTGTGACCAGATCAGTGAGCTCACGCACCTCGGCTGCGAGCGAGGCGTCGGCCGACATCGCGCGCTCGAAGTCCGCTCGAGCTGTCGCATCGAGTTCACCGAGCAGGTAGTCGCTGATTTGATCTTGTCGTTCGCTCATCGTGATGTGTGAAGATTGTTCTCGAAAATTCGTTGTTCGATTCGGTTGTTCATGCTGTTGATTCGTGCGACGGCTCGGAATCGATCAACTCGCGAAGCCTGCGCAAACCAGAAACCATGCGCATTTTGACGGTTCCCAGCGCGACTCCGGTCTCGTTTGCGATCTCGGACTGGGACTTTCCTTCATAGAAACGTGCCCGCAAAAGGTCAGACTCCTCGGATGGGAGCTGCTTCAGCAGGTGCGCGATGTGCCACTTGTCGTGCATCTCACTGGTGAATTCGTCGGCCGTGGTCGAATCGGTTGGAGATTGTTCATTGATGTCGACCGGGTCGGGCACGCGCTTTCGTAGCTGATCGATCGCGCGGCTGCGCGCGATTTGCATGATCCAGGTGAGCAGTCCCGCTCGTTGTGGGTCGTAACTGGCGCCGCGCTTCCAGACTTCGAGAAACACCTGCTGCTGGACGTCTTCGGCGGCACCGCGATCGCCGAGTGTCTTCACGAGGTAGCCGAAGACGGTTCCACCGAACTCGGCGTAGAGCTTTTCGACCGCGTCTTCGTCACCCCGTTGAAGTGATGCGAGCAGTTGCGGGTCGATACGTCTCGGCTCTGTTTGTTGAATCGGTGTCACTGGTGGATGAAGGTCAATGGAGGAGTTTTCTGGCCAGCTTGGAGTTCTCCCTCAGGCAGCGACCATACACAGAGTTTTTACAACCGCTTCCGGAACTCGCCTCGAACGTCAGTCGCAGAAGGCATTCGGCCTTTGAATCTATCTGGAGGTAATTGAAATGCTCGGCAAGAAGAAAAGTTCGCGACTCGGTCTCGCTGTGATGGTCGCCGCGATCGTTGCGATGTTCGCATTCGCGCCAGGCGCGAGCGCGAGCGGAAAAAGCAACACGACGCTCAAGCTGGATCCGGGAACGGCCTCAGCACTGACGTCACTCGGCGTGTCGGTTGCTCCCGTGGCGCCGGCAACTGCCGGCCCGGCCGGCGTCGCCTTCCCGGTCACCGGTTTTGGCGGCAGTCTCTTCCCGCTCGCGCTTGATATCAAGCACTCGGGGGGCCTCGCGCTGTCGGCCGGAACCACGACAGTTGCGTTGACCGACTACACGATTCGGCTCGGCAAGAAGCCGCGCCTGATCGCCACAGTCGGCGGTGCTCGCGTAGCAATCCTCAAGCTCGATCTGCGCAAGGCGCGGATCCGCTTCGGCTGGCGTTCGCTCTCGGTCGGT
>JBMYXO010000010.1:0-17616 GCA_049608465.1 Solirubrobacterales bacterium | reverse complement strand
GTGAAGGCGACTCTGACCGCAGAGGCCGCCGGGGCGCTCAACGGTGCATTCGGGGTCTCGGCGTTCACCGAGGGGCTGTTGCTCGGCACAGCGACGGTGAACCTGAAGCGCTAACTGGGCGAATCGAAAATTCCCGGGTCGACGCGATTCAAATTCGCATCGACCGGGTAAGGGATGATCGAGGCCGGTCCGTGTCTGGTGGTGCGGACCGGCCTCGAATCTCCGCGAGGCATTCAAGTGGATGACCGCTCAATGGATCGCCACGTTCGGCATTCGCCGATCGAGCCACTCTGGAAGCCACCAGTTGGCGTCGCCGAACAGCCGCATTGAAGCCGGCAGGAGGATCAGCCGAACGATCGTCGCATCGATCAAAATGGCGACCGCCAGGCCGAGGCCCATCTGCGCATTGCTGACGAGTTCCGACGCGAAAGCCATCGCAGTGAACAAAACGATCATTACTGCGGCCGAACCGCTTACGACGCTGGCCGTTTTGGCGATCCCTTCGCTGATCGCGGCGTCATTGGACCCCGTCTGCACGTAGGACTCGCGCATGCGATTGATCATGAAGATCTCATAGTCCATCGACAGCGCGAAGGTGGTCGAGAACACGACGAAGAACGACGTCGCCTCCATCCAGCCCGGCCCGCCGAAAACCGGGTCGACACCTCCAAAAACCAATCGCACGACTCCCATCGCCGCGCCCACGGTGATCAAATTGAGCACCACCGCCTTCGCCGCAAGCAGCACCGATCTGAAGATCACCAGCAGGAACAAGAAGCTCATCAGCGCGAGCGCCGCGATCAGTGGCCAGATCCGTGACTTGGTGAACACGTCGTAGTCGTGGAACGTCTGCCCCTGGCCACCGACAGAGACCTCGGCATCGAGCTTCTTGCTCAACGCTGTGGTGCTGGCGGCGAGTCGGTCGGCGAACGGCCCGATCGACTTGGCGGTCGGGTAGCTGGTGGTGAACAGGTAGATACGAGAGGCACCGCCACCGCGCTCTTCGTTCAAAACGAACTGCAGATTGCGCTTCTCCTCTGGTGGAGCCGCGCTCAGCAGTGCCATCGTCAGGTAAGCGGATTTGCCGACCTCCTTCAGATCAAGTTCAGAACCGTCCGCTCCGCCGGTGGCTTCATTCACCGCGCCTTCGAGCCGACCGATTCCCCTCTCCAGCTTGCGCGAGCCCTGTGCTCCGGCCGCGAGACCGTCTTTCAGCGAGCTGCTGCCCGAGCCCAGTGCGTCCAATCCACTCGACAGCGATGATGCCCCGCTCTGCAGCGGCCCCAACCCCTGGCGAAGTTGGGCGCTACCACTTGCCAGCTGCGAAAGGCCCGAACTGAGGCCACCGGTCTGCCGCGCCACCTCGCGCAACCCACCGTCGAGCTGGCCTACGGCAGAACTCAGCCGGGCCAGGTCGCTCGACGCCGTCCTCGCCTGCTGCACACCCGAGTCGAGAGCAACCGCGATCGACCGATACTTCGAGAGCACCGCGCCGGTCGAGTTGGCACTGGACGCGCTGACGCCGTTCTGCGCGGCTGCGATCGCCGACAACGCGCTCTGAATCGCCGGTTCACTTTGAATCGCGGGCGGGAGCGAGTCGAGCGAGTTCTTGGCCGTGGAGAGGCTGGACATCGCTTGATTTGAGGGCTGCCCAGCCGCCGCCAATGTGCCGTTGGCCTGGGCGAGCTCCTTCTGCAGAAACTCTGAGCCCGACAGGATTGATCTAGCGCGGCTGCGGCCCTCGCTGGTTGCCGAGCGCAGTTGACGCGCCCCACGACTGAGCTTCGCCAAGGCGGCGTCGAGCTTCTTCGATCCGGTTGCCGACTGGGAGAGTCCCTGGTCGAGTGAACTCGCCCCCGAAGCGGCAGCAGCGAAACCGGCCTGCAGTTGGCGAGCCCCGGCAAGCGCGGCATCGTTCGCGGCGGCCAAGCGTTCTGCACCGGTCGACCCCTCGCCGATCCCACGCCTGACCTTGCTCGCAGCGGTCGACGCGGCGGCCAGTCCATAGCTGGAATCGGCGGCGTCTGACGTTCCCTTCTCGGCCGATTCTGAGACCTTTCGCACGCGTGAGATACCTGGGCCGAGGACGTATTTGACCTCCGGATCGCCGGCAAGCTGTTGCTGGAAATCCTCCAACGCACGGATGTCCTTCGGCGACGTGATCGGGCCGCTGGCGGATTCGATCAGCACTTGGTAGGGGGCCATCACGCCACCGCCATATGTGCTCGCGACCGCCTCTATGTCGATGCGCATGTCGTTGTCCTCGCCGAAGACCTTCGGGTCGGGGCCGCCAGTCTGAAGCGAGAATGCCGCGCCGCAGAGCAGCAGCAAAGGGATCAGCGTTGCGATCGATGCGATCGCCGGTCTACGAATCAACCGATTCACGGCCGGCGCGAGCCCAGAATGCGATCGGATCTCGCCGATCGGCCAGCGGTTGACGTTCTCTCCCAACGTGGCGAGACAGGCGGGAAGCAAGGTGAAAGCAGCCAGCACTGAGAACACAGCCGCCGCGATCACTCCGATCGAGCCGGTGGCCATCGACGCCCAGCCGACGGTGACCGCGATCACCAACAGTCCGGCCAATGCCAAGATTGCCCCCGCGAATGTGACGGTTCGCCCGGCCGTGGCCATCGATGCGGCCACTGCCTCGTCGACCGTTTTGCCTGCTCGCAACTCGTCGCGAAAGCGCGCCAAGAGCAGCAGCGAATAGTCCACCCCAAGGGCAAGGCCGATGATCGAACCGCTCGCCTGCGCGAGCACGTTGACGGGGAATATGCGCCCGAGCAGCGTCACGAATCCGGTCGTCAGAGCGATCACCGCAACGCCCTGCACCAGAGGCAGTGCGGCAGCGATCGGCGCGCGGAAGATGAACAGCAGGATCAGCAACAGAAAGGGGAGTGCGATCAGTTCGGCCCTCAGCGCGCCGCTGAAAACGAGATTCACCAGTTCAGTCGAGAACCGCGCCTCGCCTGCCACGCGCGCCTCGATCGTGCTCGGCAGCGTCGATTCAAGTTGCGCGTCGATCTTCGGCAGTACGTCCTTGCCCGTTTCGAAAAGGCCTTGGTCGACGAGGACGAGCAGCAGGGCGCGGCTCGGCTGCTCGCGTAGAAAATCCGGGGCGCCCGTCGACCAAGGATCACTGACGTTCACGCCGTCGATCGCCGTCAGCGAATTGACGACCTTCGGGCCGTAGCGATCGAGTTGTTTGGGCGGGCCTTCGAGCAGGATCACCAGCGGCGAGGACTCGCCGAAGCTCTTGCGTTCCTGCTCAACTGCCTTGGCGCTCGGGGTGCCGCCGATCACGAGATCCTCGGCTTTCAGCACCTGCTTGGCCCACAGCCCGGTGATTCCGAAAAACGCGATCGCGATCGCCCAGACGGCGATCACCCGCCGAGGATTGCGAGTAGCCGCGTCCACAGACGCGTCGAGGATCGTCTTTCGCTTCTTGTACACCGATTTCAGCTAGCCGAGAAAGCCCGCCCGTGGCCGTGATCCATCGCCACTTTGCGGGCTAGCTACAGGAATTCGAGTATGACGAAACGAAAGATTCGCGTCAAAACTCGCCAGTAACCTTGCGTGGCGAAACCCTGATCGGGATCGCCACACTGCAAACCAGCGCGCCGGAATCGTCGCGGATCTCGACCTGTACGTCCACGTCGACCTTCTCGGCGGAAAATTCTGGAATTGGATCGAGCTTGGCCTCTGCGGTCAACGAACTCTCCGCGCGAGCCAGATACTTGGCCTCGATGCCGATCGGAATCCAGCGGTGGGAAGGTGGCACAGTCGCCTCGGCGACGAGACCCATCGCGAGCTCGGCCAAATTGCACATTGCGATCGCATGGAACGTGCCGATGTGATTGTGCACGCGCCAGCGCTTTGTTGCCCAGACCAAGCTGCGGCCGGGCTCAAGCTCGCGAACGTTCGCCCGAACCGTCAGGAAGTACGGCGCCTTGAGACCGACGCCGAGCGAAAACAGTCGACGCCCAATTGCCGATCCGCCAAGCCGTTTCCAAAGGTGAAGAGCGTTTGCGTTCATCGGCATTCATCGGGTACGCAAAAACGGACAGGGAGGGATTCGAACCCTCGAAACGAGTCAACCCCGTTTACACGCTTTCCAAGCGTGCGCGTTCAACCGCTCCGCCACCTGTCCAAGCGAACTGCTCGCGAAAATGTACTCGGCCGATTAGGTTAAAGTGCGACTCGTGCGGTTGGGTTACGGAATATGGTTATGCTGCATTCTCTTGTGCGGCGTGGTTGTCGCACCGGCTGCGAATGCCCGCGTCGACGGTACGACGCTCGCGATTTCGCAAGAGTTGTATTCGCCCGACGGTAATCCTCTACTTGTTGCAAACTCGCGACCGGTCGGGGGCCAGCCGATCGATTGGCAGCGTTGTCACCCGCGTCCGGATACGTGTGTTCTGCTCCCCGGCACTGCCGCGTCCATCGACCCCGGCGAGTCGCTTCCCGGAACAGTTTTTACGGCGAGCATCTCAGGAGTGACTGCTCCCGAGGTGCTGACGAGTAGGACGTGGGCGGGAAAGCTGACCGCATTGACCCCGCCGACGATCTCGGGAACCCCTGCGATTGGGAGATTGGTAAGAGGCGTTGCCGGTAGCTGGTCGGGGGGTTGGGGAAATGACCGCGAATCCGTGACCGTGATGGCATGCAAGAGGCCGACTTCGCCAACCTGTGATGTCGTGACCGGATCGTGGCAACCAGGAGAGCAGTACCTCCATCGAAGGATTTCGCCGGAGTATCTCGACTGGATTTTGTATGCGGTTAATCACCGTCTGTCTAGCGACGAGATATTTCCGGCGATCCGGCTTGGCAAGACCCGTGAGAACCCGCTGCTGCATTCTGTCGCCACGACTTCGATCTCACGAGCTTTCGGACCGGTGCGGCAGAATCGGAGTTACTCGGTCAAGATATTCAAGTTCGGTGAGTTCGGTAGAAAGTCGGTTGCGCTCGCCCGCACGAGATGCGAATCAGCCTGCGCATTCCGAGCGACAGTTCGCGTTCGGTTTCGCAATCGTTCGAATCGAACGATCACCAAGCGTCTCGACAACACAGACGTTCTTCGAATCCCCGTACGACGCGTCCGCGGTTCACGGTCGGTCATCGTGACTATCACCGACCGCGGGGTGAAGGCTGCCAAGCGCATCGTTAGATTGAAGCGTCATAGCGGGTTCGGCACCTTCGTACGCTGATTACGGGAGCACACCGCCGAGGCGGTGAAATGTCATGGTCGATCTGATCCTCTACGCAATTCCGTTCTTCGTCGTCCTCCTGGTCGCGGAGATGATCCTGCTTCGGCACGTTCATCACCACCCCGAGGATGAGGATGAGGCCTTGGACCTCGCGGCGGGCATCAACGGTCCAATCGGCTACGAGGCAAAGGACACGCGCACGAGCCTCGCCATGGGCATCGGCAATGTGATCATCAACTCAGTCTGGAAGCTGGCGCAGATCGCCGTGCTGGCCGCGATCTACACGTACCTCGCGCCGTGGCATTTCCCGGTCGACGCGTGGTGGACGTACGCGGCCCTGTTCTTGGCGGATGACTTCGCCTTCTACTGGTACCACCGCGTACACCACGAGGTGCGGTTGTTTTGGGCACAACACGTCGTTCACCACTCAAGCCAGCACTTCAATCTTTCGACGGCGCTGCGCCAGCAGTGGGTGCTGATGACCGAGCTGCCGTTCTGGATCCCGCTGGCGCTGATGGGCTTCTCACCGGCGATGATCGTGGGCATGCACGCGGTCAGTCTGATTTACCAGTACTGGATCCACACGGAAACGATCGGCAAGCTTCCGCGCTGGTACGAATTCGTCTTCAACACACCCAGCCACCACCGCGTACACCACGGCAGCAACCCGCAGTACCTCGACCGCAACTACGGCGGCATCCTGATCATCTGGGACCGGATGTTCGGATCGTTCGAGCCCGAAGGCGAGCGGGTCAAATACGGCCTTACGAAAAACATTCACACGTTCAATCCCTTCAAGGTCTTCGCGCACGAGTGGGTGGCGATTTGGCGCGACGTTCGTGCGGCCGAATCCTGGCGCGACAAGTTCAGTCACATGTTTCGTGGACCGGGCTGGACGCCGGATTCCGACGTGGACAAACGCGAGCTTGAACGCGAAGTTCCGGTCACCGACCGTGCGGCGGACAATTCCGCGCATCGCGTGGTCTGACCCTCAGCCGGCCGTTACCGGCACGATCGGCCACGCCTGCTCGATGTGCTCGTCCTTGCCCTGCGAGCGAAAGTACGCCTCCAGCGAGGCTGCCTGCTCGGCTGCCCACGCAACCTGAAGTCTGTGCAGTTCGTCGAGCGGTACGGCGAGCTCGTCAAACTTCTCGCCCAGTCGCCAGGCAACGCGAGCAGCGGCGATTGCGTCGGCATCGGCGGCGTGTGCGTCGCTCAGCGTCACGCCGTAGATCGCACATACGTCAGTCAACGTACGCTTGCCCTTGCGGTATCTGTCGAGTTGCTTGTCGATCACAAGCGGGTCGACGACAAACAGTGATGCTGAGTCGACGCGATCAACCAGCGGCTCGACGTCGTAGCGCCGAGCTTCGCGGTCGAGCATCGTCAGGTCATAACGCGCGTTAAAAGCAACGATCGGGACGCCCTGCTGCGCTTCATGCGCCAACTTGGATGTGATCTCTTCCACGACCGCCGACGCCTCACGGCCCTCGGCGCGGGCCTGTTCTGTTGTGATGCCGTGCACATTTGTCGCAGCAGCGGGGATCTCGATTCCGGGATCAGCCAGCCACGACACGCTGTCCTCGGGCGCCCCGCCACCAACAACGCTGACCGTGGCCGTGACAATCCTGTCGGTTTCCGGAAAGACCCCGGTGGACTCGATGTCGAATGCTGCCAATCGGCCGTTGTGCCAACTCATCCGCTGACCGTAACGGCGGGCGCAGACACAGAACTCCGGGCATCAGAAAAGTTCGGGAAACGGCCCTATTGGGATGGCTTTCGAACCCGGAACTTTTACACAACTTGAGCCTGCCAACACAGAGAGACTGACACAGAAACGGCAGTCAGTCCTTTCCACAAAACGCGAAAACGCCGATTCTCACGCCGTTCGTGGCGAATCCGTCTCGACGCGACCGGACGAGCGACCGGATTCAGGCTGTTGATTCAAGCTCGCTCGCGCCAAAATGCAGCGTTGAGAGCGCCTCTTCTGGAGCGTCAGCGCGTCCCATCGAGCGGCGAGCGGCGTTGGTAGCGTCGATCAGGGACTTGCGACCAGCGGCCGTTCCGGTATCGGCGTTCCGCTGGAACTTAGCGAAGGCTTCAATAACTTCAGGCGACGCGTGTATCGCCACGCGCGACATGGCGGAGCCGTACCGCGCCTGGGCCTGCATCGAGGCAACTGGATCGACATGCGTCCGGCCATGTCGGTTCAAGGCTGCGACATCGGAGATGGCGGCCACAGCGTCGTTGACCGCCTCGCACAGCAACCGATCTGATTCAGCGAGGCGGGTGTTTCGCCTCGCCAGCTTGGACGCGAAGAACGCACCGCCAAAGGTTCCGACGATCGAGCCAAGGAATACAAGTGCGCCGGTCATCGCTTCAACCTATTGCCAGTCTCGGATCATGCGATTGCAAGAACGGAAGACGGCAGAGAGTCCTTGCCACAAATCGCCAGAATGCCGCCTTCCACCGGGCGTTGCCAAGTTCATGACTCGACGCGATGCGAAGGGCGACGCGACAGAGGTAGAACTTCCGCGCTACACCTTGGCTGGCCGGTTCGGTGGCGACTCGATCGGGTACAACGTGGCTTCTGTCAGGCGCACAAAGTCGACGGCACGTTCGGGAGTGGTGGGGATCTGGTCGTGGACAGCCATGTTGCGCATGACGTTCATTCCCTCCACAGCCCGCAGTGACTCCGGCGAGATAAGGCCTTGGTCACTAGCGGCTCGGGCCAGCTTCATCAAGCTGATGTCCGGAGCTACCGTTGCGCCGTCTTCCTCCACAAGCTTGGCGAGCGCAGCTCTGACTTCCTCATGGGCCTTGACGATGGCTTCGAGTGGCTGGGATTGAGCTAGGTCGACGAGATCACCGAGTCTTGAATCACCGCCCTCGTCATCGAGAGTTGGCTGTCCTCCCGGAAGGCTTGCGCGCCGGCCAACACCGGCATCAGCCTGAACCTCTTCGGCGAGGCGCTCCCACTTCCACGAGAACGATCCGACGCTGAATTCGCCTCGGTCACGCGAGACCAGCGCCATCAGTGGCTTTCGCAAGATCAGGGCGATGATCAGGGCCACTGCAGGCCAAGCCAGCGAGCTGATGAGGTCTGCGATGAAAGTACGCCAGTCCATTCCGGCGACGGTATCGATATCTCAGGACGGGGGAGAAAGACTCAGGGCCGAGCGGCTCCGAGAATCACCGCATTCTTGGGACTCTCACGGGCTTCTACGCGGCCGACACGCACTCGACCATCCGTTTTGTTGGACACGAGCGTGTCCACTCTGTCGAACGTCCACTCGGCGGCGCATTCGACGCCGGCATGATCCATCACGCGGAGAGCGACGATACCGAGAGTTTCGAGTCGTTCGAACTCGCTGAGAAATGGATCGTCGTGAGCGACGACCGTTGTGTGGTCAAACTGCTCACTGAGTAGCTGCTTTACATCTTTGAAGTCCGAAAAGTCGATCACCAGTCCAGTCGCATCGAGCGCCGACGCTGAGAAAGTGATCTCAAACGACCTCGCGTATCCGTGCAGGAAACGCCCGTGGCCAGCGTGTTCGTGCAAGCGATGCGCACACGAAAAGTCGTCAAACAGTTTCACGGCAGAGTAACTTCGTTGATCGGGTGTAGCTGTTGACATTTTCACTCTGCCCTATCTATGTTCGAAAGCATGAGCAGATCAATCCAGCAGGAAGTGCTCGTTCCAAGTTTCAGCAACGACCTTGCGGTCCGCGTAGTCGAGTTCTGTGAGCTTCCCCGCCTCTAATGATGAATCGGCGGTCGCAAGCTTCGAGACAGCTGAAAGCTTCTCTCCTTCGATGAGCTGAATCGCAGGCCCAATTACTGCTCCGTGCAGGAAGTTGGCAGCGTTTCCATCATTGACCAGGAAGAATCGCCGGTTACCTGGACCCCGGTACTCCGTGAGTTCATTTGAAAGTTCGTGTCGCGAGTATTTTGCGATGTCGTCAGCCACGATCTCGCTGTCGGCCGAGGTAACACCAGCGACTATCGCCCCGTCTCGGAGTTCACTCATCGCAGCCTTGCCAAACGCGCGATTGCCCGTCGCGTACACGACAAGGTCTGCGTTGGCGAGGGCGCGGTCGAGACGCCGCGAAACCGGGAATCCCCTCGCGGAAGCTTCAGCCATAGCGACCGGATCATTGTCGTGAATCACAGTCGCAACGCCACGCCCCCGGAGGACGGCGGCGACGCTGCTGCCTACTTTGCCATAGCCGACGACGCACGCTTGACGAGTCTGCAAAATCTCGAATCGATTCCGAAGAACAGCTTCGATCGAGAACACAATGCTCGAGCCCACTAGATAGTCCTCGGGCAGCTTCAGTGGACTCCGGGCGACTGAGACAACCGGTACTTCGATTGGCATGTGCTTCTCATACAACTGCCATCCGTTTTCAGTGCCTTCCATCGCCCCGAGAATTCTTCCGCCCGAAGCGGTGACGTGGCCATTGAGGCCGTTCAAGCAAGGTGCGAAATATCCCCCGATATCTACCAGCACGAGATTCGAGTTAAGTAGATCGTGCGAGCGAAAAAGTTCCGCTACAAATTCCGAGTCCTCAAACTCATCCCGGTCGAGGTCCGAGGTTGGAAACCGCCTCTTCAAACCCGCCGCCACCTCGGTACGTGAAGATTTCGGCTTAATGAGGACGAGGGCAACTTCGGCGATCTTGCCCAACGCGTCAAGGAAATGAGGTGTGTTCGAAACGCCGTGGCCTATTACCACGAGTTTGACGTCAGCTGCATTCGGCAAATGGCTGGCGACATGAGAAAAATATGCTCCAACCCGGGCAGTTTGTAAGTCAAGAACTTGCGGACTGTTGTTCATCCGCGCCGCCCGCGTTCAATTGAATGCAGTGTTCCTATTCGTCGTGATCCATATCTGCTTCCCTTCTTGTTTCCATAGTAAGTCACATTCATCACATAGTCCAGGTCAGTTGATATGTCATTCCGACCTTTGGCGTGTCTGTCCTCCACTCGAAAGCCGAGTACCGTCCGTCGTCTGATGTGATTCCGGTGATCGAATGACGATCTATTGCGCCATGCTGCCCGGTGACGTGCTCTTCAATGAACACATTGCTTTCGATCTCTATCGGCAGCACAACGCGCAGCTCAACTTGCGCCATCTCGTTATGCGTCGCTATCCCGAGCCTTGGTTCAAACGTCTTCTCAATGTCGATAAACGTATGCGTGAACTCAACAGTCTCTTGATCACCAGGGTTGAATAGGTGACCGAGGTTGACCAAGAAAATGCGACTCTGACCTTCCCTGAGGACCGGCCCATGAAGCCGATGCCTGCGATACCCCAGCTGATCCACACCCGTGACGAAAACTGGATCAGATTCCACTCCGGTACCAGTCCACCTGTACCGACGCTCGTAAAACCGAACAGGTCGCACGGCTTCCAGATTGAACGAATGGCGAGTGTTGAAGGTTTGTGCGTCGCGATCCACCACCATCAATTCATGTTTCGTGGATCGTTTCTCGAAGCCATCTCGACGTTGCAACCCAGGATCTACCATGCGCTAGTCAGCGTCACGGGCTTGGCATGCAGGCTGCGAATTAGCAATGCGAAAGGTCTCGGGCTGCCACACGGCGGCGATCATATATGAAGGAGCAGCGGGCTACCAAGTTTGTGTTGACCTCCGCAGCCTCTGCGAGGTATGATGAGTAAGTAATCAAGCTCATCCAGACCTCACCCTCGGCGTTCCTCAGTTCTGCATGAGCAGAAAGGAGTTCGCCCAATGGACAAAGGCAAAGAGACCGAGCGCGGCAAGGCGCTGGCTGTCCTCGTCAAGTCTGCTCGCGAAGAAGCTGGAGTCTCGCAGCGTGCGTGCGCTGCTGCCACGGGAGTCCAGGTCAGCTGGCTGCAAAGAATGGAACTCGGTCAGTTCGACCGACCAGATGCCAGTCGCATGGCGCGTCTCGTCGGCTTCCTGCCGATCGACCCCGATCGGTTGTTGGAAATCTCGGGCGACTACATCCCGAACGAACTGCCTGACGTTCGGGCCTACCTGCGCACCAAGTACGGCGCGAGCGACAAAGAGATCGCTCAGTTCGACGACTACGTCGCTCATATCGAGCAAGGGCGCTCAGCAAGGAAGGCGAAGCCAAAGCCACGCAAGGCTGCTCGAAAGCAGGAGGTACCGACATGAGCGGCGTCGCCAAAACAACAACCCCCGATTCGGCAAAATCTAAACGCGCCTTCATCTATCTCCGCGTCTCAACCGACCGTCAAGCTCAGACGGACTTCGACAACGATGGCTACTCGATCAAGGCCCAGCGTGAAGCTTGCCAGCGCAAGGCGAAGGAGTTAGGAGCCAAGGTCATCGCCGAGTTCGCCGACCGGGGGGGAGAGTGCCCGCTCGGCCGACCGAACCGAGTTTCAGGCGATGGTCGAGAAGGTTGTCGCCCAGGGAGACATCGATTTCGTCATCGTCCACAAGGTTGACCGCTTTGCTCGCAATCGCGTCGATGACGCCTTGATGACTATGACGCTGGAACGAGCCGGTGCCCGGCTGGTCTCGGTCTCAGAGAACATCGACGACACACCCAGCGGCGCACTGCTGCACGGCATCATGGCCAGCATCGGCGAGTTTTACTCAAAGAACCTGGCTGCCGAGGTCCGTAAGGGCTTCGAGCAGAAGGTTAAAGCTGGCGGCACGCCGACACGGGCCAAGCTCGGTTATCTCAACGAGCGCCGCACAGGTGCTGACGGTCGGGACGTCGGCATTGTTGTCGTCGATCCAAAGCGCGCTCCACTGATCCGCTTGGCCTTCGACCTTTACGCCACCGGTGAGTTTTCCTTCGCCTCGCTCTGCGACGTGCTCGACGCTCAAGGCCTGCGCACCCGCCCCATGAAGAAGCACAACGGCAAGCCGCTGACGACCAGCCAGATAGATCGCATCCTCAAAGACCCGTACTACATCGGCATCGTTACCTACAAAGGCGTCCAGTACCAAGGCGCTCACAAGCCCCTGATCGATCCTGAGCTATTCGAGAAGGTGCAGGCGGTCATCACGGCTCACGCCACCAGTGGCGACAAGCGCCGCATCCATCATCACTTCCTCAAAGGCTCCTTGTTCTGCGGCCGCTGCGGCCAGCGGATGATCTTCACCAGAGCCAAGAACCGCCACGGTCGCACCTACGACTACTTCTACTGCGTTGGCCGTCAGCACGCCCGCAGCAACGCGTTTGATGCTGGCGACGAACATTTGCTTGGCTCGGGCGAGCGCGCCGACGAGACAGCGCCTGAGCGATGCACCTTGCCGTGGCTGGCAGCGCATGAGATTGAAGACTTGGTCGAAGCGCACTACGCCACGATCCAGTTCTCCGAGGAGCGGCAGAAGACCATCGAAGCGGAACTCGGCAAACGTCTTGATGCGATGGAAGCGGTCGCCGAAGACGAAGCGAGCAAGCACGAAGATCGCATCCGTGGGATCGAGGCTGAACAGCTGCGCCTCATCCAAGCTCACGGAGCGGGCCTCGTGCCGATCAAGCTGCTGGCTATGGAACAAGAACGACTTGGTCACGATCTGCGCGCAGCCGAAAATGCAGTCAAGGTCGCTCGTAGCGATTGGACAGTTGCCCGCTCAAACCTAACGAAGGCATTGGCTCTACTGACTGATGTCCAAGCTGCCTACCGACTGGCAGATGGCGGCGTCAAGCGACTTTTCAACCAGACGTTCTTCGTCGGACTGTTTGTGGACGTCGACGATGATGCAGGGCCAAAGAAGGTCACTGCCACTCGTGTCGCCAAGAGTGAGATCACTGACGGATGGAGTCAGCTGATGGCGGACGAACTCTTGAGCGACTTGCATGGGACAGAGGTGACGCCGACGGCAATCCCGACTCCAACAAAAAACAGCTCTTCCGAACCCCGCACCGCTGTTCTAGCGGCGAAGGGTTCGAAAGAGCACAAAATGGCGGAGAGAGAGGGATTCGAACCCTCGGATGATCTTACGACCATCAACAGTTTTCGAGACTGCCCCGTTCAACCACTCCGGCACCTCTCCGCTGTCAATCCTACAAAGCAGAAAACGAGTGAGCGCAGTCAGCGACGCGCAACAAAGAACTTGCGAAGCATCTCGCCGCACTCTTCCGCGAGCAGGCCACCTTCGACGATCGGGCGGTGGTTGAAGCGCGATTCACCGGTCACGTCGAGCACACTCCCGCATGCGCCGGCCTTCGGGTCGGCGGCGCCGTAGATCACGCGTGGAATTCGCGAAAGCACAATTCCGCCGGCACACATCGAGCACGGTTCGAGCGTGACGTAAAGCGTCGCGTCCAGCACTCGCCACGACCCGACGTTTTCGGCGGCCTGTCGCAATGCGATCAGCTCGGCGTGCGCCGTCGGGTCCTGCAGAAGCTCGCGTTCGTTCCGCCCACGACCGATGATTTCGCCCGCCAGCGCGACCACAGCACCGATCGGCACGTCCTCGTGCGCTGTTGCGGCATTCGCCTCCGTGATCGCCTCGCGCATCATCTGCTCGTCGAATTGCGTCCAATTCATCGACACCTACCGTAGAACAGGAGGAGTGGCCGAAAGCACGAATTGTCGGATGGCCACGACTTATTGCCCACTACCGTGTTCTTTCAGCAGGCAGCTCGCGAGCGAGCGCCGCAATCTTCCACCAGTTCATTCACTTCGAGAACTCGAGACCAACCTTGTTCGCCTCAATTTCGCGCAGCATCAACGCTGGCGCACACATCATCGCCAGCCTGTTCATTGTCCTCGCAGCAGCGCTGTTCGTCGCGTCTTCGGCGGCTGCGTCGGGTGAAGTCAAGGGATTCGATAACGCTTCCTCTTCCTACAAGAGCGACAGCTTGGTCGTCGGGTTCGATCCTGAAACCTCGGCCGCAAGTGGGTCCGAACGACTGAAGTCGGCCGCAGTCGGCAAGGTGACCACTGGCGGGCCGCGCAGTGCGGTGGTCAAGGTCAAGTCCGGTACTTCGCTGAAGTCTGCAGCCCGCAAATTGGCAAAGCGTGAGGGGGTGCGTTACGTCAAGCCGAACTTCATCGCGCGCGCTTCAGATGCCTTCGTCCCCAACGACCCGGGCGTGGGCGGTCCGACCGGCTGGCGCGCCGTGCAGTGGAATTTCGTCGGCAAGTACGGCGTGAATGTGTTGCCTGCGTGGGGTGCGTTGCGTGACCTCGGCGCGGAAGGCGGGCGCGGCGTGACCGTCGCCGTCATCGACACCGGCGTCGCCTATGAAAATCGCGGACGCTTCCGTAGATCACCTGACCTCGTCGGCGTTTCGATCTCCAATCCATACGACTTCATTTCTCGCCGTAAGACCGCCAACGACCGCAACGGTCACGGCACTCACGTCGCTTCCACGATCTTCCAGACCACCAACAACGGCGTTGGGGTGACCGGAATCGCGTACGGGGCGACGCTCATGCCGATCCGTGCGTTGAACTCTCGAGGACTTGGCGACGAGATCACGGTGGCGCGCGCAATTCGCTACGCAACGAATCGCGGTGCGAAGATCATCAACCTTTCTGTCGAGTTCGACGTTCGACTCAATTCCCGAGACCTGCCGGCGATCACCGCCGCGATGCGGTACGCCCGCGTCAAGGGTGTGCTGGTGATCGCCGCCGCCGGAAATCAACAGGCTCGACGCGTGGCCTATCCGGCGCGCAGCAAGTATGCGCTTGCAGTTGGCGCAACGACTGCAGGCGGTTGTCTCGCCGAGTATTCGGACGTCGGCCGAGGTCTCGACATCGTTGCGCCCGGTGGTGGCGCAGATTCGAGCGTTCTCGACACGCGATCGGGGAGCAGCGATCGCAGCAACTGTCGGTTTGGCAACTCGGCGCTGCCGATTCGTCAGATCACGTTCGGGCGGAACGTGAAGAAGTTCGGCCTGCCCGGCAACTACCAGGGCACTTCGATGGCCTCGCCGCACGTCGCCGGCGCTGCCGCGCTGGTAATTGCCAGTGGCAAACTAGGGCCTTCGCCAAAGCCGGCGTTTGTCGCTGAGCGGTTGCAGTCAACCGCACGCGATCTCGGATTTCCGGGATACGACACTCGCTACGGCCACGGCCTGCTCGACATCGGCGCGGCCGTGACCAACCCGTAGCGGCGCAACCCCGCTTCGCGGGGGCGCTAGGTCGTGCGAACGATCAGCACCGAACAGGGCGCGTGGTGCGAGATCTTGTTCGGCACACTTCCGAGCAGGAAGCGGCGTGCGCCAGCCATGCCCTTGTTCCCGACCACAATCAGATCGGCGTTCTGCTCTTCGGCGACGTCGAGGATCGCATCGGCCGGATTGCCCTGTCGGGCCGTGACGGAAACTTCGATGTTTCGCTCCTCCAGCGGCGCAGAAATCTGGCTGAGCATCGCGTCAACGTCTTCGCGCTCGTTGATCGCCCATTCCACGTCCTGTGGCGCTTCGGCCTTCTCGTCTTTCAGGCGGGCGGACGACACTGGGTCGAAGGCGCTGACGATCACCAGTTTCGCACCGAGTTGTTCTGCCAGCTCCCCGGCCTGTACGACTGCTTGCGCGGCGGTGTCTGAACCGTCTGTTCCAACGACGATGGTCTTGATCAACGTGACCTCACTTGTCAAAAACTGGCTGCTTGCTGAATACGTGCCGGTCGATCATACGGCAGGGCGCCCCCGGCATCGTTGCGACGCATCACGGTTAGCATTCCACCTCGTGCAACGCAACTGGATCTTCATGCAGATCGTAATCCTGATCCTCGTCCTGGCGAGCATCACGATTGCCGCCAGCAAGCTTTGGCTCTGAACCTGCGCACGTAAACGAAAAGAGCCGCGCCTGTGTGCCAGACGCGGCTCTCGCCGAAAAACTATGACGGGCTGACTACTTCTTGACCGTCAGCTTGGTCTCGAAACCCTTTTCACGGTTGTCCTTGTAGGAGTCAAAGATCGTGTATGTGCCTTCCTTCACCGCGACCGTCAGGCTCGTCGAGCGCCCGGGTTTCACTGGTGCACCCTTCACGTTCTTGTAGTCACCGCCGCTGATGCCTACTCCGTGCTCGGTTCCCGAGTTCGTGGGGTTGGTGACTGTGATCTTTATCGTGCCGGGTTTGGCGGTCACGGTGCTCTTGTCGAAGCCCGACTTCTCTGCGGTCAGGGCGATGTCTCCCGACAGCTTCGGCGGTTTGACAGTCGGCCCGTCTTCACCTTCCTTGTTGTCGCCACATCCAGTCAAAAGACCGATTGCAAGAACTGCGGCCATCAGACCGGTCGCGCGAGTTTTGTAGGTCACTTTCAATTACCTCCCCGGTAATCACCCCGGTAGTGACCCTGTTCGCAAGGCCCCCCAGTTGACAACGATGACTAAAAATTACTCGCGCAAGAGTACTGCGGAAAATTCACTCTGCCGACTTTCGTAACAGTCTCCTAATCCAGCGATCACACAGCTTTGCAGCGATTTCGCGACTTGAATGTCGTCGAGAAGCGCTGTAGCCTGCCCGCCATGAACGATTTGAGCCCCGTCGAGGAACGGATTCTCGGCTGCCTGATGGAGAAGCAGCGGACGACCCCAGACACCTATCCATTGACGTTGAACGCGCTGCGACTCGCGTGCAACCAGTCGACCAACCGCGACCCGGTGGTCGACTACGACGAGGAGTTGATTCACGAAACGCTTCAGCGCATGCACCGTCGCGAGCTCACGCGCGTGGCCAGCGGCCATGGCAGCCGATCGTCAAAATACCGCCATCTGGTGCCCGAGACGCTCGGAATCGGTGATCCCGAGCAGGCGTTGCTCTGCGTACTCCTGCTGCGTGGCGACCAGACGCCCGGCGAGTTGAAGTCGCGAGCGGATCGGCTGTACGGCTTCGCCGATCTTGAAGCGGTCGACGAGACGCTCGACGGGATGATCGCGGACGGTCTGGTGCGACGACTCGATCGCCGCCCGGGCGAGAAGCAGGTTCGTTACCGCCAACTGCTCGGTGACGAAGACGCGGTCGAGGGCGCCACTACAGACCGTGTTGAGTCGGCAATGGAAACGGTGGATCAGCTAGACGTTCCGGCTTCAATCGGTAGTGCAGCCTCAGGCGGCACTACAGAGAACGAAGAGATCGCCGCGCTGCGCGCAGACGTGGCCTCGCTGCGCGCCGAAGTCGACGATCTCCGGGCTCGGCTGGACGGCTGATCGGTTCAGACGTCGGCGCGCGCCAGCACGTCGGTCGTCGGCTGAGCAGAGCCGCCTGCCGGTTCGCGCGTGATCATCACCGCCTCGGCGTCACTGATGTCTTGATTCACGACGGAGTTTCCGCGGCCTTCTGCGTCGACGGAGAAAAGCGAGGAGGGCGTGACGACGCCGTTCTTGAGCACCCAGGCCTGGTACACGTCGCTGCCGATGTCGGTGTCGAGGCCGGCAATCTCGATCACCGCTCCTTCCGCGCCACCGTCGATCGAGCGGA
>JBMYXO010000009.1:2979-44665 GCA_049608465.1 Solirubrobacterales bacterium | reverse complement strand
GTCGCCAAGAGAATCCCGCGGGCGCATTCGTCCACGAAAAGGAACTCGCGACTGGGCGTGCCGTCGCCCCAGAGGTCGACGTCCTCACCGCGTTCGGTCGCCTCGATCATCTTGCGGATCAGCGCGGGGATCACGTGCGAACTTTCGAGGTCGAAGTTGTCGCGCGGTCCGTAAAGGTTGACCGGCATCAGGTAGATCACATCGAGGCCGTATTGCTCGCGATATCCCTGCGCACCGGCGAGCAGCGCCTTCTTGGCGATTCCATATGGTGCGTTCGTCTCTTCGGGGTAGCCATCCCAGAGCTCAGTCTCACGAAAAGGGATTTGAGCGAACTTCGGGTACGAACAGATTGTTCCCAGCTGTACAAACTTGTCGACCGAGTTGCGTCGGGCATGTTCGAGCAGCAGCGCGCCCATCATCAGGTTGTCGTACCAATAGGCGCCCGGGTTCTTCGAGTTGGCGCCGATGCCGCCGACGCGAGCCGCCAGGTGCAACACGATCTCTGGCTTGAAGTCCGCATAGAAGCGAGCAACGTCGTCTTCGCGCGTGAGGTCATAGTCCTTCGAGCGCGGCACCGAAGGTTCGATGCCCAGCGCGCCGAGCCGGTCGACGACGTGCGAACCCAGAAAGCCCGATCCGCCGGTTACAGCGACTTTCTTGCCGGAGAAGAACTCAGCGCTCGGCTGCTCGGAACTCATTCGGCGATGATATTCGGCGGTTGCGCGGTCGCCCCAGCACCACTGGGACCAGTGGTCGCCGCCGCGGCCGGTTTGCGTGCCACCACAAGCGCGTTTTTTCCAATCGGTATTCGAATGAGCGACTCGACCCGCCGCATGACTGGAACTACGAAGCGATCGTAAACGCCGACGGCCCCCGGGTTGAGCTTCGTAGAGCGGAGCAGCTTGAACTTGATCAACCAGGGCAGGATCCCGACGATGTCGAAGTATCGACGTTCGACGACCTCGAAGCCAGCAGCGGTGCATTTGCCGGCGATGTCGTCGAGCGTGTACCTGCGGTAGTGATCGATGCTCTCGTCGAATTTGCTGAACAGGAAAGGCAACGCCGGGACGAACGCGCAGAGCGTGCCTCCGGCGGGGAGTAGATCGAACACACGCTGGATCTCCGCTGCGTCGTGCTCGACGTGCTCAAGCACGTTCACGTAGACGAAAGTGTCCGGCCCGAACGCCGTGACCTCGGCGGCCAGATCATCGAGAAAACCGACGGCAGTTGTCGTCTCGGCGCCGGCGATCACGCCAGCCGCGTCGGCGAGCTGCGCGGCCATCGCGTCGGAGGGTTCAAGCAGGAACAGTCGTTTGGCCGCGGCGCGGCGCGCGATCAATCGCGAGAAGGATCCCGTACCTGCGCCCACCTCGACGACGTTGGCGCCGAGCGATGGTTCGAATCGATCGAGGATCCAGTCGTGGTAGTTGTCGGCGAGATCCATCGCGTCAAGGTCTTCGCCTTCGTATGTGAACGGTTCGGACGCCATCTCATGCCTCTCTGTTGGTCACAGCACCGCTGGCGAGAACCATCGCCGCGGCAACCACGAACTGAATCGAAAGCATCGCCACTGCGGTGTCGTATGGGGATTCGGCGACGCTCTGCACCAGCGCTACTTGCGTTGCAACTGCCACGGCGAGGATCGCCAAGAACGCGAATCGCCGAATCGCCAAAAAGAACTGGCACGCAAGGTAGGTGATCGCAAGAAACACCATCGCGAGCCCCAGCAACGGCAACGCCGCTGACTCAATCCCGTACTCCGTGCCGAAGGCCAGTTCAAGAATCTGCTTGCCGGCGATGAAATAGATCGCGACCATCGCCCCGCCGGCTGCGGCGATCAGCGTTATCGCCCTTCGGAGAAGACGACGAGCATCTGGACCTGCGCCGCGGCGCGCCGCTTCCGGCACCACGTAGAAGCCGAGCCCGATCGCGACCCAGACGATCACCTTCGCGGCGACGGCGTCGGCCGCATAGGCGCCGGCCAAGGTTTCGTCGGCTGCACGCTTGACCATGATCACGTCGGAGTTCTGGAGCATCGCTATCAGCGTCAACGCGACGAGCGCGGGCCAAGTGCTGCGCACCAGTGACAGGAAGCCGAAGTTCGACTTCTCGACATCAACCGGCACGATCGGTTCAAGGTCGAGCCCTGGTTCCAATTCGACCTCAACCGGTCCGCGCAGCGCCCGCAGCAGCGGCACCAGGAGAATCCCGGCGGTCAGCAGAATCGACAGCGCGCTACCGAGGAATCCGCCGGTGACGCCGAATCCGAGCCCGACCAATGTCGCAGCAGCGACCAAACGTAGCGCCGCCTCACCAACGATGCTGAGTGCGACGGCTTGAAACCGTTGAAGTCCCTGCAGGGCTCCGCGCAGCACCGACAGAAACAACCAAGCGCCGCCGGTCGCCGGAATCGCGGCGGCACCCCACGGCGCGTCGTCAACTCCGGTCAAAGTCGCGAGCGGTCCGCGAAAAACGATTCCGAGAACGACACACAGCGCGGTGATCGACAGCGTCGCCGAGGTCCAGCGCAGCACGTGTGAACGCAGGGTTGGATCGTGTCGACTGGCCTCCACGCTGACCTCGCGCGCGACGGTGATCTGCAGTGCAGATCCGGCAATCGAGACAATCAGAAAGGCCGATACCAGTGCCGCGAGCGATCCGTAGCCGACCGGACCAAGTGCCCTCGCCAGGACAACCGTGAACGCCAGACCAAGGACGTTCCCGCCGAGCGCAGCGACGCTCAGACCGACGGCCGATTTGGTTCCGGTGCTCTCCTTTGAACGAAGTGCCGCCAGCTGCTGACGCGCGAAGGTTCCGGCCCGGGAGCCGAGCACGGCCTAGTCCGAGAAGCGAAAACGGAAGAGCGCGCCGATCGCGCCGAATCCGTCTCGCCAGGTGATCTTTTTACCCTCGGCGAATGTGCGCCCGTAGTACGCGATCGGTAGTTCGTAGATCCGCAGATCGCGCTTGCAGAGCTTGGCGGTGATCTCGGGTTCGATCCGGAAATCGTTGGAGCGGAGTGGAATTGACCGGATCAATTCGCCACGAAAGGCCTTGTAACCGGTCTCCATGTCGCTGATCGTTGTGTTGAAGAGCACGCCCGTCAGTAGCGAGAGGAAGCGGTTGCCGAGCATGTGCCAAAAGAGATGCACACGTTGCGGCTCGCCGCCGCTCAGGCGCGACCCGTAGACGACGTCGGCGTGGCCGTCGACGATCGGTCGGATCAACTGCGGGACGTTTGCGGGGTCGTACTCGAGGTCTGCGTCCTGGATTGCGACGACGTCGCCAGTACTGGCGGCGATGCCGGTCCGCACCGCAGCTCCCTTGCCCTGATTGACGTCGTGCTGAATCAGTTGCACGTTGTCCTTCGCGTCGGCCCAACGGCGCGAGATCTCGACGGAGTTGTCCTTCGAACCATCGTCGACGAGGAGAATCTCGGTCTTGACTTCGAGCGCGAGCAGGCGATCCATCAATTCGTCGAGGTAGTTCTCCTCGTTGTACACGGGGACGATCAACGTCAGGAGCGGATCGGCGATAGGGGTATAGAGGCTTCGGCTCATAGAAGATTGGGGACGAGTTGCGGAGGTTGGGGACTACTGAATGCGGGCCGGGCGGCGACCAGTTTCTGGTACCCGACGTCGGGGCCGACAGCATAGTCATCGGCTCAAACGCTTAGTCTTCGCGGCCATGTGGAACCTCTTCAAATCGACGCTGATGCAGATATTTGCGGTCGGTGTGATCGGCGTGACGGTTGGTGCATTGATCGCGGCCGGCATCGGCGCGCCGAAGTCGGCACCGGTCGAGGGGCCGCGCAAGTTCTTCAAGCGCATTGCGGCGTGGCTTCGACCGCACACAGGCGGATTGGCCATTGCCGTTGCTGTGCTCGCCGCGTTCATGTTCTGGACTCAGGCGTGGGGCTTCTGGGTTGCCCGCAGCACCGAGCGCAGCGGTTATGCCTCGTTGACCATCGAGCAAGCGGCCTATTCCGACGCGAGGCTCGGAAACGCGAACATGCCGTTTCTCGAGTTCGTGCGCGGCAACCTTGGCGCGGGGCAGTCGTATGCGCTCGCGCCGGCCAAGTCGCGCGACGACGTGTTTGTGCGGCAGTGGTCTTCCTACGTGATGATCCCGCATCTGCTGGCGGATGAGCAGGACGCTGACCTCTTGGTGATTTTCAACGCCGATCCGAAGTCGGTCAAGTACGACCGCAAGCGGTTCCCGGAGCTTCAGGAATTCGCACCGGGTTACGCGATTGCGAGGCGCGGCAAATGAGGGTCGACATCGCGCAATTCGCCGTGACGGTTCTTTACGTCGTGCCCGGCATCCTGCTGCTGACTGCCGTGCGGGTGATCGAGCTGCGCGCGATTGAGATCGCTGCGGCGCTTGGTTTGGCGTATTTGGTCGGCGTCGCGATGGTGACCACCTCGTCGATCTTGCTGCTCGTGCTTAGTGTACCGATGAGCGCGCCGATCTACCTGGTGGTCGCGTTGTTGTTGAGCGTCGGCTGCGCCGTAGGCATTCGCCGCGTCAAGCGCGGCGAGAATCCGTCGTCAGAGCGGCGGCCGGCGTCGTCGAAGCCCTCGCTCTTGCGCCTGCGCGGTTGGCTCAGCGAGCGTTCGACGGCTTGGTGGGTCGCCGCGCTGACCGTGTCGGTGATTGCGTTGTTTGCAGTTGTCGGCTTCATCACCGCCTTGAAGGCACCAGTCAGCGGTTGGGACGGCTGGTCGATCTGGGCGCGCAAGGGTCAGATGCTGTTCTACGAGGACGCGCTGCCGAAAGAATTCTTCACCTCCGAGAACTACCGCTTCATGCACCCCGACTACCCGCTGCTGATCCCGGTATGGGAGTCGGTGTTCTTTCGCTTCGCGGGCGCACCCAACACGCAGGCCTTGCACGGACAATTCTGGATCCTGCTGGTGGCAGGCCTCTGGGCGGCTGGGTTCCTCGCCCACCGGGCAGTCCCCGCGATTCGCGGCTCGAAGGAGTGGGCCGCCGCGATCTGGGCACCGCTACTCGGCGTGTTGATCGTCACGCCGGGAATCCACCGCCAAACGCTGCAGATTTACGCCGACATTCCGATGGCGGTATTCGCGATGGGCGCGGCGTTGTGCATCGCGCTGTGGTTGCAGGGCCGCCGCAGCGGCTACCTCGTGGTTGCTGCGCTGCTGCTCGGCGCAACCGCCAACGTCAAGAACGAAGGCCTGACAACCGCGCTCGCGGTGATCGGTGCAATGCTGATCGTGCGGCTGTTCGCGGTCGAAGGATCGCGCTGGAAGTCGTTCAAGCCGGCGGCGATCTGCGCTGCCGCCGTTGCCGCGCTGGCCGTGCTGCCGTGGCGCATCTGGCTCACCCTCAACGACGTGCATGGGCTCGTGTCGATCACCGACGGGGTTTCACCTGACTACATCTGGGAGCACAGGGAGCGCGTCCATCCGTCGGTCGGATCGGTCGTCAATCAGTTGGTTCAGCCCGGTGTCTGGAACTTCATTCCAACACTTGCGGTTGCGATCGTGTTGGCGTGTCTGATCGTTGGCGTGGCTCGCCGAATCGCCACCTTTTACGGGCTTGCGGGAGTGCTTACGCTGGCAGCGATCGTGTGGGGATATGTGGTGGCGCCGACCGAACTCGGGTCGCACTTGGGCTCATCGTCCGATCGATTGGTCGATGGCTTCGCGTTCATCAGCGCCGCCGCGGTGCTGCACTTGACGATCCTGCTGGCGAAGTCCGGTGCAGAGGACTCTGCATTGGAGGGCGCTGCGTCAGGCTCTGCGTCAGGTGCTGCGTCAGGTGCTGCGAACGCGGCGCCAGCGCATGATTGAGCGGTAAACGAGCACGATCGATTTGCTCATGAACTGGTTGACGAGCACCGCCAGACGGTGCCCGTCTCCATTCTCCTTGGCATTCTGCGCATGCTCGACGAACTGCTCTTCGAAGCCAGTGATGCTCAATGAATCGTCCGCCATGCGGAAGTTGGCGACGTCGGCGTCGACGTATACGGGCTTGCCGCGCCGCGCGAGGCGCAGCCAGAGGTCGTAGTCGGCGCTGTACTTGAAGCGTTCGTCCAGCGGACCGATTTCGTTGAGCACGTCGCGGCGTACAAACGTCGCGGGCGACGACACGAAGTTGTTGGTCAGATAGAGACCGAGCGAAAACCGCTTGAGCAGGAAGTTCTTGTAGGCAGTCACGGCCTTGCGCGACTCTGCGCCGTCGCCACCCATGATCCTGCAGCGACCGACGGCCCACTCGGCTGTCGGCTCGGCGGCGATCGCAGCTCCGACTGCGACGAGCGCGCCCGGTTCGTATGTGTCGTCGGCGTTGAGCCAGCCGACGACATCGCCGGTCGCCATCCGAACGCCTTTGTTGAAGGCGTCGGAGAGGCCGTTGTCGGGTTCGCTGACAAAACGCAGCCGCCCGGCGTCGGCCTCGCGCTGCAGAATTTCGACGGTGCCGTCGTTCGAACCGCCGTCGACGACCACGTGTTCGAGCGCCGGGTAGTTCTGCGACTGGATGCTCGCCAGCGTCTCATCGATCGTGGCCGCCGCGTTGAACGTCGGCGTCACAACGGAGATCGTCGGCAGCTGGGTCAAAACCCTTTGCGGCGTTTCTCGAGATCTTCGACGTCGGCGTCAACCATCAGGTCGACGAGTTCCTCGAAGCTGACCTTGGGCTCCCAGCCGAGCTTTTCTTTGGCCTTGGTGGCGTCACCGATCAACAGGTCGACCTCGGTCGGTCGGTAATAGCGCGGGTCGATCTCGACATGGTCGGCAGAGTTCAGCCCGACGCGGGCGAACGCGCGCTCGGCGAATTCGCCGACGGTGTGCGTCTCGCCGGTGGCGATCACGAAGTCTTCGGGCTCGTCCTGCTGCAGCATCAGCCACTGGGCTTCGACGTAATCCTTGGCGAAACCCCAGTCGCGCTTGGCGTCGAGGTTCCCGAGGTAGAGCTTGTCCTGAAGACCGGCCTTGATGTTGGCCACGGCGCGCGTGATCTTGCGCGTCACGAAGGTCTCGCCGCGGCGCGGCGACTCGTGGTTGAAGAGGATGCCGTTGCTGGCGTGGATGCCGTAGGCCTCCCGATAGTTGGTGACGATCCAGTACGAGTAGACCTTCGCCGCGCCGTAAGGGCTTCTGGGATAGAACGGCGTCGTCTCGGATTGCGGCACGGCCTGGACCATCCCGAACATCTCGCTCGAGGATGCCTGATAAAAACGCGCCGGCACCTCGGTCTCGCGGATCGCCTCAAGTAGGCGCAGCGTCCCAACGCCGGTGATCTCGGCGGTGTACTCGGGCACCTCGAAACTGACCTTGACGTGTGACTGCGCGGCGAGGTTGTAGATCTCGTCGGGCGCGATCTTCTCGATCACGCGGTTGAGCGACGACGCGTCGTTGAGGTCGCCGAAGTGCAGTTGCAGGCGAATGTTGTCCTCGTGGACGTCCTGGTAGAGGTGGTCGATGCGCTGCGTGTTGAACGAACTCGAGCGCCGAACCAAACCGTGGACTTCGTAGCCCTTTTCGAGCAGAAGTTCGGCGAGGTAGGAGCCGTCTTGGCCGGTGATTCCGGTTATTAGTGCTGTCTTGGGCATGGGTCCGGGAGGTTCTCCAAATTCGGTTCGACCGTCGCGATTCTTAGCGCGAAATTTCGCAGGCCGGACTATAACCAACGGTCCCCTGCCCGCACCGGATTCGAAACGGTTCACGCGATACCTTCACGGGACCGCATGTCCAGCGCCTCGTCCCAGCAGACCAAACCCGGATACAAGCGCCTTTGGTGGCACAGCTACCGGTTGGGACTCGGCTGGATTCTTCGCGCGGCGCGCCGTGGATGGCCCGGGCGCAAGGCCGGTCTGCAGCGCCTCTTGGTACCGATGGATCCCTGGCGGTACTACGAAATGGGAAAGCTTGCCGACGAGCGTTACGAGGGCGATTGGCTGGACGTGTCGAGCCCGAAACTGTTGACGTCACTGCTGCAACGGGAAGACAACGGCAACTGGGTCGGAACCGATCTGTTCGCCGCTGAACTGGAAGCTTGGTCAGTGATCGATCCAAAACTGACGTTGCAAGTCGAGGACGCAACCGATCCTTCATTCGGCGACGATCGGTTCGATGGCGCGCTGTGCGTTTCGGTGCTCGAACACATCGGACCCGGTAAGGATCTGATTGCGCTGGAGCAGATGCGTCGGGTCGTCAAGCCCGGTGGCGTGCTGCACCTGACCACGATGGTCAGCGCGGAGGCCCGCGATGTATACGTCGACCACCTGATCTACGGCGAGGCCAGCGACAAAGACGAACGGGGCGTGTTCTTCGAGCACGTCTACGCGCCGGACGAACTGAATGCGCTCGTCGAACAGGCGGGATGGACGATCACTGACGTCGAGTACGCGGTGCAGACCCGTCCTGGGATTCAAGCGCGGTTCTACTCACTGGCACCGTTCAGCTACGTGTTCGGCGGATTGCTGAGATTCTGGTTCCCGAGGACGATCGACGTCGATTCATCTGACAATTCGATCCGCAGACTCGATGGCGAATCCTCGGGCGTCGCCTACTTGCGGCTCGTGAATCCGGCGACTTCCTCGTAGACCGCGATCGTCTCGTCCGCGCACCGCGCCCAGGTGAACTGAGCTGCATGCTCGATCCCTGCCGAAACCATTCGCTCGCGCAACGCCGGATCGCCGAGTATCGCCTCGACCGCGTCGGCGATCTCTTGTGGCACCTCCGGGTCAATGACGACGCCCACGCCTTCGACGATCTCCGCAAGACTCGTCGCACCGCTGCTGACCACGGGAACACCGCAGGCCATCGCTTCGAGTGGCGGAAAACCGAAGCCCTCATAGCGGGATGGGAATACGAAACACTCAGCGCCGCGATAGAGGGCAAGCAACTCGTCGTCGCTGACGCGGCCCAGAATTCGCACGCGATCACTCACCGGCGACGCCTCGATGCGTCCGATCAGCGCGGAGTCATCCCAACCTCTTGCGCCGACTAGAACGAGGTCCAGATCGGGATGCTCATCGGCGATCAACTCGAAACCAGCGATCGCCGCTTCGACGTTCTTGCGTGGCTGCAGTGTGCCAACAGTCAGCAGGTACGGCCGTTCGATGCCCAACCTTGACCGAGTCGCGCTGTCGTCCGCTCCTGGCTCGGAGCTGAACCGCTGGTCGAGGCCGAGAACAGTTACCGACACGCGGTCCTCCGGGATGTCGAACACCTCGATGATCCGCCGCTTCGAATAGTGGGACGACGTGATCACGTGAACCCCGCGAGCGATCGCTTTGGGCATCCGCATCTTGATCTGCGCAACGTTTGCTCGATACAACCACTCGGGATGATCCCAAGCAAGCACGTCGTAGAGCGTGATCACCGCTGGGATGTCGAGCTCTCCAGGCACCAGCGATGAAGGGCAGTGGAGCAGATCGACCCCCGCCTTGGTAACACGCCGTGGTAGCTCGCGCGGCAAGAAATGCAGTTCGCGTGCAAGCCCGCGCCAAAGGCGACCGAGCGCCGACTTCGGCACGCTCCCGCCGTGCCTGAACTCAACGATGTCGACCCGCGGGTCGGCCTCGAGCAACGGGAGGAGTTGGTCAATTGCCCTCGCCGTGCCCCCGCGATCAAGTTCGAGCGCGGTCAACTCGATGGCGACTCGAAGCGGCGAGTTGTTCGAGTCGGCGATGGTTTCGTCCCGTTCCATGGTTCTGGTCAGTCGAGTCTCGACGGCGAGCTGGACGGGGGAAACGTAACGCATGCCCGATTGACCAGAAATCGAGCGTGTACTGTGACCAACCCGTGAAGATCGCGCTCCTCCATACGCATTTCGGCGGGCCGGCAGGAGGTGGTGGTGGCGTTCGCCAGATGACCGAGCTCGCTCGGAATCTCGCCGATCTGGGCCACGAAGCCACCGTCTGCATCCACGACCACGACTCCGAGGATGCCTTCACCGGTGCAAGCGAGGGCTTCGAGGTTCGCAGCGTCGAGCAGGGCCCGTACGCGATCCCGGTCGGCGCACGACGTGCTCTCAAGCAGATCTGGCTGCAAATGCCACGGCTCGCGAAGATCGTCCCGGCGGACGTTGACGTGATCAACGCGCACGAGTTTCCGGCGATCCACGCCGGCCGAATCGCAGCGCGCCGGCTGGGAGTGCCGCTGGTCTGGACGCGCAATGACTACACGGTGTTCGAGTTCGCGCTGATCCCAGATGAGACCCCGGTCGAGCCGATGTCGATTCTTCAGCGCTCGTTGCGCGCCGTTGTGTCCGCCCCCGATGCCCGCGCCGCCCGGGCGGCCGATTCGATCGTCGTGCTCGACCAACGCAACCGCCGGATGGTCGCTCGTTGCTACCGGCGCGAGGCCGAAATCATCCGCAGCGGTCCGGCACCGCATTTCTACGATGCGCGGTCGAAGACCGATGCGCGGGCGCGGTTGGGAATCCCGGAGGACGATTTCGTCGTGCTCGGCGTCGGCATTCTCATGCCGATGCGCAGATTCGACGACTTGATCGACGCAGTCGCCTCGCTCGGGCCGCGTTCCAATGCGAAGACTCGGATCATCGGCTCGGATCACATCGACCCGACCTACGCCGATCACCTCGATCAACGAATCGCCGGACTCGGGCTGGCCGATCGCGTCACGCTGATTCGGGGTGCTGTCTCAGAGGACCAACTCTCAGACAGTTACGCGGCTGCGGACCTATTCGTCTTCCCCAACTCGAAGCAAACCTGGGGGTTGGCGCCGCTCGAGGCGATCGCTGCACGCACGCCGGTGGTCGTTTCGCGAGGCGCCGGTGTTCACGAGGTGCTCGAAGGCAGGGCTGGTGTACAGCTCGTCGACGCCCTCGCACCCGACCAGCTCGCCGAGGCGATAATTCGAGTTGAGTCCGATCCCGCCAGCTTTGAGGTCGAGTCAACTCGCGACTGGGTTCGCGAGAACCTCAACAACCGCACTTACGCAGAGAACATGCTCGAACTGTTCGAGCGCGTCACTTCGTGAGTAGCGCGATGCCACTGTTGCGCCGATGAAAGGTGGTCGCGTAAACGATTGCGAGCGCGCGAATCGGGGCGAACCCGACGAGGCGCTGCTTCCAGGTCACCTTCGGCGTGGTCTCGAATGCGAGTTGATTCAGCAGCAGCGGATCGGGGAAGAATTTTGTCTGCGAGAAACCCGCCGCACGTGCCGCCTTGGCGACCGTCTTGGGCGGCATGTCCTTCTCGGTGACGCCGTAGCGCTCCACAGCCTCGATTGAACCGGGAGCATCGCCGTGATTCACTCCGGGTTCGCAGGTGAGGCAGACCCCGCCGGGTTTGAGCATCCGGTACGCACTCGCCAGCGCGGCGTACTCGTCCTCGGCGTGATGCAGCGAGTCGAAGAAGACTGCGGCGTCAAACGTTGCCTCACCATCCAAGTCCTCGTAATCACTGGCGACGAAGGTCACGTTTTCGATTCCGTGCTCGTCTGCGAACTGCGTCGCGTGCTCGATCGCGTTCTCGGCGATGTCCTGGCCGACCACTTCGTAGCCCGATCGCGCGTAGAAGACGCTCGTCCACCCCGTGCCGCATCCAAGGTCGAGAACTTTCGCGGGTGGAGGCGGCAACATCGTCATGATCGCGCCGATCCGCGCCATGTAGAGACCGCGCTCGGCCTCGCTGAACGGTTTGTTGAGGGAGTCCACGACGCCCTCCTCTCCGATCAGATCGAAGTACTGCTTTTCGCCGGCTTTGGCCACTTCCAAACCTTTCAGTCGATGGCGGGCCGAGCGCCTCTGAGCGCCGAGAATCCGGTCCGAAGTTGCGGATTGAGTGCCGCCGCCAACAGGATGTAAACGAGAGTTGAACCTACCAACCCCGCAATCGCCACAGCCGGTGTTGGATCAGATCCAAGCAAGAGCAGGCAGACCGGGAACGCGACCGCGCAGGGTGCGAGTCGCAACACAGGTTTGAGCGACTGCAGCAGCACGATCGGCGCCTGGCCTTTGAACAGGGCCGAGAACAGCACGACCGCGCTCGCGAGCAGCGCGAGCGAGTGGGCCCACGCGATCGTCGAGACGTCGGTGCCGGATACAGCGATCACAGCGATGCATTGCAGTCCGAAGGCAACCGCGGCCGCGCCCATCATGATCCCCCAACGCTGCATCGAGATCACGGCGGTGGAGCCGTTGTGCAGGAGCATCTGGCCGAGCGCCGCGACCGAGAACACTGTCGCCACCGTGTAGACGACGTCGATCTCTTCTGCGGGTAACAATGGTGCAGCCGCCCATTCGAGCAGTGGCCGGCCGAACGTGAACAACGCTGCAATCACAAGCACGAGGACACCGAGCGTGAATGGTGCAACCGCAATGATCCGGTCGCGCGCTCCCGCGAGGCCGTGACGCGCCGCCTCCCTGACGACGTCCGGAAGGATCACCGTGTTGAGCGCAACCGACGTGAACCCCGTCATCGCCAGGACCAGGAAATATCCGTACGAGTAGTCGGTGACCAGCCCCTCTCGGCCAAGCGTTCCGACAACTGCCAGAGCCACTGCCAGTCCCAGCTGGATCGACATGCCAAGGCTTGAGTTTGCGATCACTTCATACGCGATCCGTCGCGTCGGCGCGTCGCGCACGACCGCGCCACTGATCGTTGCCTTGACGTCGAAGCGTCGCAGGTAGAACGCGTGGCCGACCGCAAGTGCCAGGGCGCCCACGAGCATCCCCAGAGGTGCGCCGAGGATGCCGATGGTTTCGAGCAACGCGAACGCAGCGACGATCGAGATGAGGCTCGAAACCCCGTACAACAACGCCGAGAATTCGAACCGTCTTGCCGAGTTGAGCACCGCAGCGGCGGAGGTCGCAAACAACTGCATCGCACCTGCCGGGACAAGAATCAGCAGGCTGAAGATCGCGATCTGCTGCGATCGCCAGCCGCCAGCGTGGGTGACGAGATACCCCGCGATCGGCGCGACCGCCAGCAGTAACAGCCCGAGCGCGATACTCACCGTCAGGCCTCGCGTAAGCAAGTCCCGAGAAACTTTCACCAGCTCGGGAGCGGAATCGATCGATCCGAGCCGCGAGACGAATGGTGCTCGGACCGAAGCGGCGACAATCACCAGCGCGTAATACAACGCGTACGCGGCGAGGAAGGCGTCGGTTTCGTATCCACTGCCGATCACTGCGACCAACACGACTGCCTGGAGCGCGCCGATCACCGTGGTCGCCATCAAGCCAACCGAGACCGCGACCGAGCTGATCGACGCGTTTGGATTCGGGTTGAGGAGTACGTCGCTCCGGTTTACGGCTGCACCTTTCAACTCAACCGGTCCTTGATTCGGTCTCGGCGCGCCAGTAGTTTGCGAGCGACGCGAGCATCTCCTCGGTCGAGAACTCGGCGTTCCAGCCTGTTTCGGATTCGAGCTTCTCGATCCTGGCGACGAACGTCTGCTGATCGACCTTCCGCATGCGCGCGGGATCTGGCTCGACGGCGACATCGATCGCGAACTGTTCGATCAAACCGTCAAGTAGCGCGCGCATGGTCACGGGTCGGCCGCTGGCGACGTTGTAGACCTCGCCTGAAGTTCCCTTCTCAGCCAGCGCGATGTAAGCCGACGCGACGTCTCGAACGTCGAGATAGTCCCGCTCCACCTCGAGGTTGCCGACCGACACGCGTGGATCGCTCAATCCTGCAGCGATCTCGGCGACTTGACGTGCCCAGTCGGAAAGCGCATAGGCACCGACGTGCCCGCGACCGGAATGCTGGAACGCGCGCGAGACGACGCCATCGCCGCCCGCTCGCGCGAACTGGCCGACGATGGCCTCGGCTGCAACCTTGCTCGCGCCGTACGGCGTCACCGGCCGAAGCGCCAAACTCTCCGAAATCGGCTGCTCGTCCTCGGAAGTGCGACCGTAAACAAATGCTGAGCTGGTGAACACGAGCCGCGCTGAAGGAGCGGCAGTCGAGATCGCGTCGGTGACCGCCGCCGTTCCGAGCGTGTTCACCCGGTAGAGCTCAATTGTTGATGGGGTCTCGACCGTGTCGACGATCGCCGCGAGGTGAAAGACGACGTCCGGGCGCGCGCCATCGATCAGCTCGACAAGTCTGTCGCGATCGGCAATGTCAACGCGCTCTGCGACGACGCCTTCGACATCCGCGTTCCTGCGATTGACGGTGCCGTGGACGCGCCAGCCGGCGTCCACCAATTGACGGCAGAGCTCTCGTCCGGCGAAACTCGATGCGCCCGTTACGAAGGCAACGCCCGGCATGTGTGACTACTCCGAGCGGTTGCCGCTGAAGAACTCGCTGAACGCGCCGACGACGTGATCGAGCTGGGCTTCGGTCAAGCTCGGATGGTTGCCGATGAACAGCCCCCGCTCACCGACGCGGGTCGCGACTTCGAGATCGCCGATCGTGCGGTGCGGGTTGTCCCTGAACGCAGGCTGCAACGCCAGGTTGCCGGCGACGATTGGGCGGGTCGCGATGTTCCGAGCCTCCAAGTGATCGCACAGCCGCGAACGCTGCTCTGCACTCTCGGTGATGACCGAGAAGCCGAACCAGGTGCTGCGGCCGCCTTCCTGTTCGTTGATCAGCCGGATGCGGTCGCTGTACTTGTGCAGTGCCTCGCTCAGCACGACGGCGTTGTGGCGACGCCGCTCATTGAACTCCGCAAGCCGTTGCAGCTGGACCAGGCCGAAGGCAGCCTGGATCTCCATCGGACGTAGGTTGTAGCCCACGTTCACGAAGAGGAAGCGTGGATCGATGTTTGGGTTGGCCGACTCGAGCTGAGGTCGCGTCGACATGTCGCGCGACCACCCGTGGGCACGTAGCGAGCGGGCGAGATCGTTGAGCTCGTCGTCGTCGGTGATCACCATCCCGCCCTCAATCGTGGTGATGTGATGCGAGAAGTAGAAACTGAAGGTTCCGAAGTGCCCGAACGATCCGACCTTCCGGCCAGCAATCTCCGTGCCCAGGGATTCGCATGTGTCCTCGATCACCCAGAGATCATGGGCGCGCGCACGCTCCATCAGCGGGTCCATGTCGACCGGGTTGCCCAGCAGGTGAACGGGCATGACCGCACGCGTGCGATCACTCAACGCCTCATCGATCGATTCCGGGCGCATGTTCAAGGTGTCTTCGTCGATGTCGACGAGCACGGGCACGCAACCCAATTGCAGAATCGGTGCAATCGAAGTGGACCACGTCACCGCCGGCACGATCACCTCGTCACCCGGCTTCAGGTGACCGGCGAGCGCAGTCTGGGCGAGCACCGAGACGGCGAGCAGGTTCGCCGATGACCCGCTATTGACCATGATCGCGTGCTTGCTGCCCATCTCCGTCGCGAATGCGGCTTCGAACTCGCGTACGCGAGCGCCCATCGTGACGTTCTGGGAGAGCAGCGCATCGATCGCGCCGTTGACCTCGCCGGCACCGTACAGCGGCACCGAAAGCGGGCATTCCGTGTCCACGGGCGGCGGCGCGAGGTCGAAATACTCAGCGACCAGCGCGTCGATCTTGCTCTTGATGTCGGCTCGTTGTTGCTCTGACGACAATGTGTTTTCTGGCGCCGTGTCCATTGTCGAGCGAGTCTAACCCCACGCCGAGAGGGCTTCGACTTACACTCGTCGCATCGGATCGCCTGAGGACAACCGCCGCAGCGCCTTGATCACCGGCATCGCCGGGCAGGACGGGAGCTACCTCGCAGAGCTGCTGCTCGAAAAGGGCTACTCCGTCGCGGGTGTGGTGAAGCCCGGCGCGGGCAAACCGCGCCAGAACCTTGCCGCGATCATCGATCAACTTGAGCTGCACGAGGTTGCGTTGACCGACGCCAAGGCGGTCGACGAACTCGTCGCAACACTGCAGCCGACTGAGATCTACAACCTCGCGGCCCCGTCTGTGGTCTACGCCTCCTGGGACCGCCCGATCGAGACCGTCGAGTTCATGGCGGGCAGCGTCACGAGCTTGCTTGACGCGATCGTTGCCCGTTCGCCCCAGACGCGATTCTTCCAAGCCAGCTCGTCCGAGATATTTCGCGGCGCCGAGGTCAGTCCCCAGAACGAGCAGACCCCGCCGCGGCCGACCTCGCCGTACGGAGTCGGCAAGGTTGCTGGCCACAACCTCGTCTATGCGTACCGCAGGCACCACGGCCTGCACGCCTCGTCCGGCATCCTGTACAACCACGAGTCACCGCGCAGGCCGACGGACTTCGTTACGCGAAAGGTCGTCGCAACCGCCGTCGCGATCAAACGCGGCGAAGTCAACGAATTGGTACTCGGTGACATCTCCGCGCGCCGCGACTGGGGTTACGCGGTCGACTACGTGAACGCGATGTGGCTGATGCTTCAGCAGGACGAGGGCGACGATTTCGTTCTCGCCAGCGGCCGCACCTACACGGTGGAAGAGTTGGTGCGCACGACCTTTTCGCTGCTGGACCTCGAGGCCGATGACTACATCCGCTTTGACGCTGCATTGACGCGCAAGGGCGACGAGGCGCTGCTCGCCGGCGATCCTTCGAAGGCGGCCGACCGGCTCGGCTGGCGCGCAGAGACAGATCTGCGTGGTTTGCTTCAGCTGATGGTCGATTCGGAGATGGCCGCAGTCGCCAGTTCGTAAGCTGCCGCAATCGCTTCCGAAGTCCAATCCGCGCTGCCGCAGCGCATCGGTATCAATCTGCTGTATCTCGTTCCCGGCAAGGTCGGCGGAACGGAGATCTACGCGCGCGAGTTGATTCACGAGCTGGCGGCTGAACTTGCAGCTCACGAATTGGTCGTCTTCGTCGTCCGCGAGGCGGAAGAACCGCTCAAGTCCGAGCGTTGGCCCGACAACGTCCGCATCCGCGTGTTGCCGGTCAACGGCGCGAACAAGCCGGTGCGTGCGCTCGCCGAGTTGTTCCTGTTGCCCTGGTACGCGCGCCGTGAACGGGTGAAGTTCATGCACAGCATGGGCACGACCGGTGCGCCATTCACGCCAGGCAGGCGCGTCGTGACCGTGCATGACTTGATCTTCCACCATCATCCCGAGACGTTTCCTGGGCTTGCGCAGAAGGGTCTTGAGCTGCTCGTGCCACTCGGGGCACGCCGCTCGCAGCGGGTGCTCGCCGACTCTCAAGCGACGAAGGATGACCTGATCGAGACCTACGGGATCGACGGAGCAAAGATCGATGTCGTGCTGCTTGGCTTTGGGCACTCGCAGTCGGCGACTCCGACCCCGGCCGCGACAATCAGGGAGCGATACGAATTGGGCGACTCGGAGGTGATCCTCTGCGTCGCCTCTTCGCTAGCGCACAAGAACATTCCGAGGTTGATCGACGCATACGCCGAATCATTCGCAGGCGATTCCGAGCGCCCGGTGCTTGTGGTGGCGGGGCATGCCGGCCTCGGCCAAGCACACCTAATCGAGCAGGTGACGACTCGCGGCGTGAGCGACTCCGTGCGCTTCACCGGCTGGGTCGAGAACGAGGATTTGGAAGGGCTCTATGCGGAGGCCGACGTCTTCGCCTATCCGACCTTGCGCGAAGGCTTCGGTATGCCGGTGCTCGAAGCTATGGCCCGCGGCACGGCAGTCGTCTGCTCGAACACGTCCTCGGTACCGGAGGTGGCTGGCGACGCAGCTGTCACTTTCGACCCAACCGACACTGCTGCGATCGGCTCCGCGATCAAGCGTGTTCTGGCCGACGATGCGCTCGCCGAGGACCTTCGACAGCGCGGCCTGGCCCGCGTCAAAGATTTCACCTGGACCGCATCGGCGCGTGCCACGATCGGTTCATATCGGCGTGCAGTCTGCGACGACCCGACTGACGGACATAATTAGGCCAATGCCACCAGAGAAAAAACTCGCGATCGTGCCTGCCTACAACGAAGAGGGCTCGATCGCACGCGTCATCGAAGCGATCCGCGGCGCCACACCGGACTTCGACGTCCTCGTGATCGACGACGGCTCGACCGACCGAACTGCTCGCGCTGCGGACGACGCAGGCGCGACCGTGGTGATTCATCCGATTAACCTCGGAATCGGTGGCGCCGTGCAGAGCGGCTACCAGTTCGCGCTCAACAACGACTACGACATGGCCGTTCAGATAGACGGTGACGGCCAGCATCCGGCTACCGAACTTCCAAAGCTTGTCGAACGGCTTGATTCCGAACCGACCGTCGACCTCGTCTACGGCTCGCGCTTCCTCGGCGACGGCGAGTACAAACAGACCTTCGCTCGCCGCGCGGGCATCGTCGTGTTCTCGCTCGTGCTGTCCGTGATCACACGGCAGCGCGTCACCGACCCGACGTCGGGATTTCGCCTCGCCAATCGCCGGGCGATCGCATTGTTTGCTCGCGATTATCCGCACGACTATCCAGAAGTCGAGGCGATCCTAATGATGCACCGGCATGAACTGAAGACCGCCGAGGTCTCGGTGAAGATGGACCACCGCGAGAGTGGCCAGTCTTCGATCACCTGGCTGCACTCCGGCTACTACATGTTGAAGGTGTTGCTCGCAGTGTTCGTCGGACTCTTCCGCGCACGCACGATCGTTGAGCCGCGCGATCACGCGCCCGTCTCGTCCGCGCCGCTCCAATGATCGTCGCCGACGCAACACTCAACGGCCGTCTGCAGCTCGCCGCGATCATCGGATCTGTCTCGATGGTCGTGATCGTGTTCGAGCTGGTTCGCCAGCGTCGGTTGATGGAGCGCTATTCGCTGCTCTGGATGTTCGCTTCGCTAGGGCTGTTGCTACTCGCCGTCTTCAGCGGCGCGCTCGCCCAGCTCTCGTCCTGGATCGGGATCGCCACCCCGTCAAACGCCCTCTTCGGCCTTGGCCTTGGCTTCGCCACGTTCATGCTGTTGCATTTCTCCGCATCGATCTCGAGGCTCTCGGACCAGAACAAAGTGCTCGCCCAGAAACTCGCCGCGACCGAAGAACGGCTACGACGGCTCGAAAACGGCGACGGAGTCTGAACGGTGCGTAAACGCGACATCATCGGCACCGAAGTCGCGATAACGGATTATGAGGCGGTGCTCGATGCAATCGACGCAGCGGTTTCCACTCGGGAACGGATGTTCATCTGTTGCGCTCCTGCAAGCTCATTGATGTTCGCCAGAAGTGACGAATCACTGCGCCTCGCATATGAAAATGCAGCGTTCGTAACGCCTGACGGAAGCGGTGTCGTGCTTGCCGCCCGCTTGCTCGGAGAGAAGATCTCTGGTCGGGTGTACGGTCCAAACCTGATGAGGGCTCATTGCTTGCGTGCCGAGAAAAGCGAACATCGAATCTGGCTTCTCGGCGGGCACGATGAACAGACTCTCCAACAGCTAAAAGCCGCCTTGGCGTTGCAGTATCCGAAACTCAACGTCGTAGGCGGATTTTCACCGCCTCACCGGCAGCCGACTGAAGCTGAGCAACAATCGCTAGTGAATGCAATCAACGCCGACAGGCCGGACGTCGTATGGGTTGGGCTCGGGAGTCCCAAGCAAGAAATCTGGATGAACAGCTCCCGTGAGTCCCTTGAACCGCCGGTGCTCTGTGGCGTTGGTGCTGCATTTGACTTCCTGTCTGGGCGAGTCACCCAAGCACCCGAGTGGGTTCAACACGCGGGCTTTGAATGGCTACATCGAATGCTGAAGGACCCGCGAAGGCTTGCTCGCAGGTACCTCTCCACGCTGCCTAGATTTTTGATGCTCGTCGCGCGGCAACGATTAAACGAGCGATCTCGATAACGTGGCCGAACGTCTGTATTCGTTACTAAAAGGTAGTGAACATAAAAACTAGCCTTTTTTCGGCCTTGTAATCGGGTATGTTGTGATTAAATTAATGCCGACTGAAAACAAGGATCTCCATGCACATACTGACTCGAACGATCTCCTCTCGTTCCTCCAAACACGTCGCGCTCATCACGATGGCTGCTTGGACGGTCTGCGTTGCATTCATGATGCTGTCCGTCGCGAGCGCCGCGGCCAACAGCCCGACGCCCTTAAACGAAAAGGCGGTCTCGGCGTACAAAATATCTAGCGGCCTTAGCGACAAGGCCGCCCGCGAACGATTGTTCGTTCAGAGTCAGGGCGCGTCATTGGCGGAGGAGCTTGAATCGCGCCTCGGGGCGGGCTTTGGCGGTGTCTACTACGACAACAAGTCGAACAAGATAATCGTTCAGCTTGCACCACGCAGCGGCAGCGGTTTGGATGAACTCGCTGCACGCGCGGCGGCGAAAGCGAAGTTTCTAGATGGTGGAGCACGCTTCGAAAGCGTCGAATATTCGAAGGAGCATCTCCAGTCCGTCCTTGACAAGGTTGGACGCGGGTTTGTCAGTAACAAGTCACTCCAAGGTCGGACCTCGGCGTCCATCGATGTTCGTCGGAACCGCGTTTCGGTGGAATACGACAGCTCGATCTCGAGATCGGAAGTCGTTGATTCGCTAGACAAGATCCTCGACGATTCGGATCCGGTGATCTTCATGTCGTCCGGGCGTAAAGAGACCAAGGTTCAACCGGCGATCTGCACGTTTCCGTTTTGCACCAAGCCGATGCGCGGCGGAGTGGAAATTTTTCGAGACGGCGGAACTTGCAGCGCTGGCTTCGTCGCGAAACAAGGTGCAAGTCGCTACTTGATCACCGCGGGTCACTGCGGAGCTTCAGGAACCGCATGGAAGTCCGAGGTGAACCCTGCGTATCCCAACAATCTCAGTATCGGGACAATGGTTGCAAGCAGTTTTGGACTTGCTGGTGACTGGGGCGCGATTGCGATGACCGGGTACTGGGGAGAGAACGCCCAGGGCGGGTATTTTGCCAACTGGGGTACCGGAAACCCGCTAGATCAAACATATGCAACGCGCTCTCCAATCGTTGGATCTTTTGGCTGCCGCTATGGCAGAACGAGCGGCTTCTCCTGCGGAACTGTTGACCAAACGAACGTAACAGTGGCGTTTCAGGGCGGTCCTGTTGTCGGGAACTTGTTTCGTTCGAGTGGATGCGCGCGATTCGGAGACAGTGGCGGAACTTGGGTAGGACCCGACAACACGCTTGGGGGCGTTGTGTCTGGATCCACAAATGCGGCTGGCACGACTTGTCCGCCCGTTGGCACCGACCTGATATTCATGCAAGACGCGCGAATCGTCGAAAACTTGCTCGCCATTGAGGCAGAGCACCGGCCCGCAGAAATGATTCCGCTTGCTGGTGACTGGGATGGCAACGGGAGCTCCACACCCGGGTATTTTCGCCCTCGAACCGCTCAATGGTTCCTTTCCAACAGTCTGACGAACCCGCCTTCAAACATGGTTACGAACGGCACAGTTTGGGGCACACCGACGATGCGTCCGGTGGTAGGAAACTGGGACGGTATTGGCGGCGACGGTGTCGGCCTGTTCGACACCGTGACAGCAAAGTGGTACCTGAGCAACAGCGCTTCGAGTCCAACCGCAGACGCCCTCAACGGGACGGTCTGGGGAACAGGCTCTATGCAGCCACTCGCTGGAAATTGGGACGGTGTCGGCGGCGATGGAATCGGGTTCTTCCACCCCAGCACGGCAAGTTGGTTCTTGAGCAACAGTTCTTCCTCGCCTACCGCCGACGCGCAGCCAGGCGTTGTATGGGGTACCTCATCAATGAAGCCAATTACCGGGAATTGGGACGGCAGCGGCGGTGACGGGATAGGGCTTTTCCACCCGCCATCAGCCACATGGTTTCTCACCAACAGCGTTGCCGCACCCGCCTCTCAAGTAATGACCCCATATCCAGTTTGGGGCACGTCAGTGATGAAGCCAATCTCCGGGAACTGGGACGCTACTGGCGGCGATGGAGTAGGACTCCTCGTTCAGTCGAGCGGCGCGTGGTACTTCAGCAATCCTCTGTCGCCACCGACGGCGAGCGTTTCAGTCGACTCTTGGGGATCGCCGTAATTGATTCAGAGCAGAAAAAGCAGCAAGCTGCCTTAGATCGACGAGCAGCGTAGACCGACTAGTCTCGCGCCGGGACGATGCAATTGAATGCTCACCCGGCGCGGGACAAACTCAAAGGCCTGATCCTTTCCGGAGGAAAGGGCACGCGTCTGCGCCCGATCACTCATACCTCGGCCAAACAGCTAGTGCCCGTGGCAAACAAGCCCGTTCTTTATTACGGGATCGAAGCGATGGTGCGAGCCGGCATCACGCAGATCGGAATCATCATCGCCCCCGAGACCGGCGATGAGATCCGTGAGGTCGTCGGTGACGGCAGCGACTTCGGCGCCGAAGTGACGTTCATCCCGCAGGCGGAACCACTCGGCCTCGCACACGCCGTGCTCACGGCCGAGGAGTTCATCGACGGCTCGCCGTTCGTGATGTATCTCGGCGACAACCTTCTGCAGGGTGGGATCGTCTCCCTGACCGAGTCCTTCAAGTCCAACAATCCCGACGCGCTGATCCTCTTGACCAAGGTTCCTGACCCGGAGCACTATGGCGTGGCGGAACTGAGCGACGGCAAGGTCGTGCAACTCGCCGAGAAGCCAAGTGAGCCAAAGACAGACCTGGCGCTCGTCGGCGTCTACATGTTCACGAACTCGATCTTTGATGCAGCCCGCGCGATCGATCCGTCACCACGTGGCGAGCTCGAGATCACGGATGCGATCCAGCACCTCGTTGACAGTGGCAAATCCGTCGAACCGCACCTGGTCAACGGCTGGTGGAAGGACACCGGACGACTCGAAGACATGTTGCAGGCCAACCGCCTCGTGCTCGATCAAATCGACGCAAAGAACGATGGCGAGTTGATCGAATCTACGCTCGAGGGTCGTGTTCTGATCGAAGCTGGCGCGCGACTCGAACGCACCGTTGTCCGGGGCCCGGCGGTGATCGCGGCGGGCGCGCAACTGGTGGACGCATACATCGGCCCTTACAGCTCTATCGGCGAGAACGTCGTGGTCGAGCGCGCGGAGATCGAGTACTCGATCGTGCTCGCGGATTCACAGATCCGCGACCTCGGCGCCCGCATGGAGGCCAGCCTGATCGGCAAACACTCGAAGATCACACGTACCGATGGCATGCCGAAGACTTTCAGGTTGCTCGTCGGTGACAACTGCGAGATAAGTTTGGTCTGAGGTTGACGTGAAAGTTTTGATCACAGGAGCAGGCGGAATGCTCGGGCAAGATCTCGTCGTGGCAGCCGATGCAGTGCACCACGATGTCGTCGGCCTGACGCGCCAGCAACTCGACATCACCGATGCGAATGCGGTGCGCGATGTATTCGAGCGCGAGCTGCCTGCTGTAGTCATCAACGCCGCCGCTTATACAGACGTCGACGGCGCCGAAAGCGACTCGATCGCGGCACTGGCGATCAACGGTGAAGCCGCTGGTGTGGTTGCCGCTGCAGCCGCTGCTGTCGGCGCAAAGGTTGTGCAGGTCTCCACGGACTATGTGTTCGATGGGCGCAAAGGCGAGGCATACGTGGAGAGCGATCAGCCGAACCCGATTTCCGTCTACGGATCGAGCAAGTTGGCCGGCGAGGTTGCGGTCGCGGAGGCCAACCCGCGCCACCTAATCGTCCGTTCATCTTGGTTGTTCGGTCTGGGCGGTAAGAACTTCGTCGAGACGATGCTCGGCCTGGCTGAAGATCAGAGCGAATTGTTGGTCGTTCACGACCAAGTTGGTTCCCCCACTTATACGCGGCATCTCGCAGAAGCGATTGTCGAGTTGATCGATTTTGAGCGGCTGGGCGTGATGCACCTTGTGGCCAGCGGTCATTGCTCGTGGTTCGAGTTCGCCCGCGAGATCTTCCGCCAGAGCCAACTCGACGTGTCCGTGCTTTCCGGCACCACCGAGATGCTCGGCCGGCCGGCACCGCGCCCGGCGTACTCGGTGCTCGAAAGTTCACGCGACGACGCACCCGAACTCCCGCGTTGGGATCACGGGCTCCACGGGTACCTGATCGCCCGCGCCGACGCCTCCGGGACGCCTTCGCAGGCGTTGCAGGCGATCGACGCAAACGGAGCCCTCTCATGAAACTCCTGGTCACCGGCGGCGCCGGCTTCATCGGATCGAACTTCGTCTCGTACGTGCTGGCGAACACCGACGACGACGTGGTCGTGCTCGACAAACTGACGTACGCCGGCCGCCGCGAAAACCTCGCCGCACACGAGGGGAATCCGCGATTCTCGTTCTTCCACGGTGCCATCGAGGACCGCGAGGCAGTCGACCGCGCGTTGACCGGCTGCGACGCGATCGTCAACTTCGCCGCCGAGAGTCACGTCGACCGCTCGATCGACGAACCCGACGCCTTCATCCAGACCGACATCTTCGGCACGCAGGTCCTTCTCGAGGCCGCCCGCGCCGTCGATCTTCCTCGCTACCTACAGATCTCGACCGACGAGGTGTATGGCTCGATTGACGAAGGAACGTTCACCGAGGAATCGCCGATCGACCCATCTTCCCCGTACTCGGCCAGCAAGGCCGGCGGCGACCTGCTCGTGCAGGCATACAACCGCACGTACGGCACACCCGCCCTGATCACGCGCGCCAGCAACAACTACGGGCCGTTCCACTACCCGGAGAAGCTGATCCCGCTCTGCATCCTCAACGCCTTCGCGGGCGACAAGCTGCCGGTCTACGGCGACGGTATGCAGGTGCGCAACTGGCTCTTTGTCGAGGATCACTGCAGCGGTATCTACACCGCGCTCACCCGCGGCGAGGTCGGCGAGGTCTACAACATCGGCGGCCCCGACGAGTGTCCGAACATTGAGGTCGTCAAGCGCATCGTCGAGCTGACCGGTCGCGACGAGTCGCTGATCGAATACGTCGCCGACCGGCCCGGCCACGACGTCCGCTACTCGCTCAGCTCCGAAAAGATCCGCGGCCTCGGCTGGGAGGCACAGACCAGTTTTGAAGAAGGCTTGGAGCGCACCGTCCAGTGGTATCGAGACAACGAAGCCTGGTGGAGCCCGATCCGCTCCGGCGACTACCTCGAGTACTACAAGCGCCAGTACGGTCAGTCGCTGAACGCCTAAAACCTCGCAAATAGCGATCAACCTGTGGCACCAGGTGCGACAGGTTGCCTGCAATTTGCGGCTTTTCGGGGCGGAGTTGCGTAGGCTGCGCCTCAGAATGAGTGACCGGCGGCACACATGGTGAGCGAAACAAGCGAACTGCTCGGCAGTCTTCCGCTGTTTGAAACGCTGAACACGCGCGAGCTCGAAGAATTGGCCTCGGTCGCCGTCCCGCGTTCGTTTCAGCGCGGTGAGGTGATCTTTCAAGAGGGCACGCAGGGAGACGTCATGTACGTGATCCGTGAGGGTCGCGTGTTGATCAAGCGCGAACACGCAGGCGGGCGCACGATCGCCTTGACCGAGATGGGGTCAGGAGACCTCTTCGGTGAGCTCGCGTTGTTCGACAAAGAGGTCCGCTCGGCGACGGCCGAGTGCATCGTGCCGACCAAGGTCGTCGCTCTCACCAGCGGCGATGTCAACCGCGTACTCACACGCAACCCCGACATAGCCGTCAAGTTGATCCAGCAGCTCAGTCGCCGTTTGCGCGTGGCCAACTCCCGGATCGGCGACCAGTATTTCCAATCGACGGAGGGACGCATCGTCAACGTCGTACTCGGTTTGGCCGAGCAACAGAACGGACACGTCGCGCCAGGCAGCTATGTGCGCGCCAATCAGTCCGAGATCGCTCAGCTCGCCAGCACATCTCGCGAGACCGTCAGTCGCTTCCTCGCCAACTGCCAGCGCGCGGATTTGCTCACGACCTTCCGTGGTAAATTGCAGGTCCGCGACCCCGAGGGACTTCGGCGTATGGTCGTCTAACCAGGAAACGACTCCACTTGTACGTCCTCAATTTCTACTCCCCGATGTTCGCCGACCAGCTTCGCCACGGGCGCAAGCAGGCAACGATTCGCCTCGGCGACAAGAGTCACAAGTACAAAAAAGGCCATGTCGTGCTCGTCACGATCGGTCCGGAGAATTCGCCGCGCGAGCGCATCTTTCAGGCCGTGGTCGATTCGGTTGTGGTGAAGAAGGTCTACGACCTGACTCCACGCGAGATCGAGATGGACAATCCGGAGTTTCGACTGCTCGAAGACGAGATCCGCTTCCTTCAGCAGATCTACAACCGTGACATTTCGACGGAGGATCTAGTCACCGTGGTCCGCTTCAGCGAAATCATCGATCGGCCTGCCGGCATCGTCGAGGGCTTTGGCGGGCCGGGTCAGATGAACTAGCGGCGCTAAGGCGCCTGTACCACCGCCGGCAACGTTGTCCGGCGTCTTGCCAGCAGCCCGTTTCTTGGCGCGAAGATATACGTGAGGACGAAGATCGTTGTGAGGGTCACAACGATCGAACCGCCGGTCGAGATGTCGGCGTAGTAGCTGATGTAGGTGCCGGCAACGCAGCTGAAGACCGACGCCACGGTGGCGATCAGCAACATCCTGTCGAAGCGGTCCGTCAGCAGGTAACCGATTGCGCCGGGTGTGATCAGCATCGCCACCACGAGCACGATGCCGACTGCCTGCAGGGCGATCACCACAGTGAGCGCCATCGTGCCCAGCAAGAGCGCCTCCAGCCATTTGGGCGACAACCCGATCGCGTGCGCGTGGACCGGGTCGAACGAGTACAGCACGATGCTGCGCCGGAAGTAAAGCAGCGCTGCGAGCGTGAGGATGCCGATCACCAGCACCTGGACGATGTCGCTGTCGCTTACGCCGAGGATGTTGCCAAAGAGGATGTGGAAGAGGTCGATGTCGCTGGGGATGGCGCTGACGAAAACGAGGCCGAGCGCGAACAGTCCGGTGAAGACGATCCCGATTGCGGCATCTTCTTTGACGCGGCTGGTTCGGTTGAGGCCGCCGATCAGCGCGACGGCACCGATCCCGAAAACAAAGGCCCCGGCGGCGAGCGGTACTCCGATCACGTATCCGAGCACCACTCCCGGGAGCACAGCGTGCGAGACCGCATCGCCGAGCAGCGACCAGCCGAGCAACGTCAGCCAGCACGAAAGCACGGCGCAGACGGCGCCGATCACCACGCCAACGATGATTGCGCGCTGCATGAAGCCGAACTCCAGCGGCTGCGTGATCCACTCATACGCCGCAGCGAACGGGGCCGCGCTGACGAACTGTGCCGATGCGACGATCACCCGATGACCGCCGTTTTACGATCGATACCGAGTGCCTCCTGCGGGACGAAACCGCCGAACGCGTCGGCCAGCAGGTCGGGGACGAGGATTTCGTCGGGGGTTCCGTGGGCGATGATGTGACGGTTGATCAACGCGACGTCATCGCAGAGCGCCGGCACCGCGATCAAATCGTGTGTCGAGACGACGATCGTGCGACCTTCGACGGCCAGTTCGCGCAGAAGTGTGGTGATCGTTTTCTCGCTGCGTTTGTCGACCCCGGCGAACGGTTCGTCGAGCAGCAGGATCTGCGCGCCCTGCGCGAGACCGCGGGCGACGAAGGCACGCTTGCGCTGTCCACCGGAGAGCGCTCCGATCTGACGGTCTGCGAGATCGGTGAGCTCGACTCGATCGAGTGCCGCAGCGACGGCTGCGTGGTCGTCCTCCGATGCGCGCCGTGCCAAACCCATGCGTCCGTAGCGGCCCATCAACACGACTTCGCGGACGCTGACGGGAAAGTCCCAATCGATGTCTTCATTCTGTGGCGCGTAGGCGATCCACCCCGCGCGGCGTGCTTCGGCCGCAGACTTGCCAAACACCGAGATCGTCCCGGTATCGGTCTTGACCAGACCGACGAGTGATTTGAAGAAGGTCGATTTTCCCGAACCGTTCATGCCGATCAGGCCATGTACGCGGCCGGGTTCGGCAATCACTGACAGGCCGTCGAGCGCGATGTTGTCGCCATAGCTGACGTGTAAGTCCTGCACGTCCAGAGCCACGGTGCCCTTTGGTGGTGGTTCGAGCTTCACTGTTCTGATCCGTTCGGGTTGAGGCCGGCCACGATCGTGTCGCCGTTGCGCGAAAGCAGGTCCAGATAAGTCGGCACCGGCCCATCCGCCAGTGAGAGCGAGTCGACGTAGAGAACTCCCGCGAAGTCCGCCCCGGATTCGCGAGCGACGCGGCGCTGCGCCTTGTCGCTGACGGTCGACTCGCAGAACACGGCGGGGACGTCGCGCGCTCGTACGAAGTCGACGACCCCGGCAATCTGCTGCGGCGTTCCCTCCTGCTCGGCGTTCACCGGCCAGAGGAAAGCCTCGGAAAGTTCGAAGTCGCGAGCCAGGTACGAAAACGCGCCCTCGCAGGTCACCAATGCGCGTCGATTGGTCGGAAGCGAATCGAGTTGCCTGTCGACCTTCTTCCCGATCGCGTCGATCTGACGCGTGTATCGAGCGGCGTTCTCGGCGAAGTAGTCGGCGCCGTCGGGGTCGAGATCGGTCAGCGCGACACGGATGTTCTCGACGTAGAGCTTCGCGTTGGCAATCGACATCCAGGCGTGCGGGTTCGGTTTCCCTGCATATTCACTTTGACCTGCGATCGGGATCGGCGTGATGCCCTCCGTAAGCGTCACGCTACGGGTGCGCGCGTCGCCGATGAACTGCTCGAACCAACGCTCGAGGTTCATGCCATTCTCGACCACGAGGTCTGCGTCTGCCGCGCGTCGCAGGTCGCCGGGCGTCGGCTCGTAGCCGTGAATTTCCGACCCGGGCTTGGTGATCGAGTTGACCTCGATGCGGTCGCCGCCAACCTGCCTGACCATGTCCGCGATCACTGTGAAGGTCGTCAGCACCGTGGGGTTGTCGCCGGCCTCGGTACGCGGTGGCGGTCCGATTCCGGGGATGAACAAGAAAATGAGCAACGCCGTCAACGCGAGCGTCGAAATCGCCCAATTGCGACGTTTGTGACGCGAATCGTTACGGGGTTCATCGCTCATTCTGTAGAAACTGTAACAGAAAAGTTTAGTCTTGCCAAAACTTATTTGTAATGGTGGCTAATCCGGTACTCTTGAGTGCATGTCTGCGATCACGGCAGAGGCCACACCCCCTTCGGCGTCGACCGAGGACTACCTGAAGGCGATCTTCAGCATCACCAGCTCCGGCGAAGAGGCCGCGTCGACGAATGATCTTGCCGAGTCGCTGAAGATTTCCGCCGGCTCCGTCTCGGCGATGATCAAGCGCCTCGATGAAGAGGGCTTGGTCGAGCACATCCCGTACCGGGGAGTCAGCCTCACCGCGGACGGCGAACAACTCGCACTACGCGTCCTGCGCCGTCACCGGCTGCTCGAGCTCTACCTCTCGGAAGAGCTCGGCGTGCCCTGGAACCGCGTGCATGAAGAGGCCGAGATCCTCGAACACGCAATCTCTGACGACTTGATCGAACGCATCGCCACCAAACTCGGTGACCCGGGCTTCGACCCGCACGGCGATCCAATCCCCACGCGAGACCTCGTGCTCAACACCAGAAGAGCCGAGCCCCTCTCCGAACTGGCCGCCGGTACGACGGCAGTTTTCGTGCGCATCTCCGATCGCAACTCCGAGATGCTCAGCTACCTCTCGTCACTTGGCATCGCGATCGGCGATGAACTGCGGCTGGTCGATCGTGAGCCGTTCGAAGGGCCTTGTCGCGTCGAAGCCGGTGGCAACGTTCACACGCTTGGTATCCCGCTTGCAGCCGCAATGCAGGTGCAACCGCTCGTCGGTTGACACTCGCTATCATTGCGCGCAAGCTTTGGCACTCGCCGATCGTGAGTGCCAAAAAGTCCAGATAAACCCCATCCCAATCACGTTTTCGTCGGATTTTTATCCCTGGCGAGAGACGCGGAGGTTCAAGAAATATGCAACTCAAGCCTTTGGGCGATCGTTTGATCGTCAGAGCAGTTGAAGAAGACGAAGTAACGGCCAGCGGCCTAGTGCTGCCGGACACCGCCAAGGAGAAGCAGTCGCGCGGCAAGGTTGTCGCAGTTGGCGACGGCGCCTGGGACGAAGACGGAGACAAGCGCATTCCGCTTGACGTCGCCGAGGGCGATGAGGTCCTCTACAGCAAGTACGGCGGCACCGAAGTGACGGTTGAAGGCGAAGAGCTCTTGGTTCTTCGCGAGTCGGACGTACTCGCCAAAGTCGTTTAGGCAAAAAGCCCGTTCAGTAACCCCTTTCAGAAAGATTCAGGAGAAGCAAAGAAATGGCTAAAGAACTCAAGTTCGGCCAGGAAGCTCGCTCGACGCTGGAGGCCGGCGTCGATGCAGTTGCCAACGCCGTCAAAGTAACGCTCGGTCCCAAGGGCCGCTACGTCGTGCTCGACAAGAAGTTCGGCGCACCAACGATCACCAACGATGGTGTGACGATCGCCCGCGAGATCGAGGTCGATGACCCGTTCGAGAACCAGGGCGCCCAGCTCGTCCGTGAGGTCGCCACCGCGACCAACGATGTCGCCGGAGACGGAACCACGACTGCCACGGTACTGGCCCAGGCAATCGTCCGCCACGGTCTGCGCAACGTCGCCGCGGGTGCCAACCCGATCGCGCTCAAGCGCGGTATCGAGGTCGCCGTCAGCCAGGTCGTTGAGGCAATCCACAAGCGCGCGAAGGAAGTCAGCGGCAAGGACCAGATCGCCCGCGTTGCCGCGATCTCTGCCGGAGACGACGAGATCGGCGACATCATCGCCGACGCGATCGACAAGGTCGGCAAGGACGGCGTCGTCAACGTCGAAGAAGGTCAGACCTTTGGCCTGGAGCTCGAGTTCACCGAGGGCATGCAGTTCGACAAGGGCTACGTCAGCCCGTACATGGTCACCGACCAGGACCGCATGGAGGCAGTGCTCGAGGACCCGTACATCCTGATCGCCAACGCCAAGATCGGCGCAGTCCGCGAAGTGCTGCCGCTGCTCGAAGCAGTGATGCAGAGCGGTAAGCCATTGCTGATCATCGCCGAGGACGTCGAGGGTGAGGCGCTTGCCACTTTTGTGGTGAACAAGCTGCGCGGCACCTTCACCGGTGTGGCCGTCAAGGCCCCGGGCTTCGGCGACCGCCGCAAGCGCATGCTCGAAGACATCGCAAACCTCACGGGCGGCGAAGTCATTTCTGAAGAGCTCGGTCTGAAGCTCGAGAACACGCAGATCAGCCAGCTCGGTTCGGCGCGTCGCGTCGTGATCGGCAAGGACAACACCACGATCATCGATGGTGGTGGCGACGGCGACGCAATCAAGGGTCGCGTCGGCCAGATCAAGAGCGAGATCGAGAACACCGACAGCGACTTCGACCGCGAGAAGCTGCAGGAGCGCCTGGCCAAGCTGGCCGGTGGCGTTGCCGTGGTGAAGGTCGGAGCAGCCACGGAAACTGAGGTCAAGGAGAAGAAGCACCGCGTCGAAGACGCGCTCCAGGCCACGCGCGCCGCTCTTGAGGAGGGCATCGTCGCCGGTGGTGGCGTCGCGCTGCTCGAGGCTCAGGCCGCGATCAAGGCCGACGACCTCGAGGACCTCGACGAGCGCACTGGTGCCCAGATCATCTACCGCGCGCTCGAAGAGCCGCTGCGTCAGATCGCTTACAACGCTGGCCTTGAGAGCAGCGTCGTGGTCAACGACGTACGCAAGGCCAAGTCAGGCGAAGGCCTGAACGCCGCAACGGGTGAGATCGTTGACCTCGTCGCCGCCGGCGTCATCGACCCGGCAATGGTCACCCGCTCGACGCTACAGAACGCAGCGTCGATCGGCAAGAACATCCTCACCACCGAGGCGATCGTCGCCGAACTGTCCGAAGAGGGCGGCATGCCGGCCGGAATGCCGGGCGGCATGGGCGGAATGGACATGATGTAAGCCTTCCGAGCAATCGGTTTGGTTTGAGGAAAGCCCTCGGTGCCCATTGGCGCCGGGGGCTTTTTCTTTGGGCGCAACTTTTTGGGGATGTGACTTGTTAGTTGTAAGTACCGTCCCGCCTCTCGGAAGGAAACATCCCCATGCCTCCTGCCGCCAGAATCGTCGCCATCGCTGTGTTCTTTTCGATGGCGCTCGCCCCCACTGCGATCGCTGAACCCAGCTTCTCTGGTGGGCAGCTTCGACTTCCAACCTACGGACCGGCCGACCGAAACGTCCAAGCCTGCACGTACAACGAACGCAGGATCTTCGTCGCAGGCCAGTTCGGCCGAAGCCACGCCGGCAGCGGGTGGCCGTGGCGACGAGGCAATCGACTCGCAACCATCTCGTTGAGTCATTCACCCAAGACGCAGCGAGATGTTGCCGTTGCCAGCTGGCGCAAACAGCGAATTCCGAGGGGTGAAATCGTTTTTTCTACGCAGTTCGATTCCGCTGGGAGGCTCTACTACGTCACCGGTAAAGCGAATTTGCGCGGTAAGAGCCGCCGACTGCACGTGTTGCGTTCAACCCCGGGAGGCAAACCGGACCGCAGCTTCGGCAGGAAGGGCGTGATCAAACTCACCGGAGTGAGTCGCGCTGTGCGAAATCATCACAATCTCAAAGTCCGTGTGGTCGCGACCGGCCGTCGACCCGTGATCGTGTTGTCGAACGGCGCAACTACTGAGATTCATCGTGTGAATCGGCGTGGTGTCGATCGCAACTGGAGGCCCTACATAGTCAATCTGAACGTCGCGGGCACAGTCTCCGTCAACAGCGGTGGCAGTGTCTTTGCGGGTGCGATTGCAACGGTCGCGGGTCGGCCCCAGCCCGGCATCGGACTGATCCGGCTGCTACCGAACGGATTGCCTGACAGCACATTCGGCAGCGCCGGGACCTGGAAAGCGCCAAGAATCGACGACGCGGCCACCGCTTTCGCGAACATGCCAACAATTCGAACTCCAGGCCTTTCTCGGGCTACCGTCCCGACCGCCGATGGCGGAGTGTGGGTTGACGTAGTCGAGAACGTGAATGCCAACCAAACACAACACACGATCCACCGCATCGTGAAGGTGGACGCAACAGGCAACACAGCCGCAGTTTCCCAGCAAAAGGGCACTTTTACCGCCAGGGGCGACGTAGGCCTACCGATCGCCTCCCCGTCTCACTTCGAATCTTCCAAACAAGGCGCAGTCCTCGCGATGGCGTCCGGATGGTTTTCTGGGACGAGCGCGTCGACCGTTGGATTTGGCGCATCGACAATCGCTGGGTCACGACTGGAGTTCGAGGAGTCCGGCCGAGCTGCTCGCCTGCGGAAACCCCAGGAACAAGAAGACGGGCGAGAAGCGTCAGCGCGAGATAGCGTTGCGCACGATTGCTATCAGGTAGTGCAGGTGTTGACTATCCGATGTTCAGCTGGGCGATAGTACGTCGGCCAGCCGAATCGGATCAACGCCCAGCTCCCGCATGTCCGCGGTGCCGCGAGTCGTGACCGACGACAGCTGCATCAACTGCGCCTCCCCCCAAGTCGCCAAGGCGCTCGGGCCGAGATACGCCTCCTGCGCGTAGAGCAACCGCCGCGACCACTTTGGGCTGATGTGCAGCAAACGCTTATGCGCTCCGAAGTTCCGCAGGGCAGTCTCGAGTATTTGGTCGTGCGTGAGCACCTCCGGTCCGACCAGTGCGAGCCCGCGGTCGGGAGTTGTCACATCGTTGAGGATCGCCGATGTCAGCGCATCGGCCGCATCCTCCGCCCAGATCGGCTGAAACTGCGACGTGCCGTCCCCCGGTACCGGCATCACAGGCAACCGTGAAAGCTTCCGCAGCAGCGAAATCCACGAATCGTCGGGCGCGTAGATGATCGAGGCATCGAACACGAGCGGATCCAGCCCGGATCCCAGAATCGCATCCCGAGAAAGTGCCTGCATGCGGATGAATCGGCTTTTCGAGAACGGCGAGGCGCCTATCGAACTGACGTAGACGACTCGCTTCACCCCGGCCCGCTTCGCTGCCGAGAGCAGCCGGTTGGTCGCAAGTCCATTGACCTCCTGAATCGAACCGCGCGCCTGGTCGCGCGTGGTCGCGCCCAGATGGATCAACGTGTCGACCCCGCGCATCGCCTTGTCGAAGCCATGCCTGTCGGCGAGGTTGCCGATCGCAATCTGTACCTTCACGCGCTGCGGCCCGAGACGCCGCGGCTCGCGCACCAGCACGCGAACCTTCTCGCCGGCGCCCGTCAGGCGGGTGAGCAAAGGCTTTCCGAGGGTTCCCGTGGCACCGGTCAGAAGGATCATCAAGGGGAATATATGGAACGCGACGAAGGAATCACCAGCGCGGCAGGGTCCGCGAATTCATCCGCATTCAAGCGAAAATCCAAGATTGCCGAAACTGCCTGTCTAAAATGAGCTTTCGAGCAGCTAGTCAGAAGGAGCCAAGTTGGCGTACGTAATTGCAGAGCCGTGCATCGGCACCAAAGACAACTCATGTGTTGAGGTTTGCCCAGTCGACTGCATCCACCCGTCCCCGGACGAGCCCGGATACGAAGAGGTCGAACAGCTCTACATCAACCCGGACGAATGCATCGACTGCGACGCGTGCGTCGAGGCCTGCCCGGTGGACGCCTGCTTCGCTGAGGACCAGCTACCCGAGGAGTGGAAGAAGTTTGCACCGCTGAACGCGGAGTACTTCGCTGCCTAAGTCTTGACAACTTCCGTATCTACTGAAAAAGGCGGCTCTCGTAGCGGCCTTTTTCTTTGCCCTAATCCGCAGCACAACGAGAAAAGCCCCGGCGTCCGAGCCGGGGCTTTTTCTCTGAGAATCCCTTGGGGAGAGGGATTTCTTGGGGGAGATGCCGACTTGCGTCGGCGGGGATGGTCGCTAGTCCTGCGACCTGGGGTAATGCTCTTTTGCTCGCTTAGAAGTCCAGCGCCTTTTCGACCTGGGCTTGGACGTCCTTCAGACGCGTCTCGAACTCATCGGTGAACGAGTTGATCGTGTCCTCGACGCGCTTGCGCTGAGATGCGACCGTGTCCTCGATCTCCTTGCGTTGCTTGGTGATCGTTGACTCGATCTCTTTGCGCTGCGTGGTGACCGTCTTCTCGATCTCCTTACGCTGCTTGCGCAACTCGCGCTCTGCACGGGTGCGCTGCTTCTTGAGGTCACGCTCGATCTTGTTTCGGAACGTGGTGCCGCGCTTCTCAAACTTCTTGAGCTGCTTCTCGACGCCGTCGACCGATGTGTAGGGCTCGACGAAGTCAACGACGCCGTCGCGAACCTCGAGCGCCAGGCCGACAGGAACGACGACTGCCTTTTCGGCGTAGGACTCGATCGTTGAACGTGCGTCGGACTCGGCCTTCTTGGCTGTGGTCTTCGCCGAAGTCGCGGTGGCCTTCGCCTGCGTCTTCGTGCTGGTCTTGCGGGCTGTGGTCTTGCGCGCTGTCGTCTTACGAGCGGCAGGCTTCTTTGCTGCCGGCTTCTTTGTGGTGGTGGCTGCCATTAGCGCCTTCCTCCGTGGGGTGATTGAAGTGAACGGGATACCGAACAGTTGAGATCTGAACGGCTTGAGTGGACTAACACTGCAAAAGTAAGGTTGTTACAAGTAACAATGTCAAAACTATACAACAAGTCGCGGCGGCATGCGTTACACCCCGCTTTGTCGTGCTCGCAGTTCTATTGCGGGCAGATCTATTGATCGATGAGCGCGTCGAGCAGAAACTCTGCGCGACGACGATCCCGTCCGGCAGAAACGGGCTTGTGCGGTGCAAGATCCAGCGGCGCCGCAAGCGGGTGGTCCTTGTCACCGAACACAACAACGCCGCCGGCTTCGCGCACGATCAGTTGCCCCGCGGCAGCGTCGATCGAGCGACACGGTCGCAGTGAGAGCATCCCGTCGTAGCGCGCGGCGGCCACTTGGCAGAGCGTCAGTGCAATTGAACCGATCGAGCGGATGCGTTGGACTTCGCCGTCGAACGCCCCGAGCAGGGCCGGGGTGAGAAACACCGGCTTGGTCGATTCGAGGCCGACCACTTCCAGATCATTTCCGGCTTCCGTCGGATCGAGCAATCGCTCGCCCAGCCACGCGCCTTCTCCGAGCTTGGCGACCCATTCCTCGTCGGCGCCGAAGTCATAGACATAGCCGTAGACCACATCGGCCATCGTGGAGCCGGTGGCAATGGCCACTGAAAGGCTGTAGGACTGGGCCACGCGTTTGGCATTCAGTGAACCGTCGATCGGATCGACGATCACGAGCACCTCGTCCGATCCGAATTCGATCGTTCCGCGCTCCTCCGAAATCGCTGTGAAGGCTGCGCCGTGCTCTTTTACAAGGTCGGCGAGCACTGCGAAAACCGCGTCCTCGGCGGCCTCATCGATCACCAGCGTGTTGTCGCCGCCGGCGCCCTGGCCGATGCCAATGCTGCGCTCGGCGTACGTCGGGAAGCGTTCGAAGGCAACCTTCATGTCGGCCACCATTCGGCGGCATGCCGCCGTCCAGTCGATCGCCAGCGCCGCCGTAACGGCAGGGTCGATCACGCTCGAAGCGTTTTGCTGGTCGCCACTTCCTTGCATCAGCGCACCGTATCCTAAAGACCGTGAGCGATTCAGTCGAGCAGACGCAGCTACCCGAAGGCATCGATGCCCGAGCTGACGGCGACGACGAGGCTGTGCGCCGGCCGATTGATCCAGAGACCGTCCTCAAGGATTTGAACGACCAACAGCGCGCCGCCGTCAAACACCTCGGCGGGCCGCTTCTGATTGTCGCCGGAGCAGGATCGGGAAAGACCCGCACACTCACGCGACGCTTTGAGTGGCTGGTCGCACAGGGTGTCCCGGCCGAGCGGATCTTGGCGCTCACATACACCAACGACGCCGCAGACGAATTGGCGAGCCGGATAGAGGAAGCGCTGGGCGACCAGGTCGACGAGATCAACGCAAGCACGTTCCACTCGCTGTGCATCGACATCCTGCGCGAGGAGCACGCGGCCGCAGGGCTCAACCCATTCTTCAATCCCGCTACCGGGCCTGACCGCGTGGCGATCATGCTCTCTCGCATTGCCGAGCTGACCTTCAACGAGCAGTCGCTACGAGGCAACCCCGCTGCGGTGCTTGGCGAACTGATGGAGTTGATCGACCGCCTGAAGGAGGAGTGCGCAACCCCCGACGACCTGCGCAGGTTCGCCGAGGGCAAGCGTGCCGACGCCGTGGACGAAAAAGACAGGACTGATGCCGCGCTGTTGCTCGAACAGGCTCGCCTGTACGAACAACACGAACTATTCATGAACGACGCAGCGGCACTCGACTTCGGCGGCATGCAATTCGAGGTCTACAAGTTGCTGAGCGGCAACGAGCAGGTGCGCGCGCGAGTTGCCAACCGCTTCGACCACATCCTCGTGGACGAGTTTCAAGACACCACGTACGTGCAGCTCGAAACCCTTCGGCTGCTCGCGCAAGATCACGGCAACATCGCGGCAGTTGGTGACGACGACCAGTCGATCTACGGCTTCCGCGGCGCGTCGGCACGCAGCATCATTGATTTCGAAAAACGGTTCGGCGCCGCCACTCGCGTTGAGCTCGAGCTCAATTATCGATCGGCGCCGCCAATCATCGACGCCGCCCGCGCGGTGGTCACGACGATCGATCCGACTCGACGCGTCCCGAAGGACCTGACGGCCGCGATCGACAAACCGGGCGAGGTCAAGTTCTGGCACTCAGCGAGTGAGGCCGCTGAAGCACAGGCAGTTGTCGGTGAGATTGAGCGCTTGGTCGGCAGCGAAGGCGTTGAGCCGCGCGAGATCTGCATCATCGCCAAGGCCCGTGCAAATGTCGACGTGATTGCGGCACGCTTGGGTGCGCACGACATCCCGTTTTCGCGCGACACCAAAGATTTCTTCAAGCGCTCCGAGATTCGCGTGCCACTCAGCTGGCTGAAGGTGCTCGCCAACCCGACGTTGAACGAGGACGCTTGGCGCATGTTGACAGCGCACCCGATCGGCATCGATGCCGCGGAGTTCGCCGGACTGATGAAGTGGATGCGCCGCGACAAGCAGCCGCACGTCGTTGACGCCATGCGATCGGCACTGCGCACACGCCAGTTCTCGCCGGAGACCCAGGACAAGATCCGCCAGTTCATCGAGATCTTCGACAGTGCGTCGTCGCTGTTCAACGAACTACCACCGGGTGAGTTCACGATCCGCCTGATCAATCGCATCGCAATCAAAGGCTCGGTGCTACTCGAGAGCGGCACCGACGCGCCGGACCGGCTGGCGAACCTCTCGAAACTACAGCGAATGGCCGAAGATTTCGGTTCGCGCAATCCGCAGGCGACGGCTCGTGAGTTTGCGATCTACATCACCTCGATGGCCGAGGCCGGCTTCGAGGAGACCAGCGAAAGCGCCGACCACGACCCGAACGCGGTGCGTTTGATGACGGCGCACGGTTCGAAGGGCCTTGAATTTGACTACGTGTTCGTTCCGGGAATGGTCAGCTCCCGCTGGCCGGGTTCGCGCATCGGCGGCAAGGGAATACCCGAAGCACTGATCCACGACCCGATGCCGCCGCTGGCCGACAAGGATCCGGCACGCGCAGCGTTCGTCGAAGAGACACGCCGACTCGCCCACGTGGCAATGACCCGCGCGCGCACTCAGCTCGTGCTCAGTTGGTTCGACGGACCGAGCAGCAAGCGCGCAACCAAGCCGAGCGATTTTTTCAGCGAAGCGATGCTTGCGATCGGCGGCGAGGAGGAGTTCATCGAGGAGCGCGACTTCGAGACCAGCGACTTCGTCTACGCCGAGATGGAGGCGCTACGCGAAGAGCTGATGGGTTCGATCGCCGAGTCCGGCGCCGAGCTTGGCGAGCTACGGCTCGACGCCAGCTCCGACACTCCGGCGGACTTCGCGCGCTTCGGCGAGCTGATCAAGCTGAGCGCGCTCACCCACCGCCTGCGGCACGGGCAGACCGTTGCCGAAGCGCTGCCGGAGATCAACGCGATGATCACGGCCTCGATGTCGCCGGTCCAACGCTCGGAGTACGAGGGCTCTGAGCTGGATGATCGCCTGCGTCTGGCAGAGGAACGCGCCGAACAACTGCATCGCACGATCGCCGGTGCGGCGCCTCAGCTGACGAACTTCTTGCCAGTGGTCAACAACCGCCTACGCCTGAGCGCATCCGCCATCGGCACCTACCAGCGCTGCCCCAAGCAGTACGAGTACGAGACGGTGATGAAGATCCCGACGCCGGATCAGAGCCATCTGCGCCTTGGCATCACCGTGCACAACGTGCTCGAACGTTTCCACAAGGATCTCGACGAGCCGCTACCGCCGGAGGCCGCTCGCGCAAAGCTGGAAAAGCTCCTTGAACAGCAGGTCGCAACCGGTGGCTGGGGCAAGACCGACGACGACCGACAGCTGCTCGAACGCGCGCGAACGATGCTGGAGCGCTACGCCGACAGCGAGTTCGCCCAGCACGATGGCCCGGTCCGTACGGAAGTCGGTTTCAGTCTGAAGCTGCCACCGACCGAACTGATGAAATCCACACCGGTCGGCGGGAAGATTCTCGACGGCATCCAGATCAACGGAAAGATCGACCGCATCGACACGCTGCCGGACGGCTCGCAGCGCGTCGTCGACTACAAGACCGGCAACGACAAGAAGGGCGCGGTGGCCCTGCGCAATCAAGTCGCATCCGAGGTGCAGCTGGCGATCTACAAGTACGCCGGCGCGCGCGAGCTCGGGATCGACGCCGAAGGGCTCGTCTACTACTTCCTCGAAGCCAAGGAGTCGGTCATCGAAGCCGAGGCGACCGAAGAACACGTCGCCGAAGTGGTCGCCACGATCGACGAAGTCGCCGACAAGATCATCTCACTCGACTTCACGCCGGCGCCGGAGTTCCAGAAGTGCAAGAGCTGCGCCTTCCGGCACGTCTGCCCGGCGACTGAGGCCTAAGGACGGCCTTGCGCCGGCCCGACGGGCGCGGGATCTACTTTGGCGTAGCCTGATAGGCGCGAACGCGCGCTCTTACGTCTTTAAGGGACTCGGCCAGCTCATTTAGATCGTCGACCCGCAGTCTTGAAATCTCCTGGTCGAGCGCACCGTAGTCCGCATCACTCAGTTGCGGATTTTCTGCCTCCGCCGAATCCACTGACACGCGGTTGCCTCCGCTGAGGAGCGCACGAGTGCTCGCGCTTGGCTCGACGGCTTCGTGCTCAACGGCCTCGCTGACCGCGCGATCGCGTTCGGGACGCTCACCGCGAATCTTCTGCTTGAGATCAGGGATGTTCACTCGCATACCTCGCTAACACGTATCGGCACTTGGAGTCGCGCGTTTGACATTCAACCTAAATTGACTGGACGGGCAAGCTGCCAGAAGCCTAGGAGAATAATGGTGAATATGCCAGCTAGCCCAGCAGAACCGATCCAGACCCACTCCTGGACGCTCTCGCAATTCACGAAGGCCAGCGTAATGACTGCGGTAAGCGCGCAAAGCGCGACTGCGAACAGCGCTCTCCGCGGCCGGCGTAGCGAGTGCTGGACTAGGCGATGTTCTCCAGACCTCACCACCAACCCCGTGAAGAGCGCCGACATCCCAAGAAGCACCGACACCGACATACTCGCCCTATTCGTCACCAGCGGCGAAAGCCATGCACCTGCCACGAGAACGGCAGTTGTCACAAGCGAGATCGCTACGGCGGCCGATGGAAATCCGTGACGATCGGGCCTAATCGCCATCGTTAAACGAGGCCGATCCGTCGCGCTCACGTCGCTCGCTCGCAGCGACACTCGATTCACGTCGTTTTCCCAGTCGTACCACGCCGAGTCATTGCGATCGTAGATTGCCGCACCCAGCACCGTGAGTTCCTCCGGAATCGCCACCTCGACGTGATAGCACTCCGCGCGGGCCATAGACGGAACAGGGAAGTCGAAAATCTGGGTCACTGCGAGCATCGTGTCCAATCCCAGCATTAGTCGAGCAAATAGTCCGGGCTTGGCGGCTTTCTCGTCCCCCTCCCCGGTACTTGGGTCGTCGACATCCGCATCGTCCGCCGATCCGGCGTCTACTTCGGACTCTACGGTTGGCGATCCGCCTGCTTGCTGTTCGCCATCAGCCGGTTCCAACGAGTCCGGGTCCGGCTCAAGCGGCGCATCGTACCCATACTTGACAATCTGCCGTCCGGCAATTGTCGGCACTATCGCTACCAAGAGTCGGTTCGCCGCGAACAACGAAGCCAGATAGCTGAAAACCGGATAGCCCAACAATTTCTTAGCTTGAGCGCATCTCACGTTCCATTCGGCGATTTCGGCTTCCGTCGAAAGTTCGAAATCTGCCGAAGTGGTACCAGCTAGGAGACGCAGATCATCTAGTGCAGTGCGAGCGGACTCCGAATCGTCGTCCGTGATCATGTTTATCAACTCGAGTACAACGTCATCCAGTGACTCAGGCTCCCCCCCGACTCTGGTTTGGAGTGCGAGCAACGCCGCTTGGACAAGCATCCAGAACGCTATTCCGAAAGCATCGACGTGACCAAGGAGAGGGACCGAAACAGAATCTTGCCGCAGATCAAAATGCCGCAGCTTGTCTCGATGCACGACAGCTACTGGTACGGTCCACTGCTGCGCGTCGGGGAGTCGGAGTTCTTCGTGCAGTTCCTCTGGAATCGTAAAATCCACTGATACTGAGCGCCGCGCGTCTACTCGGCTTAGGACGCCAATAGTCTCCACGCGCCGATGCACCCATTTCGGTTCGCGAAACAACAGCGCCACGAATGCCCAAGCAGCCTTTTCCGCGAAATCGGAATACCGATCGGAAGGCCAAGCGACATCGTCGTTCGTCTCTTGACTCTCTGTCATAAGCGTGTAAAACTACCGATTGCGGCACCGATTTGGTCGACCCCCGGTCGGTACCGAATTCGTTCGTTGCTTAGGCAGGTGAACTGAAGGTCAGGGGCTCTGAATCAGCTGGCGATCTACAAGTACGCCGGCGCGCGCGAGCTCGGGATCGACGCCGAAGG
>JBMYXO010000009.1:0-2881 GCA_049608465.1 Solirubrobacterales bacterium | reverse complement strand
TTCCAGAAGTGCAAGAGCTGCGCCTTCCGGCACGTCTGCCCGGCGACTGAGGCCTAGCGCCTACTCGGACTCCTGCTGACGCAGGTAGCGCTGGATCTCCTTGGCGATCGTGTCGCCGGATGGGATTGGGCTGTCCTCGCCCTCGTCCGCGTCGGCGTTCTCCTCGAGTGTGCGGACGTAGCCGCTGATCTCGTCGTCCTGGGCGACGGCGGCGCTGACTTGATCGCGGAAGCGGTCCGCCGCGGTCTCCAGCTCTGCTGAGTCGATCATCGAGCCAGTCACGGCCTCGAAGGCGCGCACCAGCGCGAGCGCGGCCGGCGGGTTCGGCGTGGCGGCCACGTAGTGCGGCACCGAAGCCCACAGGCTGACGGTCTTCAGACCAGCCTTGCTGCAGGCGTGCTGGAGAACGCCCGTGATGCCGGTCGGGCCCTCGTAGTTGGCCACACGAAAGCCCAGCCCCTCGATCATCTCGTCGTCGGTCGAGATGCAGTTGATCGCCGACTGGCGGGTGTGCGGCACATCGGCGAGCAACGATCCGAGCATCACGACGGTGGTGACGTCGCACTCTTGGGCGACGTGGACGATCGCATCGCAGAATGTGTCCCAGTGCATCGAGGGTTCCTCGCCCTCGAGCAGCAGCACGCTGCCCTTCAGCCCCTCGACGTCGGCCTCGTAGAACGCATTTCGGGGCCACTCGACGAATCGCACTTCGCCGCCCTGCACACTGATCTGCGGCCGGTGCGACTGGAAGTCGAAGAAGTGTTCTGGGTCGATCTCGGCGATCTTGCGGCGCTCGCCGGACTGCCCGAGATAGCTCACGGCGGCGCTGGCGGCGCTGCCGGCGTCGTTCCAGCCCTGAAAACTGACGATCATCGTGGGTCCACGCGGAATGTCCGCGTCGCTCCAGATCACCGCATCACTTGCTCCATCGCGCATATCCAAAAACTATCCGGTCCGCGATCCAACCAAGGCCAATCAAAACAACTCTGCAAAACAAGGCTTGCCAAACGGGGAACCTTGTTGCGGTTGGCTGTCGGGTGTGCGGGGCGCATCGTTGTGGGGGATCGACGCGGCCAGGATTTAGACTGCGTCCAGTGGCAACCGAGAACATCTCGATCGCGGATCTCATTCCTGACAGCGAAGTCGAGGGCGTGTACGCCTGCACCAAGAAGGAGAAGCTCACCGCGCGCAGCGGCTCGCCGTATCTGTCGGTCGAGCTGCGCGACGCGAGTGGCAAGATCGGTGCGCGCGCGTTCAGAGATGCGAGCTTCCTCGCCGATCAGTTCGACCGCGGCGACATCGTGCACGTAGCCGGGCGGGTTGAGTCGTTCAAGGACGAGCGCCAGATCAACCTTCGCTCGATCAAACGGACCGAGGAGAACGCCGCCGTCGATCCTCGTGACTTCCTGCCGAGCGCATATCGCGACGTCGACGAGCTGGAGGGATTCTTTGAGCATCTGACCCGAGAAATCGCCGACCCGGGGCTGAGAGGGATCGCCGAGGGCGTACTTGCCGACTCAGAGCTTCGCGAAGGTCTGCGCACTGCCCCGTGCACGACTGGCGGCCACCACCCCTACCTGGGTGGATTGCTCGAACACACAGTGGCAGTCGCGACGCTGGCGCAGCAGACGTGGGATCTGCACCGCAAGCTCGACTCGGACCTGCTGATCTGCGCTTCGCTGCTGCACGACATCGGCAAGGTGCAAGAGTTCGACTACGGCGCCGTGATCACCGTTTCCGAGGCCGGCCGCCAACTCGGCCACCTGCAGCTCGGTGCAGACATCGTTCGCGATCTGGCGAGTCGCGTGGCTGGCATCGAGCCGGCTCGCCTCAACGACCTACTTGCCTGCATCCTCAGTCACCACGGCCCACCGCCCGGGAGTCAGCGAATGCCCTCGGCCGAGGCCGTAGCGCTGCAGCGGATCAACACGCTCGATGCCAACGTGAAGGGCATTCTCGAAAAAGGCGTCCATCAACAGGAGAGTTCATGAAATCTGTTCTGATCACAGGCGCAGCGCGCGGGATCGGTCGCGCATCTGCCCTGCACTTCGCGTCGAAGGGTTGGAACGTCTACGCCGGCGTTCGCAACTCGGCAGACGGCGAGGCGCTCGTCTCTGAAGGTGGCGACGCGATCGTGCCACTCACACTCGACGTTACGAATGACGAGCAGATCGCCGCGCTCGGCGACGTTCTTCCGGACCGACTCGATGCGTTGGTCAACAACGCGGGGATCGCCATCGACGGTCCGGTCGAGGCACTCACGCGCGAACGCCTTCGCCAACAGTTCGAGGTGAATGTTGACGGGCAGGTCGCGGTCACGCGTGCCGTGCTCCCGAAGTTGCGAGCGGCGCAGGGCAGGATCGTCTTCATCTCATCGGTCAGCGGTCGCATTGCCACCCCTTGGACCGGTGCATACAACGCCTCCAAATACGCAATCGAGGCGATCGCCGACGCCCTGCGGATGGAGCTGCGACCGTGGAAGATCAGAGTCTCGTTGGTCGAGCCGGTCAACACCGCGACCGACATGTGGGGCCTGGCCGGCGACGTGTTCGACGAGACGATGGCTGGGATGACCGCCGAAGAAGTAGCGCTGTACGCCGGCCACGCCAAGGGCATGAAGCGCACGATCGGGATGATGCAGAAGACCGCCGTGCCGGTCGAACGCGTGGTGAAGCGGATCGACGCGGCGCTCACTGCTCGTCACCCGAAGGCGCGCTACCCAGTGGGCGCAACCGCCCGTGCGCAGCTACTACTCGCAGCAGTGTCTCCGACGCCAATCCAAGATCGGGTCCTCGCCCTCGCAACCGGCGTTCCCCGCAAGATTCGCTGACCGCAACCGATTTCGATCGGGGACTATGCCGCATGCCCTGTCCATGCGGCG
>JBMYXO010000008.1:4152-48282 GCA_049608465.1 Solirubrobacterales bacterium | reverse complement strand
CATGCGGGGCCGGAAGGTGGTGGCTCCGCGTTCAGTTTCCTATCATCAGGCACGGTTTCAGCGGCAGACAGTGCCACTTTGTTGCCACCCGGCCAATTCTCGAACACCGAGACACGGCTATAGAACGCAGAAAGCCGCTCTGGAAGCGGCAATCTGCAAACCCGGCGGGGTAGCTCAGTTGGTTAGAGCAGCGGAATCATAATCCGCGTGTCGGGGGTTCGAGTCCCTCCCCCGCTACTGGATCGCAGTGTCCGAGCCCGCGCGCCTTTCAGGGCGATGTCGCCAATACTATACTTTTTGAAGTGAGTAATTTCTGGCGACTACTTGGATTTTTACGGCCGTACAAGGCCGGCGTAGTCTGGTCCGTCGTACTCGCGGCCGTTGCGATGGGGATCGGGGCGATGATTCCGCTGCTCGCGGGTTCCGCCGTCGGACAGGTTCAGGACGGCGACACCCAGAGCTTGTGGCTTATTGGCGGCGCCGTTGTGGCCGTCGGAGTCGTTCGCGGCGGATTGTCGGTCGCACGCCGGCTGATCAGCGGTCGAGTCTCGCTCGGGGTTGAGCATGACCTGCGCACGAAAATCTACGCGCACCTCCAGGATCTCGAGATCGGCTTCTTCCACGATCAGCAGACGGGCCAGCTGATGTCGCGCGCGACGGTCGATCTGCAGGTCGTGCGCTTCTTCCTCGGGTACGGCTTGATCTTCATGATTCAAAGCGCCTTCACGATCGTGATCAGCGGAGCGATCATGATCTACCTGCAGGCGGACTTGGCGTTGATGGTGCTCGCAACGATGCCGTTCATCATCTACTCGGCCGCGCGTTACGGGAAGCTGGCGAGACCGGCGGTGACCGAAGCCCAGCAGCGCCTCGCCGAGCTTTCCGGTGACGTCGAGGAGAACGTGTCGGGAATTCGCGTGATCAAGGCATTCGCCCGCGAGGACGAGCGCATGGAGCGATTCGAGCACACGAGTACGCGCGTGTTCGACCAGAAGATGTACTCGACGAAGCTTTCGGCCTTTTTCGACCCGTTGCTCGGCTTCATACCGTCGCTGGGCCTGGCCGCCGTTCTGATCTACGGCGGAAATCTCGTGATAAACGGCGAAATGTCGCTCGACCACTTCACGTCTTTCTACTTTTTTGTCGGAATGCTGATCGGGCCGATGAGGATGCTTGGCGGCACGCTTGGCTCCGCTCAGCGCGCGACCGCCGCGGGTGTGCGAATCTTCGAGCTGCTCGATCGCGAACCGCGAATCGAAGCCGCCAGCAATGCTCGGCCGATGCCCGATGGCGGTGGCGAGGTCGAGTTCATCGACGTCGATTTCGCGTTCCCGTCCGGCGACCGCAAGATTCTTCGCGATCTCAACCTTCACGTCCCCGCAGGGCAGACGGTTGCCGTGGTCGGGGGAACCGGCTCCGGTAAAACCACGCTGGTTTCGTTGATCTCCCGACTCTACGACGTCGATTCCGGGTCGATCAAGGTTGACTCGGTTGATGTTCGACTGCTCGAACCGACCGCGCTACGCAAAAACATCGCTTTCGTGGCGGAAGACAGCTTTCTCTTCTCCGCCTCGATCGCAGAGAACATCGCTTATGCGCGTGACGACGTGACCGACGCCGAAATCTCTGCGGCCGCACGTCGTGCGCAGATCGCCGACTTCATCGAGACGCTTCCCAACAAGTACGACACCGTGATCGGCGAACGCGGCATCACACTTTCCGGTGGCCAGCGACAGCGAGTCGCGATCGCGCGCGCGTTGGTCGCCGATCCGCGAATCCTCGTGCTGGACGACGCGACGTCGTCAGTGGACGCGCGCACCGAGGGCGAGATAAAAACCGCGCTCGCAGAAGTGATGCGCGGCCGAACGACGTTCGTGATCGCCCATCGCCTGTCGACGATTTCGCTCGCCGACAGCATCGTGGTGCTGGAAGACGGGACGATCACCGCCCACGGTACGCACGAGGACTTGCTGCGTCGGAGCGAAACCTACCGGGCGCTTGCAACAAAGGGAATGCCGGAAAGCGTCTTTCTCACCCGCAAGGACCCGACCGCAGAACTCGCAGGACTGTGATGAAACGGCACTACGACACCTTCATGTCGACTTGGGCGCGACTGCGCGGCGAACAGACGCGTAGTCGTCGCCTGCGCGAGCTGCTCGCATTGCTGAAACCGTACAAGTGGCGAGTGATCCTGATGTTCGTGGCGATGACGATCGCGATCGCGGCCGGTCTCGCTCCGCCCTACCTGGCGAAGATCGCGATTGACAGCGGAATTCTCGAGGGCGATGCTCGTACGTTGACGTTGGTGGTTGTGCTCTATCTCGTCAGCGCAGCGACGCTTTGGATCGCGACTTACGTTCAGACGTACATGACCGGTTGGGTCGGTCAGCGCGCGTTGCTGGATCTGCGGATCACATTGTTCGACCATCTGCAGAAACAGTCGTCGGGCTTCTACTCAAGGCGTAAAACCGGCGTGCTCGTCTCGCGCTTGACCAACGACGTCGAGGCGCTTGACCAACTCGTCACGAACGGTGCGATGACGCTCTTCCAATCCGTTGTGACGCTTGCCGCAATGGTCGCGATCATGCTCAGTCAAAGCGTGCCGCTCGCCCTCGTTTGCTTCGCCGTGTTCCCGTTTGTGGCATTTGCGAGCTTCGTTTTTCGCGTGGTCTCGACCGATGTATATCGGACCACGCGCGAACGAATCGCGCAGGTGACGTCCTATCTTCAGGAGACGATCTCCGGCGTCGCAGTCGTCCGTTCTTACGGACGAGAAGACCGCCACGTCGGCGAATTTGAAGAACTGTCGGCGAACAACCGTGACGCAAACATGAAGTCGGTCGTGCTCAATGCGGCTTACTTTCCGGCGGTTGAGTTCTTGTCTGCCGTCTCGATGGCAGTGATCCTGCTGTTCGGCGGTTACCAGGTGATCGAGGGCAACATCGAGATCGGCGTGCTCGTGTTGTTCGCCGGCTACATGCAGAACTTCTTCGATCCGATCCAGCAGCTGTCGCAGCTCTACACCACCTACCAAGCCGGGATGGCGGCTCTTGACAAAATCTTTGACCTGCTGGCCGAAGAGCCGGATGTCGTCGACCGACCCAACGCCGTGCAGCTCGATCAAATTCGCGGCGAAATCGTGTTCGACGGGGTCGGCTTCAATTACGACGAACTGACCGCGGATGGTGCGTCAACGTGGGCCTTGAACGACATCGATCTGACGATCGCGCCGGGTGAAACGCTCGCGCTCGTCGGAGCAACCGGAGCCGGTAAATCCACGTTCGCGAAGCTGATTCCCCGGTTCTACGATCCGCAACGCGGGCGGGTTTTGGTCGACGGGCAGGACCTCCGAAATGTTCAGGCGCGTTCGCTGCGACAACAGATCGGCTACGTGCCGCAGGAGGGCTATCTGTTTTCGGGCAGCGTGGCCGAAAACATCGCCTTCGGTAGTCCAGGTGCGACACGTGCACAGATCGAGGCCGCCGCCGACGCTGTCGGGGCACGTGATGTGGTCGCCGGACTGCCCGACGGATTCGACACGATCGTCGGAGAGCGCGGTAGTCACCTTTCTGCCGGGCAGCGGCAACTAGTCGCATTTGCTCGCGCGTTGATCGCGCAGCCACGTCTGTTGATCCTCGACGAGGCGACGGCCAGCGTCGACGTTCATACCGAGCTCCGCATCGAGGAGGGTCTGCGCCGATTGCTGTCGGGGCGTACGGCCGTTGTGATCGCGCACCGGCTTTCAACAATCGTCAATGCGTCGCGAATCGCCGTTCTCGAGGGCGGCCGAATTGTGGAGATCGGAAGCCACGAAGAACTGATCGCCGCCGGCGGACACTACGCCGAGCTCTACGGCAGCTGGGAGAAGCAGGTCGCCTAGGCGGCGTCTTGGCGACTCGTACCGCTTTGCGGTCGATCGAACGGGTAGAACTCCGCGCCGGTCGCTTGCGCGAACTGAGGTGCGCCACTGCTCGTCTCGCCGATCACAACCATCGTGACGCCGTCACGTCGGAGCTCCTTCGCCGCGAAACGCGCCTCTGAAAGCGCGTCACCAGATCTCGCAACGTTTGCGTAGCCGTCGGTCACGAGGGCGACGATCGGTCGCAGGTCCGGATTTCGACGCAGTTCGCGCAATGCCGTTTCGTGGGCGACGCGGATTCCTTCGGCGAGCGGCGTGGTGCCGCCCGGCTCGATCGTGTCGAGGCCGGCAAGCACCGCCGCGTGGTTTCGTGAGGGCGGGGCGACCAGTCGCGCGTCGCGGCCGCGAAAGACGATCAACCCGACGCGATCGCGGCGACGCCGAGCATCGGAAGCCAAACCGCCGAGCAGAGCGCGAAGCTCACCGTCGCGACCGCTGTCCAACACCGAGCTGCTCGCGTCGACCACGCAGAGGACGAGGTTTGCCTCACGACCGCTGCGGACGCGATCACGCAGATCGCCGGCGCGAATGTCGCCGGGTTTGGCGTGGATCGGATCTGATGTGTCGATGGCGCCAACCGAAGTGTGGTCTGCCGATCCGTTGAAAAGCCTCCTCGTGACCGCTGCGCGAGCCGTCGCGATCACATCGAGGTCGGTCGGAGTGGGATTTGGTGTGGCGTCCACAGCCGGTCGTTCACCGCCGACCGCGCGAGCGCCGCGACCGAGCTTGCCGGACTTATGTTCGCCTTCGGCGGAAGCCAAGTCGTGCGTGAAGCCAGCAAAACCTTCAGAATTCTCTGCCGAATTCGGCAAACTCGCGGCTATGTCGTTTGCCTGCGCAGCGACACCAGTGTCTGCCTCTGGACGCGGCATCGCCCCGGCGGCGGTGCGTGGCCGCGGCACCGATTCGTGGGCCGCCCCGCCCTCGCGTTCTGATCCAGCCAGCGCCCGGCGAATTTCCGCGGCAGCGATCCAGTCGTCGCCAATTGACGTAGCGGCTCGGTGAGGTAGCGCCAATCTGGCGGCGGTTTCGACGTCGCGGACGATCACGCTCTTTCGTTGATCGAGCGCTGCCAACGCGCGGGCAGTCCTCGCAGTCGCGAGATCGGCGCGAACTCCCTCAACGCCCAGTCGCTGGCAGGCAGTGGCGATCAGATCGAGACAGTCCGATGTCAGGTCGACATCGGCGAGGCCTGTGCGGGCGCGCGCCACGATCTCGCGCAGCGCCGTCTCGGTTGGCGCGAACCTTGCCGCGAACGCGGCGCGGTCGCGCTCGAACTCGATTCTTCTGCCGACGATCTCTGTTCGCTGATCTATCGATTTAGCCGATTCGATTCGTACGCCAAGACCGAAGCGATCCAACAACTGAGGTCGCAGCGAGCCCTCTTCGGGATTCATCGTTCCAACCAGCACGAAGCGCGCAGGCGAAGTGGCGCTGATCCCTTCGCGCTCGGTCCTGACGACGCCGAAGGCGGCTGCGTCGAGGACGACGTCAACTAGATGGTCGCCGAGCAGGTTGACTTCGTCGACGTGAAGGATGCCCTTGTCGGCCTCTGCGAGGAGTCCGTGGCTGACATGCGCGCCCTCGCCCGCCAGTAGTTTTCCGGTATCGATCGAGCCGGTCAGGCGGTCGAGCGAAGCTCCGAGCGGTAGCTCGACGAATGCGGATGTCGATGTTTCAGCAGCAGGGATGACGTTCGCGAACGCTCGCGCGAGCGTGGATTTTGCGGTACCTCGTTCGCCCGCCGCGAGCACCCCACCGATCGACGGGTCGACCGCGTTCGCGAGCAAGGCGAGCTTGTAGTCGTCCTGCCCGACGACAGCTGAGAAGGGGAATCCGTCTTCCGCGTGAGAATCTCGTGGATCATGCCCTTGCGTCGCACTCATCGAACGTCAGGATGCCGCAGCAACCGGATGGAGAAATCGCCGCGAACCCGCATCCAAAGCGGGTTTGTCGCCCTTTTGCAGGGGATTGCGTTGACCGTGCCCGGTGAAAAACTGGGGGACAGGGGCTCGAACCCCGACTTCTCGGACCAGAACCGAGCGTCCTACCATTAGACGATCCCCCAAGGGATACAGCAATCGCCGTCCCAGAGCGTGAAAACGCCACTCGACAGGCAACTGCGGCCCAAGAGGATAACGCGCGCCGAACGAGCTTGCCGAAGCTACCCGAACGACGCGCGAGTCCAGTCTTTGCGAGCGGTTCCCGGCGATCAGCGCCGGATCAAGACCTTCACCGACTTGGCGCCAGAGCCATCGCGGGCCGCATCGCCCGACCAGCGGGCGATGAAGATCGTCGGCTTGCGAACGCGCCACGAGGTCGTGAAGGTTCCACTTGCAGACACTGTGCGTTCCTGCGAGGTCCAGCGTGTGCCGCTCTTCGCACCGACGGTGCGAGCGAGTACGGTGACGCGCTCCCCGCCAAGTGCCGGCGAGAGCTTGCCAGTGACCTTGATCACCGTCTTCTTTCGAACGCGCTTGGAGGAGGACTTGATGGTCAGCCTTGAGGACCGCCCAATAGCCCCGCCGGTGGTCGTGCTGAACACTCGATTGCTCCCCGCCACGAGTAGAAACGCACTCTTCGAGGAAGGCGCTTCGAGCAACGTCGCACGGCTTGAGTTCTGGTCATAGAACGGGTACTGGCGTGACCATGTCTTGCCCGCATTTCTGGTCATCAGCACGCGTCCGTCGGTGCTCGTGAGATAGCCATTGAGGCGATTGCCGAAGGCCATCGAGCTGACCGATCCAGCGCCGGTCGTCTCGATGCGTTTCCACTTGCGACCTGCGGTGGAAGTCGACCAAAGCTCATTCTTGGTGTCGAGCAGGTAGCCGACCTTCGCCGAAACCATGTCGAGCACGCGAATCGTGCGGATGCGCTTCGGGATTTTCACACGGCTCCATCTGCGGCCTTTGTTCTTGCTCACCACTAACACCTTGCTGCCGTAGGCAAACAACGTCGATCCGGCCACGTCGAGTTTGCTCATCGCAAGCCGACGAAACGCGCGATTGCCGAGCGCGGAGAACGTCTCGCCCGCGTTCGTGGATCGCAGTATGCCCTTTGGACCAACGAGCAGCAGGGTCGAATCGTTGACGACGTGGAGATTCCTGGCACGACTGGTGGTGCCGGTGTCGAGGAAACGCCAGCTACTGCCTGCGTTGTCAGTACGCAGCACGGCACCGACACCGTCCAAGACGTATCCGCGTGAGACGCCAACGAACGCGGCGTCAACGACTTCAGCGGACGTCGAGACGTTGACGGGTCTCCATGAGCGACCGCCGTCAGTGGAATGCGCGAGCGCACCGTTCCTGCCGGTGATAACAGCGTTGTTCGGACTGAGTGCGGAAATGCGGCTGAACTCACCCGCGACTCCGCCGTTGATCTGGGTCCAAGTTGCTCCGGTGTCGTCGGTTGAGACGATTGTTCCGGTCGCGCCGACGGCGATTCCGCGCGAGGGGTTGACCAGACCGACACCTGCAAGTTTCGCTGTTGAGGCGGTGACGGGTGTCCAGGTGACGCCCCCGTCGACGGAGTTGAGAATGCGCTGGCTGTCTGCAGTCGCCGCCAAACAGTGGGTGACACTCGCGCAGCTGAGCGCGCGCAAGTTCTCGCCGCTGGCGAGCGAGGCGTGCGAAGACCACGTCGCTCCACCGTTAGTCGTGATCAATGTCGCGGCGGAGTTGCCGACGGCCACGCCATGGGTCGCTGAGGTGAAATCGAACACATACAGCCCTGCTCCGCCCAGGTCCAAGACCGGGGTCCATGAGTTTGCCCCGTCGGTGGTGCGGAATACCTGACCACCCACTGAGACCACACCTTCGGCAGGGCCGGTGAACCAAACGTCTGCGACGTCGGCAGCGCCGCCGACTGCTTTCGAACCGGGCGCGGCGGTCTTCTTCGTCCAGGTTTCACCCGAGTCAGAGGTGGTGAGAATCTCGCCGTTTTTCAGCAGCAGATAGCCGATGCTCGGCGCCGGAAAGTGAAACGCAGCAATCTCTGAACCGCATGTGTCGTCGCTCGGACCCCACGCGAGCCTGCGCACAGTGTTGCCGCCGTCGTCGGAGCGGCGGAGTGCGCAGCGCGCGGCGAAGACGATTGATTCACTGCTGATCGCGCGGATCGACTGAATTCGATCGAGGAGACCGGTGCGAGCAGCGGTCCAGCTGGCGCCAGCATCGTCTGAACGAATCAGCGTGCCGTTGGCGCCACCGGCAAACACGCGGTTGCCGACGGTCTCGACGGTTGTCAAAGAGTTGCCCTGCGGGAGCGGATTCGACCACTCCCAGCCGGTGTTTCCTGCCGTCACGGCCGAGGCTGACGACGCCGCCATCAGCAGTGTGAGCGCCGCGAGCGAAGCAACAACGATGGATTTTAACAGTGGACGAGCTTTACCGATCTTCATGAATGATTCCTTGATTGGTATCCGAGCAAATTTATGAGCCGGGTCGTTTATGGGACGAAATGCATGGCGATGGGCTCCTGGTCTTTTCAGATCAGGTATTGGAGGTGGGCAGCACAATCCCTCCGAAGCAACCAAACACTTTTCTGCGCCACGAGTTGCGCGATTGGATACAACTTCTGGGTACAGATTGGCGTTACCGGCGGCGGAACGTCGGCGAACGTCTACGCCAAGCTTGCCGGGATGCTCGCTGCGACCGCCAACTGCTCGATCTCAGCATCGGTCAAGGTGCGACGCGAGGCGATCAATTTACGTCCGGTTTCGATGTCAGCCGATCGGCCGATCGCCGCGACTTGCGCGACGCGGTTGCCCTGCAGGTACCAGACGCTTAGATCCCGGCTGTCGAGTTCGCCGCGGACGATCACCCTGTCCCATTCGAAGGCCGGACCGACGGATTCAATCTCGACATCGGCCATGTCGGTCCAGAAATACGGGACCACTTCGTGCGCGGTCGGCTGACCGAGCATGTTCATGGCCGCGGTCTTGCCGTGGTTGAAGGCGACGTCCCAGTGTTCGACGCGAACGTGGCCGCCGTGCATCTGAGACTCCCACTCGCAGACGTCGCCGGCGGCGTACACGTCGGCGGCACTCGAGTGCAGAAACCTGTCGCAAAGCACTCCTCCGCGCTCGCCGATCTCCAGACCGGCAGCCTTCGCGAGCATCGTGTCTGGATGTACTCCGGCCCCGATCACGACCACGTCGGCGTCGACTTCAAGTCCCGATTCACACACGACCTTGGTGACGCGCTCGCCGTCTCCGCCAAGATGGTCCAGGCCTTGGCCTGGGTGGAACTTCACGCCGAGCGACTCGAGATGAGTCTTCGTCCATGCACCGAGTTCGTCTCCCAGTGTGCGCTGAAGCGGTAGGTCCTCGAGCATCACGATCTCGCACTGGCAGCCGAGGCGCGAAAGTGTCGCCGCCACCTCGCAGCCAATGTAACTTCCACCGATCAGCACCACGTGGCGACCGAGGCGGTCGAGATCGTCGCGCAGCGAGTCACTACTGCCATACGCACGCATGTAGTGGATCCCGTCCTGACCCATTCCGTCGACGTGCAGAAGGTTGACGTTCGCGCCGGTCGCAATCAGGGCGTTGCCGTAACTGATCACGTCCTTGTTCATGAGCACGGCCTCGTGCCGCTCGGTGTCGAGTTTCATCACGTTCATCCGCGTGAGTACTTCGATGTCATTGTCCGTCCAGAATTCTGGCGGACGGAAGTAGTCCATCGCTCGGTCCTCGGTGGCCGCCAAATAGCCCTTCGTCAGTGCAGGACGGTTGTACGGCGGTTCAGGCTCGCGACCGACGAGCAGGATGCTGCCCTCCCCGCCCGCTTCGCGCAACCAACGCGCGCAGTTGGCCGAGGCAAGACCGCCGCCGATCAAAAGGTGGTCTACGTGTCGATTCGCCACAGCGCCGCCGATCGCCGACTAGGCGAACGCTTCGTCGGCCGTGGTGAACAGCCCTGTGATATCGGTTTCGAGGCCGGGATTGAGGATCAGCAGCACTTCGTCACCGACCTCGATCACCGTGTCGCCGCTCGGCACGATACCTGCGCGATCGCGCAGAATCGCGATGATCAGACCACCGTCCGGCAAATCGATCTCGTCGACGCGTTTTCCGACGGCCGTGGCACCGGCAGTGACCTCAACCTCGATTATCTCGAGGTCCTCGGCCTGCAACTTAAGAAGGTGTACGAGTCCGTATTGCGGGACCTCATGCTCGATCAGTCGCAAGATCAGATCGGTGGAGCTGATCACGGGGCTGATATCGAGCAACTCGAAGTGGGCCATGTTGCGGATGTTGTTGCAGCGCGCGATGATCTTCTCGCGACCGTACTTCTCGCGCGCGACCTGCGAAATGATGATGTTGTCCTCGTCGTCGCCGGTCACCGCGATGACCATGTCGGCGCGCGCGATACCGGCACGTTCGAGTACCCACAGCTCCGTCCCGTCGCCGAGGTGAACGACGTGTTCAAGCTGCGGCTCAAGCGTCGCGTAGCGCGAACGCTCCTCCTCGACGAGCGTTACCTCATGGCCCTTCTGCATCAATTCACGAGTGAGATTGAGCCCGACCTTGCCGCCACCGACTACAAGAACGTACATGTCTAGACCGTCTCCACCAACGGATTGGAATCGGTTTCGCCGCGGACTGCAGCCGTCAGCATGTCGATTCCGGCCTGCGTCGGGCAGATCGTGTGCAGGCCCTGTTCCGCGTACCAGTCCGCGCGGCGCGGATCGAGCACTCGAACAACGACCTTTGGCACGTTGAAGCGCCGCTGCGCTATCTGCGCGATCACCAAGTTTGTGTTGTCTCCGTTGGTTCCGGCCACGAAGGCATCTGCCTGTTCGATCCCCGCCTCGACGAGCGCGTCGATCTCGAGCGCAGTGCCTACCGTGAACATCCCGCCGGCATCCTCCCAGTTGGTTTCGAGGTCGACGTCGAGCAGACGATGCGATTCCGCGCTCTCGTCGAGCACCGAGACGGTATGGCCATCTGCCAAGAGATTTTTTGCGAGCGCCGATCCAGCGCGGCCACATCCAACGATCAATACGAACATGCCGCGTAGATTAGTCACACGCGAACGCACTCGTCGACGCCACGAATCAAGACGTTCACGAGGCGATCGTCAGGAGATCGTGTCTATGAAGTCGTCCGGGTCCTCGTCGTCCGCAACCGAGCCGTGGTCCGCATCGACCTCGTGTGGGCGCGAGGTCTGTTGGTCGATTTTGACTCCCGGGGTAACCGGATCGTGCTCGCCGGTGAGACCGGCGAGGCGTTGAATCCGCTCGGCCTCACGGCTGGCAAATGACTCGCTGACGTGCGGGTTGTCCTTGATCGACTCGAGCAGCGCCTCGACATCCGTTTCTGGCGGTGCAGTGAGGATCACGCGGCACGGAGCCTTGCGCGTGACGTACTCGGTCACCTTTCCGATGAACTCAGCCGCACGCGGCTCCACGCCGCCCAGCAGTGGACCGCCGCGGATCCGTGACGGCCGCTCGGCCGCCAGTACGATCGCTTCAACGCCGCGTCTTGCCGCTTCACGCACGATCGCCTCGCCGGTCGAACGCGCACGCACCGTCGCGGTGGCCACCTCGACGCCTTGGTACTCCTCGCCGACCTCCTTTGCACGTGCGAGGATCTGTCGGGCTCGCTGCAGTCGCTCCGACGGAACCGGAGCGTCGATCGGCTGCGACATCGGAATCTCAATCACGTGTAGCGCCTCGATCATTGCGCCGCCCTCTTCGTCGTCGCCCTCCTCCATCGCAAGGCGACCCGCAGTACCAACGATGTCGTCGTCGAGCACACCGCCGAACACCGGCACCAGAATCGAACCGAAACCCTCTTTCTCCTGCTCCTTGGCGCGCTTTCGGCGGAGATCCTCTTCAGGAATCAAGACGCGCTGGCGCAACGGCTTGCCCTGCGTTTTGCGGTAGACGACGTACATCACCACGCCTGCGGCAAGCCATGCTGCTCCGACGGCGGTCGCGGTGCCGCGAGTGAAGAGAACGGCAACGAGTGCGCCCGACGATGCCAGAAACGCGATCGCACTGGGGATTGGTATCGAACCTTTGCCGACGTTGATCGACAGCGGCACGCGATAGGCGCGCGTCGCGTGCGGTTCACGGAATCGCAGCACGATGATCGAAAGATTGGCGATTGAAAACGTCAGCAGTGCGCCGAAGGCGAACATCGCGATCAACAGTTCGTGGTCGTCGAGGATTGCGAGGGTGCTGGCGACAACCGCCACGCCTATGGCCGCGACGTACGGCGTGCCATAGGTGCGGTGCAACCTCCCCATCGGACCGGGGATCTGGCGATTCGTGGCCAGCGCGTAGGTCACTCGCATCGGACCGAGCATGTAGATGCGCGCTGCCTGAATCAGTGTGATCGACGCGACCACACCGACCACGTAGGTGAGCGCCGACGCCAGCCAGCCAGGTTCGAATGCGCTGACGACGCCGATCACCGGCTTCTCGACGTACTGTCCCCCAATCCCAAGCTGGTCACCGTTCACGCTGGCGAGCAGCGGCTCGGCCATCAACGCCACGATGGCGATTCCGGCGAAGATCGTGATCGTGGAGCCCGCGCTGGCCATCACCACGGACTTCAGCTCGCGACGACCGATCTTGATCTCCCCTGCCAGCCCTGATGCGGCTTCGATGCCGGTTCCGGCAACGGTGGCAAGAATCAACGCGATCAACAGACCCTCGCCGGTCGGAGCAGTTCCGAAGTCGACCTCGTCCACCAACGCACTGGGATTCCAAACCGCGACCAGGCCGATGGCGATGATTGCGAGCATCAAGAACAGGTCGAGCCACCCGAATGGCAATCGTCGACGCAATGTCTCCGCACTGACCCCGCGCACGTTCGCGTATGCCATCGCGACGATCAACGCAACGGGAATCACCATCTCCGACGTGTGGTCCTCCAAGGGCGCCCAGAAGACCGAGAGGTAGTTGGGCACCGCCGAGGCAACGAGCGCGAGGACGATCGCGTAGTCGAGCAGGATCGCCCAACCGGCGATGAAGCTGACCAACTCGTCAAAGGCGAATCGCGCGAACGAGGACGCCCCTCCGCGCTCCACGTGCAACGACGATCCCTCCACATAGGACATGAACGTCAGTACGAAGAAGACGCCGCCAAGCAGCATCACCACCGGAGTCAGGCCAAGGCTCTGCTCGGTGATCAGGCCGAGCGCGAAGTAGAGCGACGACGACGCGGCGATGTATACGACGAGAAATAGCGCACCCGCGCCGATCGAAGACATCGGTCCGAAGCGAACCCGTGTGACCAGGCGATTGATCATCAGATGTGGTGCCTGAGTGTCAGGAACAATCGCGTTCCAGCCATCACCGCGAGAATCGCGCCGAGCAGAATGCCGCGAGCGGCCAGCCCTCCACCGTTGGCGAGCGTGACGATTATCGTCAGGAGTCCAAGCACCAGCGCGGCCGAACTCAGCGCAATTTTCAAGTTGCGCATCCTCGGGGACGCTGCGGGTTGCGGTTGATCTGTCGGTTGTTCGTTGGAAACGTTCATCAGGTGGTGGATTTGACGACTGATGTAACAGGCTCGGAAGTCATGATCACACGGCACGGTCGTTCTTCGAGCACCTTCTGCACCGCTTGCGAGAACAGTGAACCGGAGACGTCACGTTTCAGCGGGAAAACGATCGCGCGCGCGTTGATCTCGTGTGCCTCGGCGACTATCCGACGGCCGGATTCACCGGCACGAACTTTTTCCCAGTGACCGGTGACGCGCCGCCCTCCGATCAAACGTGCCCGCTCGATCGAATTGTTCGCCTTTTCCTCGGCCGCCGGTAGATGCGCGCTGATCGGCGCGTTTGCAGGAACGGTTATCGGGACGATCACGTGAACCCCTCTGCGTTTGCGCGATGCAAGCTTCACAGCAGTCGAGACCGCTTCGGGCGAGAAGTGACCATCTTCGAACACGACCAGAACGCTGTCGTACTCGACCTCGTGCTCGACGATCGGTTTGGGTTTGACGATCTTTGACGATTCCGTAAGGCTCAACTCTTGGCTGCGGCGAAACACGATGTAGACCACGATGCCGATCGACATCCACCCCAGGCCAAAAATCAACGTCGGCGTGTCGCGAATCGTGACGACCAGAAACGAGAGCGCGGTGACGGTGCCGCCGATCAACGCCAATGCAGGGATCGGGACGCCGCGGAGATTGAAGTTGATGGGACTTCGCCAAGGCCGCTCTGTGTCGGGGCGTCTGAATCTCAGTCGAACCAACGAAACGTGGGCGATCGTAAAACTGAGCATTGCGCCGAACGCATAGACGCGTGACAAAAACTCGGCCTGCCCCGGAACTATCACCAAGCACGCGATTCCGCCGAACAGAATTATCGCTACGTAAGGCGTCTTGAACCGCGGGTGCAGCGCGCTGATTCGCCGCGGTAGCTGGCGGTACGTGCCCATGGAGTAGCTCAGTCGAGAAACGCCGATCAACCCTGCGTTCGTGGCGATCGTCAGAATCGTGCCCGCGAGCAGGCCGACGTAAAGCACGGCATACGGGGTGAAATCTCCGAGTCCCATCTGTCGGACGATTCCGACGATCGGATCTCCTGCATACGTCGTCGCCAGCTCAGTTTGGCCGTCAACCACGGGCATTGCGCTCAGCGCGACGGCCGGCAATACGGCATAGATGACGAAAACCGCGAATACAACCCGTTTGGTGGCCGCAGGGATCGTGACCCTGTAGTCCTTGGCCTCCTCCGCGAGATTTGAGATCGTCTCGATACCCGTGTACGCGATCATTCCGATCGGGATCGCCAGGAGAAAGTTTTCTACGGTCGGGAACGTTCCGAAGTCGACGTTGTTGACGAGTGTGTCGGCGTTGAACACGAGGGCGATACCGACGATCACGAGCAGCACCTGGGTGGCAAAGTCGACGGCCGACAGGATCGTGTTGATACGCGTCGATTCCTGCGCGCCAAAGACGTTGATCGCACCGAGAATGACCACGACCGTGATGCCGCCGATCACATCCCAGGGCGACGACTTCAGCGGCTGCCAGAACACACCCAAATACTTCGGTACGAAGTATGCGCTGATCGCCGCCGTGATTATGAAGTTGAGCAACTGGCCCCAGGCCGCGAAGAACGACCAGAACTCGTTGAACGCGTGACGAGCAAACGAGCTCGAACCACCGGCCTCGGGATACATCGTCGTCGCCTCGATGTAAGTGGCGGCGGTGCAGAAGAAAATCAGCCCTGCAATCACGAAGACGATCGGCGTCATCCCCAGCGCGAGAATCGCGACCAAGCCAAGTGCGTAGTAGATGGAACTGCTGACGTTTCCGTACGCGGTGCTGAAAAGCGCGCTGGTTCCGAGCACACGCTCCAGCGATTGCGACTTGGGTCTGCGTTCGGCCATGAGCGGGGAGTCTATGAATCTCGATAGCGCACAAAAAAGGCCGCCCCCTGCGGGGCGGCCTTTGTGTAAACAGGTTCTGCCGTTGCAACTAGGCAATCAGCGGGATGATCAGCAGCGCGACGATGTTCGCAACCTTGATCATCGGGTTGATCGCCGGACCGGCGGTGTCCTTGTACGGATCACCCACGGTGTCACCAGTGATCGAGGCTTCGTGGGCGACTGAGCCCTTGCCGCCGAACGCGCCGTCCTCGATCAGCTTCTTGGCGTTGTCCCAAGCGCCACCGCCACTGGTCATCGAGATCGCCATGAACAGACCGACGACGATCACACCCATAAGCAGACCACCGAGGGCCTTGACGGAGAGGAATCCAACGATCGCCGTGACGACGATCGGGATGAGAGCCGGAACGATCATTTCGCGCTGTGCCGAGATCGTCACGATGTCGACGCACTTGCCGTAGTCCGGCTTGTCGGAACCGGACATGATCCCGGGCTTCTCCTTGAACTGTCGACGCACCTCGTCGACGACGGCGCCGCCGGCCTTGCCGACTGCCTCCATCGCGAAGGCCGCGAACAGATAGACCATGATTCCACCGACAAGCAGACCAACCAACACTGCCGGATCATCGATCTCGAAGGAGATCACTCCAGTGCCGGCGGAGGCTTTGATCAGCTCCTCCTTGAACGCGGCGAACAGCACGAGTGCGGCCAGCACCGCCGAACCGATCGCGTATCCCTTGGTAACGGCCTTGGTCGTGTTGCCGACAGCGTCGAGCGGGTCTGTGACCGCGCGCACTTCCTCGGGGAGCTCTGCCATCTCGGCGATGCCGCCGGCGTTGTCGGTGATCGGGCCGAAGGCATCGAGCGCGACGATCATGCCGCACAACGAAAGCTGCGCCATCACAGCGACGCCGATTCCGTAGACGCCGGCAAGCTCATACGAGCCGAGCACGCCTGCGACGAACACAAGCGCCGGAGCGGCGGTCGACTGGAAGCCCATCGCCAGACCGGCGATGATGTTCGTAGCGTGACCGGTCTGCGACGCCTCGGCGATGCGCTTGACCGGACTGAAGCGAGTCGATGTGTAGAAGTCGGTGATCACGAAGATCAAACCGGTGACCGCCAGACCGACGAGTGTGCAGAGCCAGAGGTCCATCACCGACGGGATTGCACCCGTGGCTTCTGCCAGCAACTGCAGATCGCCCATCATCCAGTTCGTGACCGGGTAGAAGGCCGCCGCGGCGATCACGCCGGCGGCGAGGACGCCCTTGTAGAGAGCGCCTTCCACGTTTTCGTTCTTGGTGCGAACGAAGTACGTTCCGATGATCGAGGCGATGATCGACACACCGCCGAGCACGAGCGGGTAGAGCGCGGCGCGCGGCGCATTCTCGTCGACGCTGAAGGTCAGGACACCGATCAGCATCACCGCGACCGCGGTGACGGCGTAGGTCTCGAAGAGGTCCGCGGCCATGCCGGCGCAGTCGCCGACGTTGTCACCGACGTTGTCGGCGATCACGGCCGGGTTGCGGGGATCGTCTTCCGGGATTCCTGCTTCGATCTTGCCGACGATGTCGGCGCCGACGTCCGCACCCTTGGTGAAGATTCCGCCGCCCAGTCGGGCGAACACGGAGATCAGCGATCCACCGAAGCCGAGACCGATCAATGCGTCCACGGAGTCGCGCGTACTGAAGTCGAAGAACGACGTGAGGATCCCGTAGTAGCCGGCCACGCCCAGCAGGGCAAGACCGACGACGAGCATTCCGGTTACGGCGCCACCGCGGAACGCAACGTCGAGCGCGGGACTTATGCCTCCGCGTGCGGCCTCTGCAACTCGCGAGTTCATACGCACGGACACGTTCATTCCGATGTAGCCAGCCGCCGCAGATGCGACGCCGCCGATGATGAAGCCGATCGCCACGGCGACCCCGAGGTCCGGAATCAACGCGAGGACCGCGGCGACGACGATGCCGACGATTGCGATCGAGGAGTACTGACGGTTGAGGTAAGCGCTGGCGCCTTCCTGTACGGCCAGTGAGATTTCCTGCATTTTTTCGTTACCCGGCGAGAGCTTGAGCAGCGCACGCGTGTTCAGCACGCCGTAGGCAACTGCGGCCAGCGAGCACACGAGCGCGATCAGCACGCCGTTTTCGTTCAGAAAGTCAGTCAAGACCGAAACCTTTCGTAGCGGTTACTTCTGTTCGGACAGTGGATGGGAGTTCAACTCTGCGTAGAAAATCAGCTCCGTGGGGGATCGACCTGAACCTACGGCCGAGAGAATTGACCCGAGGGCGCACAGTTGGCGCGGCTTCCCCAAAGAGCGCGCGCAAGTCTATCGAGCAAATCGGCGTTTTCGCAGGTGTGGACCGATGCATCGGGCAGTGCCGACAACTTCGTGAACTCATCGCGAGGCTTGCTCAGGCGGCCGTGAGGCTCGGCGCGTAGGTCGACGCCGTTTCGTCGAGTACAGCTGCAAACACGTCGCGAAGCTCGCCGTCGACGGCTCGCAATCGCTGGGCCGCGTTCAAATCGGGGAGCTGCGGGTCGATCCCCAGCTCTCGGCGAACCGGTTCGGTCCAGGACAGCAATCGTCCGGCGGCTTCGGCTGCCGGGTATTCGGTGCCGTCGGAAAAATCGATCAACTTGCCGTCGAGACCAAATCTAATCGCGCGCCACAGGTTCTCTTCGACATAGCGCGGCGCCAACGGCGTGAATGGGCGACCCTCGTCGATGTCGCGCGCGGCCTGCGCGACGCACGCGACGATCAATCCCGAAAGCGCGGTCGAGTCGTCGCCGTTGGGTTGCGCGTCGCAGATGCGCACCTCGACGGTGCCAAAGCTGTGGTGCGGACGCACCGACCACCAGAGCTGAGTGGATTCGATGATCGAGTTGCTGCGCTTGAGAAACTCGATGAAGTCGGCGTAGGCGGTCCAATCGCCAAACGCATCGGGCACACCGCAGCGCGGAAACATCCGCGTGAATATCTGCGTGCGCGCCGATGCGAGTCCGCTGTCGCGCCCCTCCACAAAGGGTGAACTGGCCGATATCGCGAGCAGCTCAGGAAGGATCTCCCGGAGTCGATCGCAGACGGCGATCGCACGATCTGCGCCGTTGATCCCAACGTGTACGTGCAGGCTGAAAGTGTTGTTGCGCCACGCCACGTATTTCAAGCCCTCTTCGACCAAGCGATAGTGCTCGGTGTCGATGATCTCCTGATCCTGCCAGCGACTCCAGGGGTGAGCGCCAACCGACCCGAGTCGAACTCCGCGCTCGCTGGCCAGCGTAAAAAGTTTGCGTCGGTTGACTTCCTGCAGAGCCACCGCCAAAGGAAAATTCTCGCCCCGCCCGGAGCGAATCTCAATCTCGGATGAGATCAGCTCCCCAGCCACGGCATCCGCCAATTCAGGGACGGCTTGGGCGGCTGTGTGAAGTTCCGCGTAGCGTTGGGTCAACTCGAGCGATTCCGGGTCGACGATCTGAAACTCCTCCTCGAGTCCGACAGTGAAATCGGTCGAAGCTTCGAAGAGTTCGCGGGCCTTGGTCAGATCCAGTGACATGTGCGTGGATTATGGCGGGCCGTCGAGCGGCTGAGCTCCGTTGACCCGGCGGTTTCCGCTAAGCCAAGTAGAAGTAAAGGGCGTAAAGCAGGTCGACGGCAGGGCTGGACGTGTGCACTGTCACTTCCTGTGGCACGTCGAGCAGTCTGTCTGTGTAGTTGAAGATGATCGTCACGCCGGCGCCGACCAGTTCATCCGCGACCGCCTGCGCATTCGCAGCGGGCACGGCAATCACGCCGACGACGATGTCTTCATCGATCACCGTTTCGCGCAGTTCCTCTGCGGGTTGGACCACGACATTTCCGGCCTTGGTGCCGACCTTTTTCGCATCGTTGTCAAAGACCGCTTTGATCTCGAACCCGTGGTCGGCGAACACCTCGGAACCGGCGATCGCCTTGCCGAGATGGCCTGCCCCGAAAAGTGCGATGTTGTACTTGGCAGCAGTGTGCAGGATCGCGCGAATCTGATCGATCAGGAAATCGACGTTGTAGCCAACCCCACGCTTGCCGAACTTGCCGAAGCCCGACAGGTCGCGACGGATCTGCGTCGGATTCACGTGCGTGAAACGCGCCAGTTCCGAGGAGCTGATCTTTTCCTTGTCCATTTTTTTTGCCTGTGTCAGCACCTGCAGATAGCGGGACAGGCGCGCAGCGACCCCAAGCGACAGACGTTCGCCGTCGAGTCCGGCGGCGATCGGACCGGCGGCCGCAGTTTTCTTTTTTGGCTGAGAGGGGTTCATGTTCGGTGAAGATGCATCTGCCGTACTGGCCGGTCCGCAGCGGTTGCAAGTGGCGCTGGCGGACGGACGGCGGCAACCTTAGTAACTAGGCATCAATTCGTTTACGAATCGTCTCGGCGAACGTTGGGCGCCGAAACTCCACCAACTGCGCGACCCGCACTCCTTCGAGCTCGATCACGGGGATCAGCTCGAGGTAGCGGCGGTGGAGTTCGTCATCGGTCTCTATGTCCACCTCGCTGACGGTGAGTACGGCGTCCGGGTCCAACTCGGCCAGGCGTCGGCGCGCCTCGTCACACAGATGGCAGCCCGGGCGCATGTAGATCACGACGTCCGGTGAGGATGTTTCGTCAAGCTGCAAGTGGACTTCCACTCGGATACGCGTCGAGGTCGGCAAAGCTCCCAGGCGCAAGTGGGGAAATCGCAAATGCAGCGGACCCGATCATCGCGGCGTTGTCGGTACAGAGTGATCGCGGTGGCACCTTGACCTCAACACCTAGTTCCGTCACGCGCCGTCGAAGCAGCGAGTTGGCGGCTACCCCACCGCCGATCGCTACGCGATCGATCCCCGTTCGCCCGACGGCCTGTTCGATCCGTTTGACGAGCATTTCGACGACGGCCGACTGGTACGAGGCCGCGAGATCGGCCTTGACCGATTCAAAGTCGCCGGTCGGCAACGCCTTCAGTTTGTAGAGCAACGAGGTTTTTATTCCGCTGAAACTGAAGTCAAGATCGCCTACGTACGTGCGCGGAAACTCGATCGCGCTTGCATCGCCGACGCTGGCAAGCTTGTCCAACGCCGCCCCACCGGGATAGCCGAGACCGAGCAGCCTCGCACCCTTGTCGAAGGCCTCGCCAGCCGCATCATCTGTGGTGGCGCCGAGGATTTCGTAGCCATGGCGTTGCTCCACACGTGCGAGGAACGTGTGTCCGCCGCTGGCGACCAGACACACGAACGGGGGCTCAAAAACGCCCGGATGCAAGAAGTTTGCAGATATGTGCCCTTGAAGGTGGTCGACCGGTACAAGCGGAAGGCCCGTCGTCGACGCGAGCGCTTTCGCGTACGAAAAGCCCACCAACAGCGCCCCGATCAAGCCCGGTCCGCGCGTCACCGCGACGGCATCGACGTCTTCGAGCGACACATTCGCGTCCGTCAACGCAGCGCCCACCACGCCATCGAGCAGTTCGAGGTGCCGACGCGAAGCAACCTCTGGCACGACTCCACCAAACCGATCGTGATCCATCTGGGACGCGATCAGGTTCGAATGAACCACCCCGTCCTCGGTGACAACCGCGGCACAGGTGTCGTCGCATGAACTCTCGATCGCCAGAATTGTGCGCACGTCTGAACTCATCGATGACCCTTCCATTCGGTCGGGTTCGTGGCATTCGGTGGTACGAAATCGTCGTCGGTGCTGCGCCACATGATCAATGCGTCCTCACGGTTGTCTGCGTAGTAACCCGGTCTGGTGCCGGCCGAGCGAAAACCGCATTGCTCGTACATTCGTATCGCCGCGACGTTGGAGACGCGGACCTCGAGGGTGTAGTGCGTCCGGTCACCATCTGCGAGCCGAAAGAGTTCGTGAATCAGGGTGGAGCCGATGCCTGCGCGGCGATTTGCCGGATCAACCGAGACGTTCATCACGTGCCAAACCTGCGCGTAGCGCGCTGCCACGAGATACCCAACGAGCTCGTCGTCCTCGGTGGCTGCGAGACAGATACTCGCTGCCTTCGAAAGCTCGAGCACGAACATCGCCGAGGACCAAGGAGTTGGAAACGACTGGTGCTCGATCTTCAGCGCATCGGCAATATCGGCGATCTCGAGCTTGCGGATGGTGAACCGGCTTTCCGGTGCCGCGTTCATTTTGCCTCCGATTCGACCAGCCAGCTTTCGCGCGAGCTCACCTTCGCGTCCGGTGCGCGGATGTAGTTCGGCGTGACGGCTTCGGGGGCCAGCGGTGTCTGCGAAGCAGCGATGTCCAGCATCATCGTCGCATTGACGACGTGGCGGTCGTCATCGCCCGACGGCACCTCCGCACCCAACGCAAACAGTTGCTCACGAAACTTCAGCGCGCCATCGCCGATCGCCAGAACCGAGCCCCGGGCAACGGCGTCGCGCACCACGGAAAGCGTTTCGGCGGGTGAAGCGAGCGAGTCCGGGCCCTCGCCGACGCGATAGAAGACCTCGTTGCGTCGGGCGTCGATCATCGCGATCACGGTTTGGTCGGTGCCGCCGCCAGCGATCAGAGTTTCCAGCGACGAAACCGGCACCAGCCCCAACCCATTGGCTGTCGCGATAGCGCGGGCCGTCGAAACGCCGATTCGCAGTCCAGTGAAGGCCCCCGGCCCGACGCCAACCGCAATCGACGTCAGCTCCGCCAATTCGGTTCCCGATTCGTTGCAGAGACTCTCGATCGCCGGCAGCAACTCTTTTGCATGCGCAGGCCGCTCGAGCATGCGCCCAGGCGCTGGCGCGTGGTCAAACGTTTCGCCATCGACGCGCAGCGCGACCGCACAGGCGGCGGTTGCGGTATCTATCGCCAACTCAGACACTGTCGGACCGGTCACCCGCATCCTGTCGCCAACGCAGCTCGATCTCGCGATTGTCATCGCCGGCATGTTCGAACGTGACGACGATTCGTGGTGAGAGTTCGGACTCGAGCTGATCGTGCGGCCACTCAACGAAACCGATTCGATCCGGCGTGAGAAAATCGTCAATCACGGCTTCGTCGGCGATCTCGAGCTCGGCGAGACGGTAGAGATCGAGATGTGCGATTTCGCAACTCGAAGCGCTGTAGACGTTGCCGATCGCGAACGTCGGGCTGGTGACCGGCGTCTCCACGCCGAGCGCATTGGCAGCCGCGCGAACGAACGCGGTTTTGCCGCTGCCGAGATCACCACGCAACAGCGCGACGTCGCCGGGTACCAAATGGGCGGCCACCGCAACGGCGATCTCGGCGGTCGCCGTCGGCGAATCGCTGCTTAGACGTTCTGTCAATTGAGGCTCTGGCATCTACACGAATGTAATCGGCGGCCGAAACTCACGATCCTCAATTTTGTGTTTGCCTCCGTCGCTACTTCGGAGTATCATTTGGGCATAGCCGTCACCGAGAGGGGAATCCGTTTCCTGAATCGGGATGGACTTGCTGCGTCAGACGCAGCGGAATCGCGGATCACCTTCCGCATCGCAAGACCGAGTTTCGTCCGGTATCGAAAGAACTGGAACGAAGATGATCAAGACGACACCTTCACACTGCCGCGCAGCTGCGCGCGCCGACCGCACCGGATCGTTGCGTCGATACGGCGACGGCGATTTGCGGTACGTCAATCCGATCGGAGCGCCGGCATGCTGACGCTGACGACAGTCGATGAGCTGCGCGCCGAACTCGACGCCGCTCGGCTTGGCGGCCGCAGCATCGGTCTCGTCCCGACCATGGGCGCCCTGCACGAGGGCCATCTCTCATTGATCGATCGCAGCGTGGCTGAGAATGGCGTAACTGTCGTGACCGTCTTCGTGAACCCCACACAGTTCCGCCCGGGCGAGGATCTCGACGCGTACCCGCGACAGTTGGCCGACGACGTCGCGTTGGCCGCCGAACGCGGTGCCGACATAGTTTTTGCGCCAACGGCAGACGAGGTCTACATGGATGGCCACGCGACCACAATCTCGGTTGTCGGCATCACCGAAACGCTTTGCGGCGCCCCCGACCGCCGCGGTCGCGAACACTTCGACGGCGTCACGACAGTCGTGGCGAAGCTCTTCAACATGGCGCAGGCCGACCGCGCCTACTTCGGTCAAAAGGACGCCCAGCAGGTCGCGGTGATACGTCGCATGGCACGAGACCTCAACTTTCGTACCGCCGTGATTGCCTGCCCAACGGTACGCGAGGCCGACGGATTGGCGATGAGTTCGCGCAACGCCTACTTGTCCGACAAAGAACGGGTTCGCGCACTGGCAATCAGTCGCGCCCTCGGCGCCGTCAGTGAGTCCTTTTCTGCCGGCCAACGCGACGTCGCCCAGTTGGCCGCGATCGCACGTGCCGAGCTGTTCGACGTGGACGCCGTCGAGTATCTCGAGATCGTCGATTTCGAAACGCTTGAGCCCGTCAGCGAAGTAACGAACGCCACGCTTGTCGCGATCGCCGCGCGCGTAGGTTCCACCCGCTTGATCGACAACACATTGCTCGACCCATCCCCTGACAACAGTTCGGGATTCCACCCGAACGCAACCCCACGCGAAACGTCGTCCGCGATCCACCAGTCGCGGACGCTGTGAAATCCGTGTGCATTTCAAACTAAGGAGAGGCAACCTGATGCAACGGCAGATGCTCAAGAGCAAGATCCATCGTGCGACGGTCACCGACTGTGACCTGCACTACGTCGGCTCGATCACGATCGACGAGGACCTGCTCGAACAGGCGAACATTCTCGAGAACGAGCTTGTGCACGTTCTCGACATCGACAACGGTCAGCGATTCGAGACTTACACGATTGCCGGTGCCCGAGGCAGTGGCATGGTTCAGGTCAACGGCGCGGCTGCCCGGCTGGTGGCCAAGGGCGACAAAGTCATCGTCGTCACTTACGCGACCTACGACGAGGCTGAACTGAAGGATTACGAACCCGTCGTCGTACACGTCGACGATGAGAATCGGCGCGTCTGCGTCGACAACGAGGTCGCCAAGCTGCTCGGCAGCTCCGTGGTCGGCGACCCGCGAGAGCGTTAGTCGCACAAGGCACCCCCTCCCCAACGCCAACATCGGAGACGATCAGATATGAGCATCCACCCCGACCAGCAACCGATTCAGAGCAGTCCGACCGGGAACAAGTCAGGCAAGAACGGCGACGGCGTCGTCGACCGCCGCCCGGTCACGATCACTCAGTTGTTCGAGAAGAAAGCTCTCGGCGAACCGCTTGTGATGGTCACCGCCTACGACTACCCCAGCGCGACGGTCGTTGACGAGGCCGGAGTAGATCTCGTTCTCGTTGGCGACTCTGCCGCGATGGTCGTGCTCGGCTACCCGAGCACCACGCCGGTGTCGATGGACGAGATGGTGATGCTTTCTGGCGCGGTTCGCCGCGGCCTGAAAACTCCGTTGCTCGTCGGTGACATGCCGTTCGGCAGCTACGAAGCCTCGAACGAGCAGGCGATCAACAACGCACAGCGATTCATCAAGGAAGCAGGGTGTGACGCCGTGAAACTCGAACGTGGTGGCGCATCGGCCGAACGCGCGAAGGCGATCGTCGACGCCGGCATCCCAGTCATGGGCCACGTCGGTCTCACGCCGCAGAGCGCAGTGCAGCTCGGCGGGTTTCGCGCACAGGGTCGAACCGCTGCTCGTGGCAAAGAGGTCATTGAGGAGGCGCTCGAACTGCAGGAGGCCGGTTGTTTCGCGATCGTGCTCGAAGCTGTTCCGTCCGAACTGACGGAGGCACTCGTACCGCATCTCAACATTCCGTCGATCGGTATCGGTGCCGGGCCAGCGGCAGACGGCCAAGTTCTCGTGTACCACGATCTGCTCGGTATCTGGCAGGGTCGTCCGGCGAAGTTCGTGCGTCAGTACGAGCAGATTCGCGAGTCGATGGTCCGCGGCGTCGGTACGTACGCCGAGGAAGTTCGCACCCGCGAGTATCCGGCCAGTGAGCACGAATACCAGATGGCCCCCGACGAGGCCGACGAACTCCAAGCATGGGCAGCGGGGATTCATAACATCGGATTTTCGAAAAATCTGGGCTGAGCAGGCGATTTTTGCTGATTTTTACCTCAAATGACTGACTAGTCACCGGCTGGTCGGTCGTGTATATTGCGAACACCGTTGGCCTTGGTGGACCGACGATGTGCCTGGATGGCCCCGTTCAGTGCGCAGCTCACTAGAGCATTGAGAAGACTCACCGAATCGCGACTCGATGGCCGATCTGGTCATTCCTTTTGCGGAAGGTGGTCTGCAGCGAAAGGAATCCAATCGAATGAGCGCCGAGACCAGAGTGGTCGTGATCGACGATCACGAAGCATTGAGGACGGGCCTCCGCTACGTCCTTGAACCGCACAACATCCGTGTTGTCGGCGGTACCAACGGAGCCGAAGAGGCCAAAGCACTGGTCGCCCGGGAAAGTCCCGATGTTGTCGTCGTTGACCTGAGCCTTGCCGAGCACGACGGGATCGAGTTGATCCGAGAGTTGAGCCGTAAGCGAATCCAGGTTGTTGCCTACAGCGACTATCGCGACGACCGCCTGATCGCACGCAGCCTGAACGCCGGCGCGCTCGGATTCGCGGTGAAGGACGAAGACACCGACGCACTGATTGAAAGCATTCGCACCGTTGCCAGCGGACGCCGTTGGTTGCCGAAACCGATCACCGACGACGAGGTCAGCGAACTGGTGTTGGCCGATCAGCCGTCACTTTCGCGCCGCGAGCGCGAGATTCTGGGCCTGCTGTCCGACGGGCTGTCAACCGATGAGGTCGCGGAGAAACTTTCGCTCAGCGCTCATACCGTTCGGACCCACGTCAAGAACGCGATGCGCAAACTTGATGCCTCCACACGGGCCCATGCAGTTGCGATCGCGCTGAGGGATCTGTCGATCCGCTGACGCGTCAGCGGATCTGACGGAGCACCTTCGCCGGTGCGCCGGCGGCAATCGAGTTGGGCGGGATGTCGTTGGTGACGACGCTGTTGGCGCCGATCACTGATCGGTCTCCGATGGTCACGCCGCTGGTGACAACGACGTTTGCGCCCAGCCAGCAATTTTCTCCGATCCGGACCGGGCCTTTGCTCGTAAAACCCTGAAGCGGAACCGGCGTGTCTGGGTCATCGAAGCGATGTGCTGCGTCTCCGACGAAACAGCCATTGGCGAGCATCGTCCAGTCGCCGATCGATATCTCGTCCTGCGCGGCGAGCATCACACCAAGGTTGAGGAAGCAGTTCGCACCGATCCGGATGCGCGCATTCTCGAGGTCGAGCGTCAGCCAGCAGTGCGGCTGAAACTGTGTGTTCTCGCCGATCTCGATGCGACCCGCTCGCAGGCCTTCGAGGATCTCGCCGTGAATCGGAAAACTGGCGTACGCGCGGCGAACCACTAGTTCTTCGACGATCTGGGCTCGATGCTCGGCATCGTCGTTGCGCTCGTACCAGCGTTCTCGCTGGTGCCAGAGCTCCCAGTCCTCGGCAACCCCCATGATCAGTCGGTCCACTCAATGGACGGTTCTAGGTCAGTCAGATACGTGTCGTGGCCCGTCCAAACAATCTGCTTCGCAGTGATTTCGAGGTTCCGAGTGATTTCCAATGTCCCTGGAACCGCCCAGTCGGGAAATCGTTCTCCTGCGACGAGACCTACGAGAGCATCTTGAACGTCCACTTCAATGGGTGAACTAAAACCATCGGGAACTGTTACGACGAACCGGAACTCCATTTCGGTGCTCCAGTCTGTCGCCTTTCGATAGAACAGGTGTTCATTGTGGTCCTCGACAAACTGAAACATGAACGCTCTCAACTGCTCGCTGTTCATATCGACGACCTCGCGATTGATTTCGATCATCGGGTTGTAGCGAAAATCCAGTTCGTAGAGAACAGGCTTGTAATAGGGCTTGGGCAATTCAGCCGAGTGCAGTGATTCTAGAGTTGACGAGATCAGCTTTTCGCGGTCGAAAACCAAACAAACGCCGCGATGAGATTCGCCGTAGTGCTCCCACATGCTCGCCCTTGACCAGCCGTGGTCGCAGGTGTTCCTGTCGACTCGACCGGACATACAGAAACCTGCCAATCGCGCCTGGCGCTTGACGTCATTCGCAATGGCCTGTACTTCGAAGTACCGGCGATTTGCTGCTTCGCCCTCCGGATCGTTGAGCGCGTCAACATTCGAAGCGCCCGGCAACGACCAATCCTTGTTCTCATACGGATCTCGCATATCCTCGAACGATGAAAAGCGGAATTTACGGCTAGGAAGGATGCCCCCCAGAGCCGCGTCGCGTGTGGTGTAGTGAAAAAGCAGTTCCTGGCTGTTCTCGGTGAAAGAGAGCACGGGCTAATTCGAGGTGAACGGGGCATATGCGACCTCGCCCGCAACTATCGCGCGGTTGAGTTCGAGCAAGCGTCGGTTGGTCTCGTCGGAGTCTCTTACCGTGGTTTTAGGCCAACCATACGCCTCGACAACCGCTGCATCAAGCTTGTCGTGCAGCGTTCGGAGGTCTTCAAACGCTCCTTCCTCGAGCTGGTTGTAGAGGGTGGTGAGTCCGACCTGGCGGTCGATCGAGATCGAATGCCTGAGGTCATACAGGCATTTGGTGATTTCGGCGATCGTTGCGCGCTGGGAGTCAGTTGTATTCGGCCACGGGAACGTCATGAATGCAGTGCTAGGCGTGTAGCGGATTCGTGATTCGAGGGTCGATGACTGATTGCGCGCCCACTCGGTGTGAATTCGAGACGTGAGAATTCCCATCGAATAGTCGTCCTCGAACGCAAACACATTCGTAGCGTCACTCGGAAGGACCATTCCCTCTTTCCACACGAAATAGATCCGCTTCCCGTGGCGTGTTCCGGCGACGAAGCGATCCAAACGGTCGCAGGCGGCCCGCATCCCGCGACGCGGCTCGCCAAACCGCCACCAGTTCTTCCGGTGCCCTTCTCGGTTCACTGTGTCGCGAAATGGCTTCACACGCTCTCGAACGATTTCAAGCGCGCGCGGATAGTTGCTCGCCTCTTCAAGTGGCAGATACGCAAAGTCAATGATGAAACGTGATGGAACTGACCCCGGCAGCTTCGCGATGTCCTCGCTCGTCAGAAATGGACGCACTACCGCTGAGTAGTTCGAGTCGTCGGCAGCGAGCAGTTCGTTCGCCTCCTCGATCGACAACACGAAACCTTCGCCGACCGGAATCGGACCTTGGAAGCATTTACCCTTGTTTTGGGCAAGTACTGATGCTTGGGGAACAACCGCTCCAGCACGCAACGAGCTCGTGATTCCTTCGACATTGTCGCCGTCAAGTAAAAAGTGGAGCGGTTGCGTGGACTGACCCTTGACCCAGTTCACGATGCTCACGTGAACGTTCGCTTCCCCCGGCCACTGCTGCGTTGAGACCGCGTCGGTGATCACCCCGCCGTTCTCGACGATGTAGTCCAGGCTCGCAGATCTAGCGCGGTTCTGGCTGATCGAGTTTGTGCCTACCAGCCCGGCTCGCTGCCCGGGCTCCAGGGCGTCATGAGCCTTTCGGAACCAGTAGACGCAAAAGTCCTTGACCCCGATCCCAAACTCGCGTTTGAGGAACTCGACATAGCTGTCGCCCATCAACGAGCGGATGTTCTGCGAGCCGTGGAACGGCGGATTGCCGACGATCGCGTCGGCCTTCGGCCACTCGACTTTCAGAGCGTCGGCCAACCGAATTCCGGACAGCTCGGTTAGCGGGAGTGTCTGCTCAGCCAAGCCGAGTTCGTCGACGGAAAGTTTGTGGCCCATCCACAATGTCAATCGTGCCAGTTCGACAGCGAAACGATCAACCTCAATACCAAGAATGTTTGACAGCGGGTAGTAGGTGTCGTTCATCGAAGCCGGGAGCCCCTCGGCGTGGCGAAGCTCCGCGATCTTGTCGGCCAGCTCTTTTGAGATTCGCCGCAACTCTCGGTATGCGACGTAAAGAAAGTTGCCGGACCCGCACGCTGGATCGAGCACCTTGTAGGCGAGCAGTTCGGATCGGAGGTTCTCGCCCTGCTTCACCGACTCGATCGCGGCGATTCGTTCCCGCCACGGTCGGGCGATCGTCGGTTCGACGATCTTGTGAATGTCCTCGAGATGGGTGTAGTGCGCGCCGAGCTTCCACTGTTGCTCGTGGCCGACGCCGCCTTCGAGCAGTCCGCCGAAAATCGCGGGTTCCACGTCTTGCCATCGGCCCATCGCCGCCTCGGCAAGCACCTCGAGCTCTTCAGGACGCAGGTGGATTCGAGCGGGATTTGCGAACAGCCCACCGTTGGCGTACGGCACGCCCTTGAAAAACCCGTGAGAAGGCCCTCCGGCCGGCGAGTTCAGGTAGCTGAACAATGCATAGAACTCGGTCTCGCTGGAGCGATCGGTGTTTTTTCTGAGATCCTCGATCAACCGGGAGAACATGTTGTCCGGCAACATCTCCATGTCCTCGGCGAACATGCACCAGACACACTGGAACACGAAAGCTCGGATCTCCATCTGATCCGCGGCGGAACGCTCCAACAGCAAGTTGTTCAGATTGGCGACCTTCTTGACCGCGTCACGAGTCAGATCGAGCTGCACGGCCTTGAAGACCGGCTGGCGACCGGCGAGAAATTGGAGCGCACCCAGATTTTCCGGCAAGTCCTTCAGATCCATCACACGGCGTGGCTCCATGGGAAAGCGACCGGGTTCCCAGATCTCGAACCGTTCGAAGGCGCAAATCACGACATACTTTGCAGCTTCGAGCCCAGTCGCGTGACTCGCCGAATTCTGCCAGTAGTCGAACGCCTGCTTTTGGTGATTTCCGAGCTTTTCTGCCTCGGAAGGGCGTTTCATCTCAAAAATGCACAACCCGGGCACGAACATGTCCATGAACTTGCCGCCCTGGTTGGCTTCGAACTGCGCTCCAAGCGAATCGCGCGTCTGTCCGTAACACGCCATCAAATCGATCAGGAACTCCTGAGCGCCAGCCTTTTCGGTTCCGTCGTATCCGGACCATTTCTCGACGAACTCAACGAGCCGTGTACGGATGGCGTCGGTCGTTAGGACCACTGCTATTGAGAGAGCTTGTCCACCGACTCGTCAGACTTGAACAGTTTCAACTCTTCGGTCGGTTCGGGGACTTCTACGGGTGGTTTTTCCGGCAACTCTTCAGCCGGGTCTTCCGGAGCAGACTCGGCGTTTCTGCCGGCCTTGTCCATCTGTTCTTTGGACACGTGAAAGTACGTGTCCTGAAACATGCGGTTGTACGCCTGTTCGAGGTCTTTGTCAGCAGTGTTCAGCGCGTCGACCAAGTGCCCATCCGCCCCATCCTCACCAATCTCTTTGGCGGCGGCGCGCAACTTTCTACGAGTTTCCGAGATTCCGAGCAGTGAGCGTTCGATGACGGCGAAGTGCTTTTCGTTCATGTAGCCGTCAGGCGTCAATGCTGGCGATCCTCCGTAGGTCCGATTCGAGCGTGCAGCGTATTCGACGATCCAGCGGCCCTTCGCAACGATTCAGCGACATTCGTAAAAAGGCCGGAACACGGGCGAAAAATTTCTGTGACAAACGGGTTAAGAGGCCGCCACAGCCTGCTTGGACGGCTTCGAGACCAGACTCGTCGAGCCGACGATCTCCTCGAGGAACTGCCCGGTGTAAGAACGAGACTCCCCGGCCACGGCCTCCGGTGGTCCGGCGACGAGAATCTCACCTCCACCCTCTCCGCCTTCGGGCCCGAGGTCGATCAACCAATCGGCAGTCTTGATCACGTCGAGGTTGTGTTCGATCACGACCACTGAGTTGCCAGCGTCGACCAGGCGCTGGAGCACTTGGAGCAGGCGCTCGATGTCGGCGAAGTGGAGTCCTGTGGTTGGTTCGTCGAGGATGTAGAGCGTGTTGCCGGTGGCGACGCGGGCGAGTTCGTTGGCGAGTTTCACACGCTGGGCCTCTCCGCCTGACAATGTCGTCGCCGGTTGGCCCAGGCGCACGTAACCGAGGCCGACGTCATTCAGCGTCTTCAGCCTTCGGGCAATCTTCGGCACCGGTTCGAAGAACTCGGTCGCCTCTTCGATCGTCATGTCGAGCACGTCGGCGATGGACATGCCCTTCCATTTCACTTCCAGCGTTTCGCGGTTGAAACGCGCGCCGTGACAGACATCGCAGGGCACAAACACGTCCGGCAGGAAGTGCATCTCGATCTTGATCTGACCCTCGCCGGCGCAGACCTCGCAGCGACCACCCTTGACATTGAAGCTGAATCGACCGGGTTTGTAACCGCGGGCGCGGGACTCCTGCGTGCGACTGAAGAGGTCGCGCACTTGATCGAACAGGCCGGTGTAGGTCGCCGGGTTCGAGCGCGGTGTGCGGCCGATCGGCGCTTGGTTGATGTCGATCACCTTGTCGATCTGCTCGACGCCGCGAATCTCTTTGTGAGCGCCGGGTCGTTGTCGCGACGCGTTCTTCATCATCGACGCAGCCGATTTGTTGAGGATGTCGTTGACCAGCGTTGACTTTCCGCTCCCCGACACGCCCGTCACGCAACAAAACACTTCCAGCGGGAACTTGGCGTTGACGTCCTTCAAGTTGTGCTGCGTCGCGCCACGCACTTCGATCCACCCCCGCGGATGGCGACGCGAAAAAGGCATCTCGATCGCACGCTTGCCCGAAAGGAACTGGCCCGTCAGCGACTCCTTGACCTTGCCGATTTCCTTAGCGGTTCCCTGCGCGATGATCTCACCGCCATGCGCGCCCGCGCCCGGACCGAGATCCACGATCTGGTCGGCCGCAAGCATCGTGCCCTCGTCATGTTCGACAACGATCACGGTGTTGCCGAGATTGCGCAGCCTTTCGAGCGTCGCGATCAATCGCTCGTTGTCACGTTGGTGCAAGCCGATCGACGGTTCATCGAGGATGTAGAGCACGCCAACGAGACTTGACCCGATCTGCGTCGCGAGGCGGATGCGCTGAGCCTCACCGCCGGACAAAGTCGACGCGGTTCGATCCATCGACAGGTAGCCGACACCGACATTGACGAGAAACTGCAGCCGCTCTTCGATCTCGCGCAGGATCAATCGCGCGACTTGGCGTTCAGTGTCGCTCAGCGTGACTTGCTTGATCCACTCGTAAGCCCCCTCGGCTGACTTCGCGCAATATTCGTGCAGACCGAGGCCGTCGACGCGCACGCTTCGGCTCTCTGCCCGCAACCGGGCGCCATCGCACGACACGCAGGGCTTGAGCGACATCACGCCCTCATAAAACTCGAGCGCGTTGTCCTTGTCGGTCTCCTTGTAGCGACGCTCAATACTGGGAATGATCCCCTCGTATTTGGCCATGTAGGAACGCGAGGTGTTGCGTCGCGTCGTGTATGTGACCTTCACGCGCTCGGTGCCAAGGCCATAGAGGTACACCTCGCGTGCTTTCTCCGGAAGGTCTCTCCATGGCGTGTCCACGTCGAAGCCGACATGGTCAGCAACCGCGGTCGCCAGACGATCGAAATGCATCGAGAACGGCACGAGCCAACCGCTGACCGCGCCATCGACGATTGACTTGGTGGCGTCCTGGACGACCATGTCGGGGTCCACCGTGCGCACCATCCCGAGCCCGTGGCACTCCGGGCACGCGCCGTGCGGTGAGTTGAACGAAAAACTCCGAGGTTCCAGTTCGGGCATCGACGAACCGCAGTTCATGCAGAGGAACTTTTCGCTGTACAGGTAGGTCTTCGGTTCATCCTCGACGGTTTCGATCTCGACCAGACCGTCGGCCAACCCGACCGACGCTTCGATCGAATCAGCCAGGCGTTTGCGCAGATCGGCGCGCATCGTCAGACGGTCGACCACGACCGCGATGTCGTGCTTGTACTTCTTGTCCAGTTCGAACGGTTGATCGTCGTCGAGTCGACGGATTTCGCCGTCAACCTTGACGCGGACGAAACCGTCGGCGCGAAGCTGCTCGAAAAGCTTCGTGTACTCGCCTTTGCGGCCACGCACAATCGGCGCCAGCACTAGAAACTTCGTGCCTTCTTCGAGCTCGAGGACACGGTCGATGATCTGCTCAGCCGATTGCGCCTCGATCGGTTCGCCGCAGTTGTAGCAATAGGGATGGCCGACGCGCGCCCAGAGCAATCGCAGATAGTCGTAGATCTCGGTGACGGTTCCGACCGTCGAGCGCGGATTGCGCGAACTGGTCTTCTGATCGATCGAGATCGCCGGCGACAGACCCTCGATCGAGTCGACGTCCGGCTTCTCCATCAGACCGAGGAATTGCCGCGCGTAGGCACTGAGCGACTCGACGTAGCGGCGCTGACCCTCGGCGTAGATCGTGTCGAAGGCGAGGGACGATTTGCCGCTCCCCGACAGCCCGGTGATGACGATCAGTGAATCGCGGGGAAGTTCGAGCGAGATGTCCTTCAGATTGTGTTCGCGCGCCCCGCTGATCACCATGCGGTCGCTGTACGCGGTGCCGTGTCCGCTCGCGGCAGGCTTGTCGTTGGAATTGAGTTTTGCTTTGCCGTTCGCTGCCATCGCTACCGATCCTATGGAGCCTTGGGTCTCCGCCGTCCAGGCGCGACCAATGTTGATCGAGCGATCATAGGCACGCCGCCGGACCGAACATATGTTCGCAGGATCAGCCGGTGTTGCCGATGTACTCGAGCATCAGCGGAGCGCCGTCGCCGGTGATCATCGCCCGCACGCGATCGAGGTCGGAGTGCGATCCCCCGGCATACCCGCGAGCGACGATTCTGCAAGCGCCGAGAGGTCGCATCTCGACCAGTATGCCGGGCGCGGCAACTCCCCGTTCGGCACATCGAGCCGCCTGAAGGAAATGGTCAACCTGAAAAACCTGTCCCGACCGAGTGCTCCATGAGAGCACCAAACCGCGTGAAGTTGGCCTCAGCCATGCCGTGCCACGATCAACAATCGTTCGTCTCGGCGTGCGCCAGACCGCCGAGAATCGAAACCCGCCGTTACTGCGCACGCCTCTGTGCAGTTGAAGGTATGCGCAGGTCTTGCCCTCCGGGCCGGCACGCAAGCAAGGACCTGCCGGATCGGCGGGAAGGTGATGACCACCCGTCAACGGGTGCGGCGGGACCACGTCGGCCCAGCTCCCGTCGGCGCGCCGGACCTTCATCACCGAGACACCCATGTCGAGTCGCGCGTCGGCGCTGTTTCCCTGTCCACGCACCATCCAATAGAGACTCGGCGTGCTGAACTGGACGTAACGTCCGCGACCTCGCGGCTGAAAGTGGATCGAATTTCCGTCCGTCGGTAGTCGGCCCGAACCGTCGGCCCAGTCTCGCGGCCGATCCGCGAGCGCCCATTCGAGGTGGACCGCCGTCAGGCCGCTGTAGTTGCTGATGTCGAAGTAGACGTCGTGGCCTTTGGGGTGATCGTCCTTGATGCAGCAGCCCAGCGCCGGAGTCAGTAGGAATTCACCGTCATTCATGTGTGCCGAACGCAATCGTGAGAACGCCCTGCGCGCAGTTGCAAAGAGAACTGCGCGCTCCGGCGACGCAGAAATTCGCGACGACCACCAGGCCGCGTGCATCGCCGATGTCAACGACCACGAAAGCTCCTGTGTGCGGCCGTTGAAAGTGAGGTCTCCGTCCGGTGGCATCCGGGCAGCGAGTGAACGCGTCAGCGTTCGCGCGGCATGGCGCATCCCTGGCGTCCGCGATCTTGCTGGCAGCAGGCTCACCGCACGTACGTACATCGAGGCGACCAGAGCGTTGTAGGCCGGAGGGTTGTCGGGAATGTCACTTACCTCGGCAACCATGGCCCTGCGCGGCCAACCCTGCTCGGGCCCTACGGTCAAACCGAATTCCGCGACGCGCGCAGGAATGTGCCTTCTGATCACCGCGATCGCGCGACTACGAGCACGCTTGCGGTTGTGCAAAACGGAGCCGCGAATCCGGCTGCGGAGTCTCGATCGCAACAGTTCAAGCACAGTGAGCGCCTCAACGACGTTTTTGTTGTAGCGGTACCCGGTCCGGAACGACCGGTCGCCGTACTTGATTCGTCGCAGTCGGTTTTCCCACGCCCGGCGAATCTTTTTGAACTCTGTTCGACCGCGGTAATGGCGGCGTGCAAAGTTGTATCCGGAGGTGATGAAAAGGCGAAAAAACACACCCTGTGGACGAACTCGTCTGGTGGCCAGTCGGTCGAAGGCGGCCATGGCGGAGCGAAACTGGGCTTCGTTGCCGGTGCGCTTGGCCAGCATCAAAGTGGAGTAGGCGATACTCGAAGTCCCCATCGGATCCCAGACGGTCGATCCCGATGGCCGAACGTAATTGCCGTCCGGAAGTTGACGATCTCGCCACGGTTCGAGGATCGTGGCCGAGAGGTCGTCCAACTTCACGCCACTGTTTTCGAAACGCGGCGCCGCGTGGGCCGGCCACGGCAATGCCAAGGTGACAGCGAAGGCCACGACCAGTACGAATTTGCCTGCCGAAACGCGTCCGACGGTGAGAAGTTGTCCCCCCATTGCGTGAACCAACACAGGCACGCGCAGAGAGTTGCACAGCAGAAAGAAAATATTGGTACCGAGCGCCGCGCTACTTACGCGGCTCGGCTTCGGCGACCTCGGCGTAGATCTGGTAGCGGCCAGGGCCAGGGAGAAGTTGCTTGACAACCACCGTTTCGCCATCGGTTTCGCCGATATCGATATCGGTTTTTCTTTGCGACAGCCGCGCCACGTGTTCGCTCATGCCCTCTCTTATCAGGCTTGCAATCGAGCGATTCTGGCTCTTGGCCTGCTCACGCAGGAACTCGTAGTGTTTTTCCGTCACCGCAACCGATATTGTTTTCATATTGGTAACGATATCGGTATTTTTGGGGAGTAGCTGAAGTCGCCACCTCCCAGCCCAAACCCTTCGGGGCGCGGGGGCGGCAGCAGCAAACGATCTGTTCCGGTGGAGTTGCGAGTCTCAAGCAGGAAATGAAATGGCCCCGTCATCTGGCGGGGCCATTTTTTGGACTGAAGTGTCGGGTCAGGCGGGCGGATGCGCGCCGAACCGGCTCAGAGTTGTGCCTCGAGCGCCTTGATCTGATCACGCAGCTCGGCGGCCTGCTCGAAATGCAGTTCTTCGGCGGCCGCAAGCATGTCTTCTTCGAGCGTGGCGAGCTTGGCGTGGATCTGTTCATTCGAAAGCGATTCGATCTCAGCTGCCGCCTTGGCCTGTGCGGCCTTTCGCGTCGGCAGCTTCGAACCAGTCGGGACCATGTCTGAAAGCGCGCCGATGCGCTTTGCGATCGAGGTCGGCGTAATGCCGTGCTCCTCGTTGTATGTGACTTGGATCGCACGGCGGCGATCGGTCTCGGCGATCGTCTTCTGCATTGCGGCGGTCTCGCGGTCGGCATACATGATCACCTTGCCGTGGATGTTTCGGGCGGCGCGTCCGACCGTTTGAAGCAGCGCGGTCTCGCCACGCAGAAAGCCCTCCTTGTCGGCATCGAGAATCCCGACGAGTGTCACTTCTGGCATGTCCAGCCCCTCTCGCAGCAGATTCACGCCCACGAGAATGTCGAATTCTCCAAGACGAAGATCGCGGATGATCTCGATTCGTTCGAGCGTGTCCACGTCGCTGTGCAGATACCGGACCTTCAGACCGAACTCAGTCAGGTACTCGGTGAGATCTTCGGCCTGTTTCTTGGTCAGCGTGGTGACCAGCGTCCTCTGGTCGACATCAACACGCAGCTTTATCTCATTCATCAAATCGTCGACCTGATTGCGCGTCGGGCGGACCTCGATCTCTGGGTCGACCACGCCGGTCGGGCGTACGATCTGCTCGGCGATGCGAGACGAGTGATTGCGCTCGAACTCGCCGGGCGTGGCCGAGACGAAAACGACCTGGTCGACGTCCGTGAGAAACTCGTCGAACGTCTGCGGTCGATTGTCGAGCGCACTCGGAAGCCGGAAGCCGTAGTCAACGAGCACCTCTTTGCGGGCTTTGTCACCCTTGAACATCGCGCCGATCTGAGGCACGGTCTGGTGCGACTCATCGATGATCGTCAGAAAATCTTCGGGGAAGTAGTCGAGCAGACAGAACGGCCGATCACCGGGTTGACGACCGTCGAGGTGGCGGGAGTAGTTTTCGATCCCGCTGGTGAAGCCAAGTTCACGCATCATTTCCATGTCGTAACGAGTGCGTTGCTTGAGGCGCTGCGCTTCGAGCACCTTGCCCTGCGCCTCGAGTTCTGCGAGTCGTTCAGTCAGTTCGGCGCCGATCGTATGTAGTGCCCGTTCGACCGTTTCTCGGCTGGTTGCGTAGTGCGTGGCCGGCCAGAGCGAGACGTATTGGAGGTCGCCGAAGTGCTCGCCTGTCAGCGGGTCGAACCGTTCAATTTTCTCGATCTCGTCCCCGAACAACTCGATCCGATACGCAGATTCCGCGTAGGCCGGGAACAGCTCGACAGTGTCGCCGCGGACCCTGAACGAACCGCGTTCGAGCACCGTGTCGTTGCGGCGATACATCATGTTCACAAGCCGCTCAAGCACCTTTTCACGTGGTGTCTCCTCGCCGACGGCGAACATCAGATGAGATTCCTCATAGGCGGCGGGCGAACCAAGGCCGTAAATGCACGAGACACTTGCGACGACAATCGTGTCGCGCCGAGTGAAGAGCGCGGCTGTCGCGGCATGACGTAGGCGATCGATCTCTTCGTTGACCTGGCTGTCCTTGTCGATGAAGAGATCACGGCTGGGAACGTACGCCTCGGGTTGGTAGTAGTCGTAGTAACTGACGAAGTACTCGACGGCGTTCTCCGGGAAGAACTCCCTCAGCTCGCTGCACAGCTGCGCGGCCAGCGTCTTGTTGTGCGCGATCACCAGTGTCGGCCGCTGCACCTGCTCGATCACCGTGGCCATCGTGAACGTTTTACCTGTACCGGTCGCACCGAGCAGGGTCTGGAAGCGATCCCCGGCGTGAAGACCCTCGACGAGCATGTCGCGTGCCTGTGGCTGGTGGGCCGTCGGTTCGTATTCGCTGGTGAGCACGAATTTGTCTTTGGTGGCTACGGCCATATGGGCAGATTACGAAAGTGCGCGGGGCAGATCGGTTGATTGCACTGGGTCGCTTGCTTGGCCGCTGCGACAGACATCGCCGATTGGTGGAGCAAGTGAGTTTGATCGGCTGGAATAATCCCACCATGTCCTCGAGAATTTCGGATCAGAGGGTGCTGGAGGAAACCGGCAAAGACTGGGATGGCTGGTACAGCTGGCTCGACGGCAACGGCGCCGAATCGATGAGTCACAAAGAGATCGTCTCCCTACTGGCCGTTGACGGCCAACTTGAACGGCCCTGGTAGCAACAATCTGTGGCCGTCGAGTACGAGAAATCGCGCGGATTGCGTGAGGAGGGGTCGACTGGTGTGGCCAGATTCCAAGTCGGCGTTCGCGCAACTCTGCCAATCGACAACGACGAGGCCTGGACGCTGATCACCACGGGCGACGGCGCGCCGATCTGGCTGCATGACGAAATGCCGAACGAGCCCGGCCAGACGGTGCGCGCGGCGGACGGGTACGAGTACGAGCTTCGCACGATCAAGCCCGGCGAGCGCATGCGCCTGCGGCGGGTCGACCCAGACACCGGCGAGTCATCGATCGTGCAGGTCACGTTGAGTCCAGCGAAGACCGGGACCACCCTCGGTATCCACCACGAAGGCCTGCGCGACGGCGAGCACCGCGAGGAAATGCGTGCTCACTGGCGAGAGATCGCCGACAAAATCCTGGGCATCGTGTAACTACTTCGTAAAACATGGTTTCCCAAAACGGGAACCATGTCTCTGGGTCAGAAGGAAAGTTCGCGGGCGTATTCGCGTTTGTATTCCTCGCGGGCCTTGATGACGCTTTTGACGTATGCGCGTGTTTCTCGAAACGGAATTTCGTCGGGATCGGTGATCGAGCCGCCGGATTTACCCGATTCCGACAGCCATTGGTTGACGCGACCCTCGCCGGCGTTGTAGGCGGCGAGCGCGGTGAGTGTGTCGTTGTCGTACTTGTCGAGCAGATAACGCAGGTACCAAGCGCCGTAAGAGATGTTCACCTGCGGGGTCGCCAGATCCTCGGTCGTGAACCTGGTTCCGCCGCTCTTGTTGGCGATGAAGTCGGCCGTGGTCGGCAGGATCTGCATCAAACCCTGGGCGCCGGCACTGGATTCTCGTGGCCTGAATCGCGACTCCTGATAGATCACGGCAGCGATCAAAGCTGGATCGAGGTCTTTCTTCTTTGCCTGCTGCCGGATGATGTCGTCATGGCGGAGTGGCAGGGCGAGTTCGCGATAGCCCTTCTCAACGACCTGGGAAATCACGTAGCCAAGCGCGCCGACGATCGCGATCACGATCACGAACGCAAACGCTCGCTTGCGCAGCAAAGAGCGCGTGCGAGCACCTCCCCGATTGTTGTCGCGTCGTGCCACAGGAATCAAGATTCTGTCATCGGCGGCGGCGAACCTTGCACGCTCCGGCCCGGAAACCGTTGCAAGGCCACGCCTCGCAACCAACGACAGTTTTGGTCAGCCGAGGTTTTTGATCGTTGAGAGGATCTGATCTTTCAGATCCTCACGGGAGCCATGGTTTTCTATCACGGCGCTGGCACGCTCTGCCTTGGTTTCTTGCGGGAGTTGCCGTTCCTCACGGGCCTCGATTTCTTCGTCACCGCGCTGTGCCGCCCGCGAGAGTCGCAACTCTTTGTCGGCAACGATCACGATTGTGTGATCGAAGGCCTGATCCATTCCGGCTTCGAATAGCAGCGGCACCTCCACCACTATCGCTTCCGGCGGATCGTCCACGGCCTCCCATTCCCTGCGGAAGTCCAGGATTCGCTGGCCTACGCGTGGCCAGATCAGCTGTTCGAGCCATACCCGCGCTTCGGGTTCGTTGAAGACCTTTCGGGCAACGGCGTCGCGATCGACGACGCCGTCCACGATCACCTCGCTTCCCAGGCGCTCGGCGACGAGAATTGCGACCTCCTCACTCGCGTAGATCTCGTGCACCACTTGGTCTGCCGACAACGTGGGGATGCCTGCCTGGGCCAGCGACTCGAGCGCCGTTGACTTTCCGGCGGCAACGCCGCCGGACAAGCCAATGAATAGAGGTTTTCTCTTCCCGCGCATGGGCGAGACGAAGAACCGAGCTGCCTAGGCGTTGTCGTCTGCCGGAGGCTCGGAGTCGGACTCGGCCTCGGTTTCGGCTTCGACGGCCTCGATCAACGCCTCTTCGGCGACTGCCTCTTCGGCTGCGGCGGCGTTCTCGACGATCTCGACGACCTCCTCGGCCACCGCTTCTTCGATCGCTGCTTCGGCGACAGCCGCGTCGGCGATCTCCTCGAAGACCTCCTCCTGCACCTGTTCCTCCATCGTCTCGGCCTCTTCGACCTGCTCGTCCGACAGCTCGCCCGAGGCGATCGCCTCGTCGAGCGCAGACAGCACGGCTTCGGCTTCGGAAACGTCGTCTTCGACGACGGCCTCGATGGCAGCTTCGGCATCGGCACCCGCTTCGATCGTCGCAGCGATCTCGGCGCCAGCTTCGGCCTCGATCTCGCCATCGATTTCAGCGGCGATTTCGGCCGGACCGTCCTCACCTTCGATCGCGGTCGGGATCAGGGTCTGTCCGTCAACCTGCTTGGCGCTCAAAGAAAGTCGACGACGTTCGGTGTCGATCTCGAGGATGCGCACGCGGACGACATCGCCCTCACCGAGCACCTGACGCGGGTTCTCGACATGTTGCTCGGAAAGCTCCGAGATGTGCACGAGTCCCTCGACGCCGTTGTAAATCTCGACAAACGCGCCGAAAGAGACGATCTTGGTGACGGTGCCCTCGAGCACGTCGCCGATCGAATGTGTGTCGATGACCTTCTGCCACGGGTCTTCCTGGGTCTGTTTGAGACCCAGTGAAATGCGCTGACGATCGTGGTCGATGTCGAGCACTTTTACCTTCACGACGTCGCCGATTGACACGACCTCGCTCGGATGATTGACGTGGCTCCAGGAGAGCTCAGAAATGTGAATCAGGCCATCGATGCCGTCGAGGTCGACGAACGCGCCGAAGTCAACGATGTTGCTGATCGCACCCTCAACGACCGAACCGCGCTCGAGCGATCCGATGATCTGTTGACGAACCTCGCGGCGCTCTTCCTCGAGAATCGCGCGACGCGAGAGAACCACGTTGTTACGCGAACGGTTGAGTTCGATCACCTTGCAGCGAACGGTCGTCGACTTGAACTCGTCGAGGTCTTGGACCCGGCGGATGTCAACCAACGATGCGGGGAGGAATCCACGGATCCCGAGGTCCACGATCAGGCCACCCTTGACAACCTCGATCACGGTGCCTTCAACCGGCTCACCCGACTCTGACGCTTCTTCGATCTTGCGCCAGGCCTTTTCAAACTTTGCACGCTTCTTGCTCAGGACCAGGCGCCCATCGGCGTCTTCCTTGGTCACGACCAGCGCGTCCACCGCTTCGCCAAGCGAAACCTCGTCCGCGGGATTGACGTTCTTGCGAATCGACAACTCGTGGACGGGAATGACGCCTTCGGACTTGTATCCGATGTCGACGAGCACTTCGTCACGGTCGATGCGAACGACTTCGCCCTGAACGACGTCTCCATCCTCGAACTCGACCAACGTGGCCGCGTAGTTCGGGACGATCTTGCCGTCGATTTCGAGCAGCATGCCGTCGGAACCGGGAACTTCTTTTCCGATCGGTTCTGCCGGTGCTTGCGGAGCGGCTGCGGTGGGCGCTGCGGATTCTTCGGACAAGGGTGTTTCGGTGATGGTTGTTGACACTTGAACTTCTAACTCGTTGGTTGATTGACAGAACCATGAAGGCTATCAATCACCGATGGAATAAGGGTTTTTGCAGGCCAGATGCCCAGCCACACAGTCGATCCGCAAGAATGAGGCGGAGTCCGATGCAAAAGCACCGGACCCCGCCCAATTGAGCCGTCCGAACACCCCATCAGCCGGTACCGCCGATGGGTCGAGTCGGAAGTTGGCTCCGTTGACCGCTATCTCGCGTTCACCCCTCGCTCGACTGCACGCCCAACTGCCACCAGGGCAGCCTCGGCGTGCGGCGCGGCAACGATTTGTAGGCCGATCGGCATCCCCGCCGGCGAAGGCACGCATGGGACCGACATGGCCGGAAATCCAAGAAAACTCCAGAGCGCGACGTTTCGCGTCAACACCAATGGCGTTTGATCCGCCGTCTCGACCGGCGGCGCGACGATCGGTACCGTTGGCATCAGCAAGATGTCGACGTCTTCGAAGACGCTGATCACTTCGCGCTGGAGCTGGGCGCGAAGCCGTTGCGCATCGATGTAATCGCCTGCGGTGGCCTCGGTGGCGGTTTCGAGCTGGGTTCTGACGTCGCTCGTGTACAGCTGCTGATCGAGTCCAAGGTCACGATGAAACGCGGCGGCCTCACTGCGACTGACGACCATCGACGTCAGGTTCGCGCGATCGAAATCGCTCTCGTCCGGTCGTTCGACCTCGACGATTCGAGCGCCCGTCGCCGCCAACGAGTCGAGCACCGTTTCGATCGAATCGCCGACGGCGGATTCCACGTCGCGCCATGCGGTCCTCGGCAGGCCGACGCGCATGCCAGAAATTGAGCGTGCCGAGGCTCCGTAGATCGATCCGCCGGTCAGCGCGTCGAGCGTGGCGGCCGCGTCAGCAGAAGAAGCCGCCATCACACCGACGTGATCCATCGTCCAAGAAAGCGGCACAACACCCTCGAGTGGCACGGCGCCGAACGTGGGCTTCAATCCGACCACACCGGTCAAGGCTGCGGGAATTCGGATAGAGCCGCGCGTGTCGGTGCCCAGCGCAGCCATGCCCATCCCGGTGGCCACGGCGATCGCCGCGCCACTCGAAGAACCACCGGCAATACGTGTGGGATCGTGTGGATTGCGTGATTGCGGCGCAGTCACCCCCATCGCGAATTCGTGTGTCGACGTCTTGCCGATGATCACTGCGCCGGCTTCGCGCAACCGTTTGACTGCGTGCGCGTCGTGATGATCGCGTCGTTCGAAGGCCATCGAGCCCGCGCGGGTCGTCGCCCCGGCAACGGCGTAGAGATCTTTCACCGACACCGGGATGCCGTGCAGCGGGCCGCGGCTGCGACCGCCGGACAGTTCGGAGTCGGCCTTTTTCGCACGCTCCAGGGCCTCTACCTCGAGAATCTCGACGAACGCATAAAGCTGGTCGTTCTGCTGTTCGATTGCCCGCAGCGAGCGCGCGACCAGCTCAACCGATGTGAGATCACCTGATTCGAGCAATTTGTGGGTCGAGCCGATCGATCCATCGATTTCGGCGGGTGTGGTTTTGACGCCTGCCAGATGCGAATGGGTTGCCGCCGTCGGCAACGTCAAGTCGAAGGCTGGACCGATATCGGCCGACGCGCCACGCCTCCTGCGCAGCAGCGCAAGCGCGTTCTGAAAGGCATCGGTTGCCACATTGCTCATCGTCGATCGCTGCTCTTTTGGTCGGTCATGCGGGGTGAAGTCGGCCAATGGCGTAAGCGCGAAACTACCGCCGCGAGTCGATCGATCTGCCGTCGCGCTGTACAAAATTCCAGTCAGCGATCTGGACATTGAGGACATTCGCCGATTCAGGCTGCAGCTGTGGCGGCCTCGACCGCAGCGGCAACCGCCAGCATCGACCGCTCGGCATGAGGCGGTGCCACAACCTGAAGTCCGATGGGAAGTCCGGACGCAGATGGCTTGACCGGTACCGAGATCGCGGGAAACCCGACAAAACTCCAGAGGATCGCGTTGCGAGAGAGGATCGTCAGGTAATCGTCGGCGTCCTCGACCGGCGGAGCCAAAACTGGCACCGTCGGCATGATCATCGCGTCAAATCCTTCGAATGCGCGCAGCATGCGCTCGCGCAACCATGCGCGGAAACGCTGCGCCTGCAGATA
>JBMYXO010000008.1:0-4142 GCA_049608465.1 Solirubrobacterales bacterium | reverse complement strand
ACATCATCAGCAGCATCCAATTGATCGCGTACTTCTGTCCAATACAAAGTGCGGTCGTTGTCGAGGCCGCGGTGAAAGGTCGCCGCCTCACAGCGGCTCGTTATCAATCCGCCCGCATTTGCCCCAGTGAAATCTGATTCCGCCGGGGAGTCGATGTCGGTCAGAGCAGCGCCCCTCGCAGTCAGCGCGATCGCCGCGTCGGTGAAGGAATGCGCGACCTCTGGGTCGATATCCACAAACGCAGCTCGGGGCAGGCCAATTTTCATTTGATCGACGTCATCGTCTATCCCAGGCGCTGCCGGTGCACAGTTGCGCAGGCTGTCGAGCATCGTCGCAACATCAGCAACCGTCCCGGCGATCACACCGATGTGGTCCATCGTCCAGGAGAGCGGTACGACGCCGCGCGTCGGGATCGTTCCGTAGGTCGGCTTGAGGCCGACGACGCCGCTCAACGCAGCCGGAACCCGCGAGGAAGCGCGAGTGTCCGTGCAGATCGATCCGAAACTCATCCCCGTCGCCACCGAGACCGCCGAACCGCCCGATGACCCGCCGGGGATACGGGTGTCGTCGTGCGGGTTCCGCGACTGCGGAGATGTAACTCCAAGCGCGTACTCGTGCGTGGAGACCTTGCCGAGGATCACTGCGCCAGCCGCGCGCATGCGGGCGACCGCCCAGGCGTCGTCTTCGGGAGTTCGCTCATAGGCGTCCGATCCGGCGCGCGTTACGACCCCAGAAACGTGGATCACATCCTTTACCGAGATCGGTACGCCGTGCAACGGACCGCGTACGAACCCGTCCGCTCGCTCGGCGTCGCGCAGGGCAGCTTCGACCAGCGCGATGTCGGCAGTTAGTTCAACGAATCCGACTAGGCGCTCGTTTTCTGCCTCGACCACCTCCAGCGCTTCTTTGACGAGATCCACGGAGGTCTTTTGGCCGCCGGCCATCGCGGTCGCTGCTTCTGCGATTCGTCCGGTCCCAGCGGAAAAGGAGGCGTCCGAGTCGGGCAGAAGATTTTCGCCAGGCCAGATGTCGAACGCGACGCGCATCTCCTCGTTCTCAGGCTCCCATTTTGCGACGTAGTTCAGCGCCCATGCGAAGGCGTTTGTGGCAACGCTTGTCATCGCTTTACCGCCTAAAGCACGGCGAGCGCGTTAAGCAGATTCTCGCTCGGAGCAACCGAGCCGAACACTCCACCCTGCATCTTCACCATCTTCAACGCGGCCTCGTAGTTGCCGTAGTCGGTTGCGCCGGTGCAGTCCTCGAGTAACAAACACTCGTACCCCAGATCATTGGCTTCGCGCATCGTTGTGTGCACGCAGACGTCGGTTGTGATGCCCGTGAAGATCAGGTTCTCGATCCTCTTCGACCGAAGGATCAAATCCAGGTTGGTGGCGACGAAGGCTCCCTTTCCGGGCTTGTCGATGATGATTTCGCCCTCCTCCGGATAGAGCTCCTCGATGATGTCCCATCCAGGTTCGCCGATCACGAGGATGCGCCCACAGGGACCGGCGTCGCCGATGCCTGCGCCCATCTGTTTGGACCGCCAAAGCTTGTTCGGCGGGCAGTCAGAGAGATCGGGCTTGTGGCCTTCGCGTGTGTGGACGACGGGCAGGCCGAGTTCGCGCCATCGCATGAGCACCTTCTTGGTCGAAGGGATACCGGCGCGGGTCAGGTTGAGGTCGTAGCCCATGTGGTCCACGTAGCCGCCCTCGCCACAGAAATCGGTCTGCCAATCGATCAGTACAAGCGCTGTCCGCTCGAGATCGAGGTCTTGGTTGTAGGGCCAGTTGTAGGGATCGGCCGTCAGGCCGGAAATTCGCTTCGCACCGAGCGCAGTCGTGGTCATTGCGATTCTGCTCCTTGGCCGGTTGTCGCGGCCGATTGGGTGGGATGGGACTGCGCCATGGCGTCAGCCAGGTCGCCGGAGAGCCCGACCGCGCCGAAAATGCCGCCGGACATCAAGATTTGCGAAATCGACGAGCGCTGAAGCTTTTCGTCCATTGGGACGCATAGATCTTCGAGCAGCAGGCACTCGTATCCCAGGTCGTTGGCGCGACGCATAGTCGAATGGACGGCAATCTCAAGAGGCCACCCCGCAAGCGCGAATCGATCAATTCCATTCGACCTCAGCACAAGTTCGAGATTGCTGCCGATGAAGCCGTTCGCCGTCGGCGAATCGACCGTAAGCTCGCCATCAATAGCAACGGCCGGGGCACTGCTGCCGCTGCAGGCGACCCAGACAACGCGAGCGCCGAATTCACCAATACGGTCGGCAAACGTTCGGCACGATGCGACAAAGTGGTCGGCTGGCTGACCGTTTGCTCCGGCCGCCGACCCAGTGACCACCACGAACGCGAAGTTCATGGTGGTCAACCGGTGGTCGTACGGCCAGGCATACGGACGAGTGTTGTCGACCACGACCGACTCAGGTGCGTTTGCGATCGCTACCGGTGCCTCGGGCGCTTCACTTTGTACCTGTGCATTCACGTGTCGGACGCTTTCTGGTTGCCTAGTTCGACGTCGGGATTTTTCCGACCACGCCCTTGACGAGATAGTCGGTCTTCTCGAGGTCGGTCGGGGTCGGGTTCTCACCAGCCGGGATCTGTGTTTTGCCGATCTGATCGACGATCGGTCCCTCAAAGGGATAGAAGTCCTCGGCCTTCATTTCCTTCTGTTTGGCAAGCACTTCGTCTTGAACGTCCTTCGGTACGTTGGCCCCGAACGGCGCCAGTTTGATGATGTCGCTGTCGGCAAATCCGACGCGATAGTCGGCGTCGTACTCGGAGTCCTTCCATTCACCGGCAATGATCTTCTTCACGATGTCGGTATAGAGCGGTCCCCAGTTCCAAACCGAACCAGATAGCCAGCCGTTCGGAGCAAGCTCTGACGCGTCGGCGTGATAGCCGACGGACATCGCCCCGGCCTTTTCCGTTGCCTCAACGATCGTCTTCGTGCAGTCCTGGTGCTGGCTGAGCACATCGGCGCCGCCCTTGATCAGCGAGTCGGCGGCTTCTTTCTGCTTGCCTGGATCACACCAGCCGCCGGTGAAGACAACGGTCGTCTCGGCATCCGGGTTAACCGACTGCGCACCGAGTTCGAACGCATTGATGTTCAACAGGGTCTGCGGGATCGGCACGGCCACGACGTAGCCGAGCTTGTTCGACTTGGTCATCAGACCTGCGGCCATACCGGTCAGATACTGAGCTTCATAGATCTGCCCGAAGTAAGTACCGACGTTGTCGCCCTCCTTCACTCCGCCTTGGTGCTCAAAGGTGACGTCGGGGTACTTCTTGGCAACTTCGAGCATCGGCTGCAGGTGGCCGTAACTGGTGGCGAAGATCGTGGTCGCGCCATCCTTGATCATCTTCTCCATCACGCGAGAGGCTTCAGAGGTCTCGGGAACGTTTTCGGCTTGGATCAGCTTGACGCCGGGCACGTCCTTCTCTACCGCCAGTGAGCCCTCGTAGGCCGCCTGGTTGTACCCGAAGTCGTTCTTCGGGCCGACGTAGAGGAAGCCGACGGTGGTCTCGTCGCCTGATGCCGACGCAGAGTCGGAGTCTGAGCCGCCACAGGCGGAGACGCCGACGGCGGCAAATATCGCCAGTGACACCAGCAGGAGCAGTTTGGTGATTCGGTTGGGCATGGGGTTGGTTCCTTTCGAATCCCTCACTCCAATCGCTGGAGGGGCGTGAGGGTTCATTGCAGACATGGGATTGGGAGAGACAACTGCGGGGACTGCGACGGCAACACTTATGTGCCGCCGGGAGCAAACACGGCCTTGAGGCCTGCGGGCATCCGCTGCTTCTGGCCACGACTGGCGACCGCAAGGACCACCAGTGTGAGCACGTAAGGCAGCATCAGCAAGTAGAAAGATGGGATTCCGACGCCGCGAGTCTGCAGCACCAGATTGAGCGCGAAGGCGGCACCGAAGAGCAGCGCTCCGAGCGACGCACGGATCGGCAGCCACGAGGCAAAGATCACGAGTGCCACGGCAACGAATCCGCGACCCTGGGTGATGTTCTCAGTCCAGTTGAGTGTTGCCGCCAGCACCAACTGCGCGCCGCCGAGACCAGCCAGCGCGCCGCCGGTCGTCACCGCGAGATAGCGAACCTTGCGTGGCGAGTGACCGTAGGCGTAGACGA
>JBMYXO010000007.1:28448-50273 GCA_049608465.1 Solirubrobacterales bacterium | reverse complement strand
GCACCGCGTAGCCCTCGTCGGCCAAGCCGCGGAGCAGCTTGGCGATCGAAACTGTTGCGCCGAGATCTAGGTGCGACGTCGGTTCATCTGCCATCAACACCGGCGCGTTCTGGGCGAGCGCAACCGCTATCTGCACGCGCTGCATCTCTCCGCCCGAGAGTGTCGTGAGATTGCGCTCCGACAAAACCGAGACACCCGTACGCGCCATTGCCTGTTCGATCGCGTCGCGATCAGCTGCGCCTGGTCGCTGCCACGGACGAATGTGCACGGACCGTCCGATCGTCACCGCGTCTCGCACCGTGACACCCGCAGGCACCAGCGCGCGCTGCGGCACGAACGCACGCGTGAGGGCCAGCTCACGGCCCTTCATCGTCGCGACATCCTTGTCGAACCAGCGCACTTCGCCGGCGGAGATCGATTGAATGCCGGCGATGGCCCGCGCCAGAGTGGATTTTCCTGCACCGTTCGGGCCGACGAGTGCAACCAGCTTGCCCGCCTCGAGTTTCAGGTCTGCGTGGTGGATGATCTGCTTGTCGCCGATCTTCACCTGAACGCCAGTCGCGCTGAGTGCCGGCGTCGTGTTCGTCTGCTGCGCGGACGCGCCCATCAGCCTGCCCTACGCAACAGGTAGAGGAACATCGGCACGCCGATCAACACCATGAACGGCCCCACCGGTAGCTCGATCGGCGCCGCGACGACGCGAGCGAGGGTGTCTCCGGCGAGCAGCAGCGTTGCACCGGCGAGCGCAGAGACCGGGACGACGTAGGTGTGGCTGGACGTCCCCGCGGCCATCCGCACGAAGTGCGGAACCACGAGCCCGAGAAAGGCGAGCAGGCCGGCCAGCGAAGCCGCCGAGGCCGCGAGCAGCGCCGCGGCAACTCCGGCGATCAGGCGAATCAATCGCGGCTTCGTGCCGAGTGACGCAGCGACCTCGTCGCCGAGCGAGAGTCGGTCGAGCGGACGCATCAGTCCGATCGCGAGAATGAAGCCGATCGCAAAGTAGGGCCACACGGCCTTCAGGTCGCCCCAACCGTCGGAGGTCAGGCTTCCCGCAATGAAGAACAGCACCGATGGCACACGGTCGGGATATGCGGTGAGGATCGCGGTGGTGCCAGCGCCGAACATGGCGCCGATCGCGATTCCCGCAAGGATCAATTTGCTCACCGACCCCCGATTGGCACCAGACCATGCAACCGCGAAGACCAGCCCGGCGGCGAGCAGCCCGAAGAACAGCGCACCGACCGGCAGCAGCGCGACCTGTGCCGGGAAGAGAATCAAGATCAACACGGCGCCGAACCCGGCGCCACCGGTCACGCCGACGATGTCCGGCGAGGCGAGCGGGTTGTTGAGCGCACCCTGCAACAGCGCCCCGGCAACGCCGAGGGCCGCGCCGACGATGATCGCCTCGCACGAGCGCGGCAGCCGGAGATCGAGGACGATCTTCGATGTGGATTCCGGAACGCCGGAAGCACCAGTCAGCGCGTCGATCACTTGGCCGAACGGGATGCTCACCGCGCCGTAGGCGAGCGAAGCAACGATCGCAACGCAGATCGCAACGACCAATCCGACGACTACGCCCGACTTGCGCGCCACGGCCTAATGATTACCAGTTCTTCAGAAACTGCGTGCGTACACGCTTGATCGAGTGGCCGACGTCGATGTTCGGCTGCAGGAACGCGTCGTCGAGCGTCACGTAGACGCGGCCAGTCCTGACGGCCTTGGTCGTGCTCCACGCCGGGTTGCTCTTGAGGTGGTCACTGATCGACGGGATGTCAGAAGCGTTCCCGTGCGGCACGGCGATGATCACGTCGGGATCCTTCTGGATGACGTACTCGTCCGACACCTTCACGAACCCGCCGGAGTCGCGGAGTTCTCCGCCGAGCAACCTTCCGCCCGCGGCCTTGACGATCGATCCGCCCCAACCATTGCTCACGAATACGTACGGCGTGCGGCCGACGCCGAGCACCATCAACACCGTCGGACGCTTCTTGATCGGCTTGCGGGTCTTCGCGTATTTGATTTCACGCTTGACTTTTTTGACCAGCTTGTCGGTCAACCGCTTACTGCCGTATGCCCGGCCGATCGAGCGAATTTTTGACGGCACCTGATTGGCCGTCTTCGCGTCCATCTCGCGAACCGTGATCGCAAGGTCGCGCATCGTCTTCGAGCCCTTGCGCCAGGCCTGGGCGGTCAGCACGATGTCGGGATCGATCTTGGCGATCTGCTCCATGTTCGGGCCGTTCGGGTGACTGAGCGGAAGTTGTTTGACACGCTTGAGCCGCCGCGACATACCCTTTTTACCGATCGCCATCTGGCCGATCGCCACCGGTCGCGCACCAACGTTTGCGAGGGTGTTCGCGCTGAAGGCGGTCAGCGCAACGATGCGCTTCTTCGACGCGGCCTGTGCGCGGTCCGCAGTCAAGAAGGGAAGCGCGAGGATCGCGATCAAGGCGACCGCGAATGCCAACACCGTCAAGCGGTGAGTGCGGTGGTTTGGGGTGCCTGCTTGGGCGTGCGGGTACGTACGTGAATTCATGGGGAACCTTCGGGGATGATCTCGAGAGCGCGGGGGTAGTTCGCTGGAACCAACTCGAATCGATCATTAGGGTAGCCTAAATTCCTAGCCCCGCTGTCCTCATAACCCCTACTCTCACCTAACGATGCGGATCGAAGACTTTCTATTCGAAGTGGCGGAAGTGCTGCTTTACCCAGTGCTGATTGCGGCACTGCTGGCGATCTTGGTCGTCGTCGTCGAGCTGGGCGCCCTGGCCGGCGAGGTGTACCGTCGCCGCGGACGCGGCGTCGAACGACTCGAGTTCGGGATCGCCCACGTCAAGGCGTACCTCGGCGCCGGCGACACACAGTCCGCGCTCACGACGATTCGCACGCTGGGCTACAACAAACCGATGCAGGAGGCGCTCGAAGCGCTGATCATGCAGCGAGGATTGCCGGACACCGAAGACCGCATCGCCAAGCGACTCGCCGAATACGACTACCGCTCACTGAAGCGACTCGAGCGCACCCGCATTCTCGTGCGTATGGGTCCCGCGCTGGGCCTGATGGGAACTTTGATCCCGCTCTCGCCGGCGCTGGCCGCGCTGGCCGACGGCGACGTCCAGCGCCTGACCGACGATCTACGCGTCGCATTCAGCGTTACCGTCGCCGGATTGCTCGTAGGCATGATTGCCTTCGCGATTTCGCTGGTGCGAGACCGCCTCTACGCGCAGGACTTCTCCGACGTGGAGTACGTGGCCGCCGCGCTGGGCGAGTTGCCCGCGCCCCCCGCCGCACACGCGACCCAGCCGCATGCAGCGGTGACCGGAGTCCCGGGATGAGTGTCAAGGTCTCGTCCCGCGCCCGTACCCGCGAAGACCGCGGCGGCGATCCACTCGACGGATTGGTCAACCTCTTCGACCTCGGGATCGTGCTGGCGGTTGCCTTTCTCTTGGCGGCGCTCTCATCGGTGAACCTCTCAACGGACGTTCTCCAGAACAAGACGTCGTCGCCACAGAACGTCCCGAAGGATTCCGTGATCACGTCGCCCGACGACACGATCGAACAGATTCAGGTGCAGCCCGGCGAGACGGTCGTCGGTCGCGGAGAAAAACTCGGCGAGGTCTACCAACTGAACGACGGTCGCACGGTAATCGTCAAGCCGCCCGGCGCGACCGGGGCGACCGGGCCCTAGTCGTACTCGGGCGACTGCGCTCCAACTAATCTCCCAATCCGTGGGAGCAACGCAATGTCAATGACGATCGTCATGAAGTTCGGCGGCACGTCGGTTGCCGATTCCGATCGCATCAAGAACGCGGCCGGACGGATCGTTGCTGCGCGCGAGGCCGGCAACCGAGTGGTCGCTGTTCTCAGCGCCCAGGGCAAAACCACGGACGCGCTCGTTTCGCAGGCCAATGAGATCAGTGATCGCCCGGTCGCGCGCGAAATGGACATGCTGCTCTCGACCGGCGAGCGGATCAGCTGCGCGCTCGCCGCGATGGCGATCCACGACCTCGGGCACGAGGCGATCAGCCTGACGGGATCGCAGGCCGGAATCCTCACCGACACCTCTCACACCAAGGCCCGCATCGTCGATGTTCGCGCCGACCGCATCGCTGCGGCGCTCGACGACGACAAGATCGTGCTGGTCGCCGGGTTTCAGGGGGTCTCGACCGACTCGAAGGACGTCACCACGCTGGGACGCGGCGGTAGCGACACCACCGCCGTCGCGGTCGCCGCCGCCCTGAAGGCCGACGTCTGCGAGATCTACACAGACGTCGATGGCGTGTACAACGCAGATCCGCGCATAGTGCCGAACGCGCGCATGCTGCCGATCGTCAGTTTTGAAGAGGTGCTCGAGATGAGCGCGTCGGGTGCCGGCGTGCTGCAGCTGCGTTCGATCGAGTACGCCAGAAATCACGGAGTGAAGATTCACTGCCGATCTAGTTTTCACGACCGCACAGGTACGATGGTCGTCTCTCAGGAGGAAACGATGGAGCAGCCATTAGTCACAGCAGTCACTCACGCGACCGACGAGGCGCGCGTGACCGTGCGCGGTGTTCCAGACCGTCCAGGCGTGGCAGGTGAGCTGTTCACAAAACTCGCAGACGCGAACATCAACGTCGACATGATCATCCAGAACGAGTCGATGGGGATGGATCACCCTGCCGAAATGACCTTCACGGTGCCCAAGGATGACCTCGCCGTCGCGCTCGACACGCTCCACGAAATGGGCGAGTTCGACGACGTCGACAGCGACCCCTCAATGGGCAAAGTCAGCGTGATCGGTGCCGGTATGCGCTCGCATCCGGGGGTCGCGGCAAAGGTTTTTACCGTGCTCGGCCAGCAGGGCATCAACCTCGAAATGATCAGTACCTCGCCGATCAAGATCTCTTGCGTGATCGATGGCGAACGCGTTGCCGACGCCGTGAAGGCGCTACACGATGCATTTGAGCTCGGCGTGGCGGAGGAGCAGGCAACCGGCGACTTCCGCCCGATTGCCCCCTAAAAGGAGCTGAACCGTAATGAGTTCGTTCAGAGTCGCCGTCGTTGGCGCCACCGGAGTCGTTGGCACGCAGATGCTGCGCACACTTGTCGAGCGTGGATTCCCTGCGAGCGAAGTCGTGCCGATGGCATCGGCTCGCTCTGCCGGAAGCACGGTTCCTTTTGCCGGCGGTGAGCTGACCGTCGTCGAGCTTGCGGACGCCAACATCGACGGCTTCGACATCGCGATCTTCTCAGCGGGGGCGACGGTCTCGCGCGAGTGGGCGCCAAAATTCGGTGCCACCGGCGCGGTCGTCGTCGACAACTCGTCCTGCTGGCGGATGGACGATTCGATTCCGCTCGTCGTTCCGGAGGCGAATGCCGACGCGATGGACGTCGTAGCCAGCGAGGGCCACTCGCGAATCATCGCAAACCCGAACTGCTCGACCGCTCAGATGATCGTGCCGCTGCGTGCGATTCATGAGGCCGCTGGTCTCAAGCGGCTGGTCGTCACCACGATGCAATCGGTCAGCGGTACCGGCAAAGCAGCGATCGATGAGCTGCGCGCCGAGGTGGCCGCGATCGTCAACGATCAGAGTCTTCCGGCGCCGAGCAGCTATCCGCACCAGATCGCGTTCAACGTACTGCCGCAGGCCGGCTCGTTCAAAGACGGCGACGACTACACGGATGAGGAGCGCAAGCTGATCAACGAGACGCGCAAGATCATGGCGCTGCCGGATTTGTCGATCACGGCAACCTGCACCCGCGTACCGGTGTTCGTGGGCCATAGTGAGTCGGTCAACGTTCAGACCGAACGCCCGCTGAGCGCCGACCAGGCTCGCGCGGTTCTCCAAGCGCAGTCGGGTGTACGCGTCGTGGACGACCCCGCAAGCGCGAAGTATCCGATGGCGATCGACGCCGAGGGCGACGGCGACGTACTCGTCGGCCGCATCCGCGAGGACTACTCCGCCGAGAACTGCCTGAATCTGTTTGTCGTGGGCGACAACCTGCTCAAGGGCGCGGCCCTCAACGCGGTGCAGATCGCCGAAGCCTTGGTCCAGCGCAAGCTGGTCTAGCGCCACTCGTCATCGTCTGAAAAATCGCCTGGGCTGAACGGGCGATTTCCACGCGCAGCGATCTCTTCGTTCGCCGCGTCGAACCGCTGCCGCAGTCGCGCCATGACGGTCGCATAGATCATCACCGCCAGCGCTGCCGCAGCGATCGCGAATGGCAGCGTCGATGGCTTGAGCACGGCGATCACAACCGTCGCGGCAACTACGTAGACCAAAACCATGCGCGCGAGCTTGCGCACGACCGCGAAGCCGGCGTCGAAATCGTCGGTCGAGAGCGGCGAGCGAAGATCTGGCGGAACGGTCATTTCAGGCCGCCAGCGTCGTCGTGCAATGTGCGCAACGCGTCGCCGCCTGGGGGATTTCGGAGAGGCACTCCGGGCAGTCTTTGACGTCCGGGTCCTCGCCGCGCTTGACCCGCTCCTGGAAAAGGTTCATCGGCTTCACGATCAGGAAGAACACTGCTGCCGCGACGAGCACGAAGGTGATGACGGCATTGATGAAGTTGCCGTAACTGAATGCGCTGCCGTTGATCGTGAAGACGAGGTTCGAAAAATCTGGCTGCCCGAACACGGCGGCGATGACCGGCGTCACCAAGTCCTCCACCAACGACTGCACCAGCGCCGCAAATGCCGTGCCGATCACGACGGCAACCGCGAGATCGACGAGATTGCCGCGAGAAATGAAGTCCTTGAATTCCTTGAGAATGTTCGTCATCGTTTGCTCCTTTGCTCAGCCGGTGTATGCCAGCCAGTATGCCCTGCGTTCCTTGGGCATTCGCTCAATCGAATAGCGCAAGGCCGTACGCGACAGTTCGTTCGCATGATTCGCCAGAAACTGCTCAAGCGCGGGTTCGTCGCGTTTGCCGGCCTCGCGGAGCATCCAGCCTGTTGCCTTGTGCATCAAGTCGTGTTCGTCGTCGATCAACAGCTCGGCTAGTTCGAAGGTAGTGTCGAGTTTGCCCTCTCGGATGAAGCTCCATGTGCTGACGATCGCAATGCGTCGTTCCCACATCGAAGACGAACGCGCGAGTCTTCTGAGCGGCCGGACGTCGTCGATTGCAAGCAGGTAGAGCCCAACCACGTCTCGGCAGGAGATGTCGACGAGGTCCCAGTTGTTGACGCGGTCTGTTCGGCGCAAGTAGAAGTCGTAAAGGTTCTTCGCCTCAGAAGTTTCCTGCCGCTTCGCATGGCGCTTTGCTCGCTCGCTCATGATCACGCAGGCGCTCATCCGGTGCTCGTGGATTGCACTGGCCAACAACTCGGCGAGTTCGTCGAACTTGAGTTCGCGATACGGACGCGCAGCTTTGCGGATCTGAGGCATTTTCACGCCGATGAACTCGTCGCCCTCGCCGTACTCGCCGGGACCGGTCTTGAAAAACCACTGCATCGTCGATGCGTACTCGTCATTGGCCAGAGCATTGAGCTCGGACTTCAGATCGTCCGCCTTCAATCGATCACCGGTTGTCACCGGTCACCGGTCAGTTCGGTTCGATGCGCTGCTTGAGCCGAGACCAAGCGTCGTCGATCTGTCCGGCGATCGTTGGCTGTGCTGCGGGTTCTGCACTGACCGGCGAAGAGATCGAGACGGCTGCCGACGTCTCCGGCTGGCTCAGCGGCGACGGCGCGATCGAGGCGAAGCCGAAGTCCTTGTGCACCGGCCGATGGTCGCGCGCGGAGACACGGCCCGCCTGCTCGAGCTGCGACAGCTCCTCGGCAACTCGCCGACTGTGTTGCGATTCGTTCACCACCCAGATTCAACATGGCGCCCCGGCGGACGAAACGGTCGGCGATTAAATGACAAAGGCCGCTCTCGCGGCCCTTGTCGGATCCTCAGCATCCTCCCCCATGTCGGCGCTGAGAGCAATACGGGCAATAACTACGCTGATGCCGCCAGTGCCGTGACCTTGGTGGCCACTTCTTTGGTGGAGACAACGTGCTTGCCCATCCCCAGCTCTTTCGGCTCGAACCCCAATGCGAGACCGATGAGCTGTGGGAAGTGTAATACGGGAACGCCCAAATCTCTATCCACATATTTTGCCGCTTCTGGCTGCTGCATGTCGAGGTTGAGATGGCAAAGTGGGCACGGTGTGACCAGCGCGTCGGCGCCTGCGTCGATCGCGTCGCCAAGATGGCGACCGGCTTGAGTGAGCGAAGTCTTCTTGTTCATCGTGATGACCGGGAAGCCGCAGCACTTGTGGCTACCGGTGTAGGCGACCGGGTCAGCGCCGATCACTTCGATCACCTGCTCGAGATACTGGTCGCGCTGCGGAAACTCTTTGTAGCCAAGGCGATCGGTCGGGCGGATGATGTAGCAGCCGTAGAACGGGGCGATGCGCAGACCAGTCAGCGGTCGCGTCACCAACGACTTGAGCTTTTCGAGGCCGATGTCCTCAACGAGCACCCAGAGGAAGTTCTTGTTCGTCACGCCCTGCTGGTACTTGAGGCTTTCAGGAGCGAGGTTTTCGTTGATCAGCTCACGGTATTCCGCCGACGCGTCGAGGCGCTCCTGGCACTCGCTCTGCGCGCCTTGGCAGGTCGAGCAGATGTTCATCATCAACTCGGCGCCGTCGGTGGCCTGGGCCATCGCGAACGTGCGGGCGTTCAACGTGTCGGCTAGCTCCTGATTATGTTCGGCGATCACACCGGCACCGCAGCAGTTCGCGCGGTCGAGTTCGGCCAGTTCGAGACCGACTTTGCCGGCGACGAGGTCCATCGAGCCGTGAAGCTCGGGGGTGAAGCCACGCGAAACGCAGCCGGGCCAGTAGGCGACCTTCATCAGGAAGCTCCTTCTTCTGTAGCCGCAACCGCGACCGGCTCGTCCTCTGCCATGTCGGCGTCGTCGCCGACGATGTAGAGGTTGAGCTCGATCCGCTCCTCGCGGGCGTGGATCTTCTCGTAAATGTCCTTGACCTTCTGCTGGTCGGGAAGCTTGTGGTGGTGCAGGACCTTCGGCAGCGTGACCTTGCCCGAAGCAAGTCCGCGCAGAGCGGTCGGCAACGAGCCGATCAAGTTCTTCTGAGCGTCGGGGTTGAGCTTGCCGATGATGCCTTCGCCGTATGAGTCGGGCAGCAGCTTGGCTTCGTGCAGCGTGCCCCACTTCTCGATGATGCTGACGAACGCCTTCTCGTGGCGGTAACCGTTGTTGTGGTCCTTGATCCCGTAGTCGCCGGTGGCGCGGCGACGCAGACGCATGATCTGGTTCATCGGGGCGACGCCCTTTGGGCAGACCTCGACGCACTTGAAACAGTGGGTGCAGTCGTAGATGCCGGACGGGTCGTTTGCCAGGTGAACCAAACGGTCCTTGGTGGCTGCGTCGCGTGGGTCACCGACGAAGCGATAGGCCTTTGCGGATGCTGCCGGTCCGATGAACTCCGGGTCGGCCTCCATCGACAGGCAGTCCGACACGCAGACGCCGCAGTGGATACAAGCCATCGACTGAGTGACGTCGACCATCGCCTCGTGCGGCACGACGTACTCGCGCTCCGGCGGATCCCCAGCGGGGACGAGCCACGGAACGACGCGGTCGACCTTCTTCCAGTGGACGGCGTCCATGTCGACGATCAGATCCTTGATCACCGGCATGTTGCCCATCGGCTCGATGTCGATCGTCACACCGTCGGCGGCGGTGGCGACCGCATCGCGGAGCAGCGTGTTGCAGGCAAGCGCGGGATTGCCGTTGATGCGTACCCCGCAGGATCCACAAATTGCGGCTTGGCATGAACAACGGATGCCGATCGAGCCGTCCTGGGCGGCGCGAGCCTCGAGGATCGCATCCAGAACCGGGCGGTGACCCTCCATCTCAACGTCGAATGTCTCGAAGTACGCCGGTTCGCCGGACTCCGGTGAAAAGCGGCGGATGTTGAGTGTGTAGTTCGGCATCTTGCGTTCCTTACTTGCTGAAACCTAGTAGCTGCGCGGCCTAGTACGTTCGGGCTTGGGGCTGCCACTGCGTGATCTTCACAGGGCTGTATTCGATTGTCGGCTCGCCATCCTTGAGTTTGATGTCGATGTGCTTGAGCCATTCCTCGTCGTTGCGCTCGGGGAAGTCAGTGCGGAACTGAGCACCACGGCTTTCCTTGCGTTCGATTGCGCCGAGGACGATCGTCTCGGCGATGTCGACCATGTAACCGAGCTCGATTGCGCCGAGCACGTCCTGGTTGAAAACCGTGCCCTGGTCGTCGATGTATGCGGTCTTTGCCTCTTCCTTCAGGCGACGCACGACCTCGAGGGCTTCCTGCAATCCGGCTTCGTCGCGGTAGACGGCAACCTTTGCGTCCATGATCGCACCGAGCTCTGCCTTGACTTCGCTGACGCGGCGACCGCCGTCCTTCGAACGCTGGTGAATCTCCGTGATCTCGTTGCGCACGTCGTCGAGCTGACTCACGCCAACGTTCGGCATGTTCATGCTCTTGGCAATGTCCGCGGCGTGCTTGCCCGAACGCTTGCCAAAAATAAGCGTGTCGAGCAGCGAGTTCGCACCGAGTCGGTTGCCTCCGTGGACGGAGACGCATGCGACCTCACCGGCGGCGTAAAGACCCGGGATGTCGGTCTGCCCATTGACGTCGGTCTTGACGCCGCCCATGATGTAGTGCTGTCCGGGCTTGACCGGGATCGGCTGCTTGGTGATGTCGATGCCTGCGAAGTCGCGACCGACCATCACGATCTCACGCAGTGCCTCATGAATTCGTTTCTTAGGAACGACTGTGACGTCGAGATGGACCGAGCCGTCCGGGAATCCGCGACCCTCGTTGATCTCGGTCTGCTCGGCGCGCGAGACGACGTCGCGAGAAGCAAGTTCCATTTTGTTCGGCGCGTCCTTCTCCATGAATCGCTCGCCGAGCGCGTTGTAGAGATGCGCACCTTCGCCGCGCGCGCCCTCGGTGATCAACAGACCGTTGCCGAGCAGCGTCGTCGGGTGGTACTGAATCATCTCCATGTCCATCAACGCGGCGCCGGCGCGATAAGCCATCGCCTGACCGTCGGCCGTGCAGACCAGCGCGTTCGTGGTCGGCTTGTAAATCTGTCCCGAACCTCCGGTCGCGAGGATCACAGTCTTCGCGCGGAAAATCTCCAGCGCGCCGTCGCGAATGTTGCGCATGATCGCGCCGTTGCAACGTCCGTCGTCGCCGATCGCGAGCCCGACCGTGAACCACTCCTCGTAGCGATCGATCTGATCGCTGTACTTGAGCATTTGCTCGTAAAGCACGTGAAGGATCGCCTGTCCGGTGATGTCGGCCACGTAGTACGTGCGGGCCGCAGACGCGCCGCCAAACGCACGAGTACCGAGCAGACCCTTGTCGTCACGGTGGAAGGTGACACCGAGGTGCTCGAGGTGGAGGATTTCCTCCGGTGCCTCGCTGCACATGATCTCGATCGCATCTTGGTCGCCCAGGTAGTCAGAACCCTTGACGGTGTCGAACGCATGCGACTCCCAGGAGTCGTCGGGGTTCAGCGCGGCGTTGATCCCGCCCTGCGCCGCGTTGCTGTGAGAGCGAACCGGGTGGATCTTGCTGATGATGCCGACGGTTACGCCAGCCTCCGCAGCAGCGAGGGCGGCTCTTTGGCCGGCAAGTCCGGCCCCAATTACAAGTACGTCGTGCTCTGGCAAGGCGGGGCGAGTATAACGGCCGATCTTTCCAGGCCAGATTCGGGCCTGCGGCGGCGTCTCACCGCCCGATCAAGTGGCGTAGATTGCGTGGTGGACGGCTACCTAGTTCTGGATTTTCTTTTCCTGCATCGCCCATTCCCGAACAGGCGTCCGGCGGCAGAGGCGGAACTAATCGGTTAATCGATGAGGAAGCTCACAGACATTATTCGCCGTCCATCGATTCCGAATCTGTTCAAGCGTGATCAATTGGAGGTCGTCGACTACGAGATCCACGCGCCGGGCCACTCCGCGCTAGCCGTCATCTCTGCGATCTACCGCGAACTGGATTTCCCCCGGTCGATCAAGCCATCCAACCTGGCGCACGTGTCCGGGGCGACCTCGGAACGCGTGATCTTCACCGGGATCTGGCGCAGCGAGCGTGAGGCTCGCGAAGCTTTCCAGGAAATCGAGGGCGTAGTCGCCACACTGAAAGACACGTTCGGGCCGGAGGCCTCGATCGAGCGAATCAGTCGCAAGGCCAGCCGTGTGGAGATCGGCGATCTCGTGAGCGACTATGAGGCCGCGTTTGCGCAGATCAATCCAGATTGCGTCGCCTTCACAGTGGACATCCCGATTGATGGCAAGGCGATCTACGACAACTACTGCGAAGCAATGCGCTTTCCCGAAATCATGCCCGAGGGGCTGATGTTGCATCTCGCCTATGAGGTTGGATCAACGATGCGTACCGTTTCGGTGTGGCGAACACTCGAGGATTCGCAAAACTTCATGCGCGAGCGGATCGTTCCGGCCGGACCGAGCGTGGTCCGTGAACACGGCGTCTTTCCCGAAGTTCGTCCGATTGAGTTCAAGCCAACGCTGGTTGCGTTCAATCGGCCAGAACGCAACATCGCCTGATCACCACTGCGAGTCGAGCGATCAGACGTCTGGCGTCGTCTGTTGCTGCGTCGCGGTGGCGCGCGAAATCGCGTCTCGCAGCGCGCGCTGCGCCTGCTCGATGGTCACTACTCCGCTGAGCAGTCCCTGCTCGTCGATTGCCATCAACGCGCCGTAGTCGCGAATCTCGGGGTTCGCGATAACGGCGGTCAGCGGTGTGTCCTCGCGAACGGCGCGCCGATCACCGGACTGCGGTGCAATCAGATCCTGGGCAATTCGCTGATTTCGATCCGATTCGTCGATGCGGTCGACGGCATGCTGCTCGATCAAACCGAGAAAATGCCCGGTTCCGTCGACCACAGGAAACCACGGCCAGCGGTAACGCCAGAAGTACTCGTCGAGCGCGCGTTGGACAGTGACGTCGCCGCTCATCACGACCGGCTGGCGATCCATCACGTCGGCGACGGTCAAGCGTGTTGCTTCGCCAAGCATGCCCTCCTGGATCGTCGCTCCACGCGCCGCCTGAGAAAGTGTGAAGCCCATGAAGATGAAGATCAAACCCGAGACCGGTGCGCGGCCGATCAAGAAGATCCCCAAACCGATCAACCCATAGCCGAAGACGCGACCGATGCTCGCGGCCAGCAACGTCGCCTTGCGGCGGTCGCCGCTGATCTTCCATGCGATCGCTCGAGCGATCCGCCCGCCGTCGAGTGGATACGCAGGGATCAAGTTGAAAACGAGCAGAAACGCGTTGACCGTCCCCAGCGTCGTCAATGCCGCCATCCAAGCGTCATCGCCGGCTTCCGTTTGAAGCCGCACCAGATGGCTTGCCTGGTCGCTGTCAACGCCAAACGCCGCCCCGATGCAGAGCACGGCAATCACCAACGTCACAAGCGGCCCCGCCGCCGCTACGCGAAACTCGACACCGGGCGAGTCGGGGTCGCGATCCATCTTCGCCAAACCTCCGAGCAGCCAAAGGTCGATGCCGAGGATTCCGATTCCGTTGCGTCGAGCAACGATCGCGTGTCCGAACTCGTGAAGCACGATCGAGGCAAAGAACAAAAACGCGACGGCCACGCCGTACCCGAATGCCTCGACCTGTTTTTCGGGGCCCAGCAGGCCTTGGTAGTCGCTGGAAAGGACGAAGACGATGTATCCGACCGCGATCAGCCAGGTCCAGTCGACCCCGACCGGGATTCCGGAAACCCGGAAGAGGGGCATGGTGCGTGCGCCGCCGAACATTCCCTCATTTTGTCAGGCCGGCGACTCGGTCTCGACAGTACTGCTCGCGGCCGCTACTTTTTCAGGCCGGACGGTCCCACCTTTTCGTGGGCCGCCGGTGACCCGCCTTATCGGCGCCGTCGCCACGTCCCATCCCCAGATCATCGATTCACAGCGGGCGCGAGGCTCGCGCATGTGACTTACAAGGAGTCTTTTTCCGTCATGAGCAGAAAGAAGATCACGGTCGTAGGCGCCGGCAACGTAGGCGCGACCTGCGCCCAGCGTCTCGCCGAACGCGACTACGCCGACGTAGTTCTCGTCGACATCGTCGACGGCATCCCGCAGGGCAAGGCCCTGGACATCAACCAGGCCGGTCCGGTCGTCGGCTACGAGCCGAACGTCGTCGGCACGGTCGGATACGAAGAGACCGCTGGCAGCGACATCGTCATCATCACCTCTGGTTTTCCGCGCCAGCCGGGTATGAGCCGCGATGACCTGCTCGCCAAGAACAAGGAGATCGTCGGCGGCGTCGCCAAGGAAGTCGCCGAGCGCTCACCGAACGCGATCGTGATCGTCGTGACCAACCCGCTCGACGCGATGTGCCACGTTGCCTACGACGTCACCGGTTTCCCGCGTCAACGCGTGATCGGCATGGCGGGTGTGCTCGACTCGGCTCGCTTCCGTACCTTCCTCGCCTGGGAGCTCGGCGTGTCTTCGGCCGACGTCACGGGCTTCGTGCTCGGTGGTCACGGCGACACGATGGTTCCCGTCGTCAGCTACACGAACGTCGCCGGTATCCCGGTCAGCCAAAAAATCGAAGCCGGCCGTCTCGAGGAGATCGTCCAGCGCACCCGCGACGGTGGCGCCGAGATCGTCAAATTTCTGCAGAAGGGAAGCGCCTACTACGCGCCTTCCGCCGCAGCAGTTGAGATGTGCGACGCGATCGTCCACGACCAGAAGCGCGTGCTGCCGTGCGCTGCGCTCTGCGAGGGCGAGTACGGACTCGAGGGTCTGTTCGTCGGCGTACCAGTGAAGATCGGTGCCGCCGGCGTCGAGGAAATCATCGAGATTGACCTGACCGACGACGAAAAGGGCCAGCTGCAGAACTCAGCCAACGCCGTGACTGAGTTGGTCGAGGCACTCGAGCGCGTTTAGCCCACTAGAAGTTGTTTGCGGCCCCGTCGCCACAGCGCTGAGACGCTGAGGTGGCGGGGCTTTTGCGTGAGCGCCAGGGCACTGCAAATCTGGAGCGGCTCAACGTCGCGCGGTGGCCGTTGAATTGATCAGACATCGCCAACTTCCCCGCTCTTTGCAACAACGGCGTTACGGGCAAGAAACAAAATCTCTGCGATTTGCGACAACGCCATTCAAGGCCCGGCAAGTTGTGCGCTAGGTTGGAGACCAATCGCAGAACGGCACGATTTTCAGGCCGTTCTCTCCATTTGTGCAGGTGCTGGTCGTCGGCTGACGCGTACGTTGGCCGTGCAGACCGCGGTGCCCGCACGCGTTCAGATCGACGAGCAAATTGAGCAGCCCCACTTCACTTGTAGAAAGTCCGATCCTCCCGGCGAGCGCCGCCGCCCCGGCCATGCAGCCGACGGCTCGTCGCAGGCGCAAGCCCGCGCCCCAGAAGGTGACCTGCGAGGACTGTTACTTCCACAAGAACCTGCTCTGCGCGCTTGACGCCGACAAGCCGTGCCCAACGTTTCGACATCACGAGCAGGGTCTGACCGCGCCGCAGCAACTTTCTTTCGTGTTTCGCCAGGAACGCACGCGGTCGGCGTGGGTCTTCGAAGAACAACGCTGAAGCTCACACAACAGCGCAACGGACGCTGCAACACTTCACTGACACGTGATGGCGATACGACACTGAACCGATGCGCGTAACTGTGCTCGGAAAATCTCCCTCCTGGCAAGATGCCGGCGGCGCTTGCACCGGGTACTTGGTGGAGGACGGCGGTACCAGCGTGCTGGTCGACTGCGGCAACGGGGTCTTCGCCAAACTGCGCGGCGTCCGCGACTACACGTCGACTGACGCGATCGTGGTCAGCCACATGCACTCGGACCACTTCTTCGATTTGATCCCGTATGCGTTTGCACTCTCGTATGCACCGCGCCAACAGCCCGTTCCAATCGCCCGTTGGAAAGGTGTTGATCCGCCACCTCGCCCGAAGTTGTACTTGCCACCCGGTGGGCTCGACGTGATAAATCGCATCGTCGACGCGATCGACGTGCCTGATCTGATCGAGAACTCGTTCGCCGTTTCCGAGTACGACCCCGGTGCAAATCTGGCGATCGGCCCGCTTGAACTCAATTTTCAGGCCGTGCCGCACTACATACCGACCTGGGCGATCGGTCTCCGCGATGCGGCGAACAAGCGCTTTGTTTTCGGTGCGGATTTTCGGCCCAACGACGAGATCGTTGACTTTGCCAAGGACGCCGACCTGTTTGCGATCGAATCAACGCTGCCGCGTCCCGAGCGCGACGGCGACCGAGGCCACCTGACGCCGAGTGAAGCCGGTGAGCACGGATGGAGGGCCGCCGTGAAGCAGTTGCTGTTGACCCACATCTCCGATGAGCTGGATCCGCTCTGGGCGAAATCAGAGGCCGAATCAACGTTCGGTGACTCGGTTGCCGTGGCCGCCGAGGGGTCGGTCTACGTCCTCTGAACCGGACGCGATGAACCGGACGCGATGATTCGCCCGAAATGAAACGGCTACTCGCGGTGTGTGCGGTCATTTCGGTGGTCGCGTTGGTCGGTCTCGTCATTGGTTTGGTGCTGTCCGAGGAGGAACAGGCCCCGCGATTCACGACCATCACCGAGGCGATCGAGGACGATGCTGCGATTCTCGACGCCGATCGCCACGGCGCGATCACGCTCACCGCGAACGGCAGGGTTCGCGGGTTCAATCGCAGCGGCGAGAAACTCTGGGAGCGCCGCTTCAGCCGCTACGAACCAAACAACCGGGTGCTGCTCGACGCGCGTGCAACATGCGTCGAACGTTGTCCGCAGGCGTTTGTTCGTTTGCCGACGGGATATGAGTCGCTCGGCGGCATCGATCGCTCTCGATCGCTTGCGCGGGCGATGACCGACGGTGAGATGCAGTTGCTCGCGGCGATTTCGACTGCCGCCGTCTTTGTCGCAGCGCCGACCGAGACCGGTACCGCTCTGCGCACCCTGACCGCGATGGATACTCAGCGCCCGAGCGCACCTACAGAACGCAGCATTCCGATTGCGGGACCGGGCTACGTCGGTGTGGCCGCGAATGCCGATCGAGCAGTGGTCGGTTCGATCGGCGGGGATCCGCCGGGCGGTGCCGCGCGAATCAGTTCACTGCAAGCGTCAGCGGGCGTATGGAAACTGGCCGGTCGCCCGATTCCTGAAGTTGAAAGCGCCAACGCCTGCATCTCCGCAGACGGCAAGATGACCGCGATCGCCAGCACTCGCGTTCGCGTTGCCGCGTTCGGCAGGGCGCCGTCGATGACGCTCGGCAGACGCATCAGTCGAGGTACCTGTTCGATCGACAGCCGCGGCGTCACCGTCGCGATCATCTCGTCCGACCGGGATGACGACGTGACTGCCGTTCGCTACGCGTTCGATGGAAGGCAAATCTGGAAGCGCGATCTCGGAAACGTTCGGCTACTCAGCGATGCGGATGCCGCAAACTTGGTCGTCCGCTCCGCCGCGTTAGGAGTCGTCACCGTGCTCGACGGGACCTCCGGCGAGAAACTGCTCGAAGAACCGCTCGGCGAGAACACGTTTGCCGCCGACGACGGCGCTCTCGTAACCGCAGACCGAAAGGGCCGACCGACCTGGGTCGATGTGCCTAGTGGACGATCACCTTGACCAGAACGATCGTTGCACCGATCGAGGCATCGACGAGGCCTAGGACGAATGCTCGAGACAGCGATCGCTCAGAGACGCGCGCTACTCGAAAGCCAAGCAGAAACAGCGTGGCGACGGCAAACCACATCGCCGCTTCTGCCGCTTCGACATTGCTGGCCCCGACGAGTTTGACCGCGATCATCACCAATCCGATCACCAGCGGGCCGACCAGCGTAGGAAGTTGCTCCTTCCACAGCTGCCGCCATCCCTCGTGCGGCGCCGTCCCTTGACTGTGCACGATCCAGTGGGAATACACGTGGGTCAGCGCCAGCGCAAACGACGTGGCGATCGCTGCGCCAGCCATGTAGGCGACGTGCACGCTGCCGCTGGCCAGCACCGCGATCACGGCCATCGCTGTGACTACGCCGTAAATACCACCGGCCAGCTGCTCACCGGTGAGTCGGGGCTGGATCAATAGCTCCATGGGCGAAACAGCATACGGCCACACCGGGCGAACGAATGGGCGCTCGAGCGAAGGTGAATCGCTATTTTTCGTCCGATGCGCGACGACGACTTATTCGCAAACTTTGAACGCATGCGCCGCCAGCTCGATGAGCTGTTCGGCCACAGCTGGGAGCGCGTTGGTGTAGCGAGCAGCAAACGGCGCGGTTTTTCGCCCAAGGTTGACGTCTACTACTGCGGCGACCCTCCGAAGGCGATCGTCACCGCCGACCTGTCCGGAATCGCGATCGAGGACGTCGCACTCGAAATCCAGGGGCGGCGGCTCGTGATCGGCGGTGAGCGGGCGCACGGTGAGGAGACGAACCGGCTTTACCAGCAGATCGAGATCGAGCAGGGTCGCTTCCGGCGCGTGATCGAACTCGGCGCCGACGTCGTCGCCGATGCCGCCAGCGCAACCTACGAGGACGGCCTTCTGCGAATCGAACTTCCGCTGGCCGAACCGGAGAAGATCTCACTCACTCCAGTCAAGAAACCCGCGCGATCGGCTGCAGATAAGGCGGACAAGTGATGGCGGACGAGGACTCACTGATCGAAATCATCTCCTCGGGTGAGCCGCAGCAGGTCGAGTTCGGCAACTCGATTCTGCCCGACGCACTACCGGTACTGCCACTGCGCGAGACGGTTACGTTTCCCGACACGTTGACACCGCTCGCGATCGGCCAGGAACGGTCGGTCGAACTGGTCAACGACGTCCTCGCCGGTAATCGGATGATCGCGATGGTCGCCAGTCGCGATCCCGAGAATGAGAATCCCGGACCCGACCAGCTCTACGACATCGGCGTTGCCGGCACGATCGCCCGGATGATGAAGATGCCCGACGGCACCCTGCGCGTGCTCGTGCAGGGTTCGCAGCGCATCAAGCTGACCGACTACGTGAGCACGACGCCCTATTTGATCGCTCGCATCGATGAACTCCCGGATCTGATCGAGGAGTCGACCGAACTCGAGGCGCTCGTACGGTCGGTTCAGGCTTCGTTCACGCAGATCGTCGAGAACGTGCCTTACTTGCCCGAGGAGCTGATGATCGCCGTAGCGAACGTCGACGACCCGAGTGCGCTCGTTCATGTGATCGCCGGTTCACTGAGGTTGAAAACTGAGGAGAAACAGGAGCTGCTCGAGGAGGCAGACGTCTCCAAACGCTTGCGCAAGCTCGCGCGGCTGCTCGCACGCGAAGCCGACGTGATCGCCGTCGGGACGAAGATTCAAAACCAGGTCCAGGAAGAGGTCGACAAGACCCAGCGAGAGTTCTTCCTGCGCCAGCAACTCAAGGCGATCCAGGACGAACTCGGCGAGACGGATCCCGACGCCGCCGAGGCCGAAGACCTGCGCCAGCAACTGGAGGAGGCCGATCTGCCGGAGGAGGTTCGCAAGGCTGCCGACCGCGAACTCGAACGGCTCGAACGACTGCCTGCCGCCGCTGCGGAATACGGAGTGATCCGCACTTACCTGGAGTGGATCATCTCGCTTCCGTGGAACAAACACACCGAGGACAATCTCGACCTCAAGCACGCTCGCAAGGTGCTCGACGAGGATCACTACGACATCGAAAAGGTCAAGGACCGGCTGATCGAGTTCCTTGCGGTTCGCAAGCTCAAGCCGGACGCGCGCGGCACGATCCTCTGCCTCGTCGGACCACCCGGAGTCGGCAAGACCTCGCTGGGCCGAAGCGTCGCGCGCGCCATGGGACGTGAATTCGAACGGATCTCCGTTGGCGGAGTTCGCGACGAGGCCGAGATCCGGGGACACCGTCGTACGTACATCGGCGCGATGCCCGGCACGTTCATCCGGGCCATGCGCGACGCCGGCAGCAACAACCCCGTGCTGATGATCGACGAGATCGACAAGATGGGCAGCGATTTTCGTGGCGACCCTTCGTCGGCGATGCTGGAAGTTCTCGACCCGGAACAAAACAGCAACTTCCGCGACCACTACCTCGACCTGCCGTTCGACCTCTCGAACGTCACGTTCATCGCGACGGCCAACATGATGGAACCGATCCCGGGCCCGCTGCGGGACCGCATGGAGGTGATTCAGCTCTCCGGCTACACCGCCCAGGACAAGCTGCAGATCGCGAAGCGGTACCTGGTGCCCAGGCAGACCGAACGCAATGGATTGACCGCGTCGAAGATCGCATTCGCCGACGAGGCGCTGGATGAAATCATCGCCGGATACACGCGTGAGGCAGGCGTTCGCGGTCTCGAGCGCGAGATCGGTTCGATCTGCCGCAAGGTCGCCCGCGAGTTCGCCGAAGGTTCGCGCAAGAGCAAGCGGACGATTCGCAAGGCCGCGGTCGCAGAACTTCTGGGCAAGCGCAAGGTGAAACCCGACGCGCCGCGCCGCACCAAACAACCGGGTGTGGCCACCGGACTGGCGTGGACCCCGGTCGGCGGCGACGTGCTCTACATCGAGGCCACCGCGTATCCCGGCAAGGGAGGACTGCAGATCACCGGTCAACTCGGTGACGTGATGCGCGAGTCTGCACAGGCGGCACTCTCATACGTGAAGGGTCACGTGAAGGAACTCGGTGCCGATGTGCCCGACGACTGGTTCGCGACGCACGACATCCACATTCACGTTCCGGCCGGTGCAGTACCCAAGGACGGCCCGAGCGCCGGCGTCACCATGACCACTGCGCTCGCGTCGCTGATCACCGGACGACATGTGCGCAGCGACGTCGCGATGACCGGCGAAATAACGCTGACCGGCCAAGTGCTGCCGATCGGTGGACTGAAGGAGAAGGCGCTCGCCGCGCAACAGGCCGAAATGAGACTGGTGATCGCCCCCGCCGACAACGCTGCGGACCTGGAGGAAATACCCAAGGCGCTGCTCAAAAAGGTCAAGTTCGAGTTCGTCGATTCGGTCGAGCAAGTGTTGAAACTTGCCCTGGCACCCTCCGGGCGGCCAACGAAGTCCAAGGCATCGCGCAACGGTAAGGCGGCAAGCAAATCGGGCAAGTCGAAAAAGCGCACGACTGGATCAGCGCGTGCCAAGGCCTGAACAAATAGGCTCCCCGATGAACCTACTGCGCTGAGATCGAGCCAATCAAGCAATAGAGTCTGATCGCTCGCGTCGTCCCGAGCCATCGCAGAAAAAAAATTTCAAGGAGCACAGAAGATGCCAGCCGTCAAGTCCAAGAAGTTCAACGAAAAGATTTCCGAAGCCACCGAGCAGGCCAAGGAGAACCCGTATCTGCAGAAGATCATCGAGGACAAGGAATTGCGTGACAACGCCGTAGCCGCGCTCGCTTCCGTCCGCGCCGCCTTCGACCGCGCCAACGAAAAGGGCTGGGACAAGGCCGACCTCGTAACTGACAAGAAACTTCGCAAGGAGCTCAAGCAGGCCGCCGACGGCATCAAGCAGGCCAAGGACGATCTTGCCTCTGCCGGCGAAAAGCCGAAAAAGAAGCGTCACCCGCTGCGCAAGCTGTTGGTGTTCGCGATTATCGGCGGCATCGTCGCCCTTGTGATCAGCGAGGACGCCCGCAAGGCGTTGCTCGACGCGCTGTTCGGTGCCGAGGAAGAGTTTGAGTACACCTCGAACGCGACTCCGGCCGGCGCCAGCACCAACGGCGCAGCCTGATCGCCACAACGGTCGTCGGCTGACAGCGAGCGAAGGAGCGGACCGGTGGGGCACTCGGTCGACCTACTTTTTCCCGAACAGAGGCTCGTCTTCGAAGTCGGTGCCGGCAGCGCGACGCTGCAGTCAACGCCCGATTCGCCGAGCGGA
>JBMYXO010000007.1:0-28438 GCA_049608465.1 Solirubrobacterales bacterium | reverse complement strand
ACAAGGAGATCCAACGTGGTGGCGACGCCGCGGCGATGTTGGTGATCCCGAACGCCTGCTTGATCCAGGCGTCGCGCAACTATGTCGTCGACCCGGGCGTCGCGATGCAGGGCGCGCCGTACTCTTCCGCCGTCGGGAACCTCGGAGTCGACCCGTTCGCAGTGAAGGACGTGATCCTCACCCATCTGCACTTCGACCATGTCGGTGCGCTGATGGAGTTCCCCGGACGGCGGTGTTTCGTGCACAGGATCGAGCTCGACGCGCCTTACGCGCACATCCAGAAGGGCTTGCTCGAGATGGTCGAGATCATCGAACTCGACGGCGATGAGGGCGAGATCGAACCGGGCCTGCGCTGGATGCTCACGCCGGGCCACGCCGACGGATTGATCACGTTGCTGGTCGATACCGATGATGGACTCGTCGCGATACCGAGCGACTGCGTGGGGCCGCTGCCGGAGTACTTCGACCGTATGGAGCTACCGGCAGATTTTCCGGAACGCGAGACGTTGCTCGCTCAGTGGCGGAAGATTCGCGACCTGAACCCGACGAAGATCATCCCCGGGCACTACCCGCCGTTCGAGCCGACTGCCGTCAGCTAGTCCGAAAATCGAGCAGGGCTAGCCCTGCTGCGCTGACACTGCCCGGCGAATCATCTCCGCAGCGCCAAGCGCATCGTTCACCTGAACGACCAATTCATTTGCGTGATGATCGTCTAGCTCGACGATCAAAGTTTGTCCTCTGTTGTGGTGCATCGGTCCGAAGGCCGAAGGACGCGGAACTTCCGCGTCACCAACGCGATGGCGAAAGATCGCCTTGGGTGCCTCGGTCGGAGGCGGAATGCGAACGCCGCGGATCTGCGCCAACGGCACCCGTACCTGGTCGCGCGCGGCACGGATTCGGTTGATACCGACCGGGCGCACGACGAGTTCCCCATCCTCGATCGTGATCTTGAGCATTGCGGGTGCAAGCGTAGCCGTAGGTGAAATCGCGTGATTGACGGGGACGATTGAGCCAGTTACCGCAAATCGTCGATTACTCCGTGGTCAGTTGCCCGTACACTTCGTTGCCAGTGTCCTCCACAGATACCGCCAAGCCCAAGCAGGCACTGACCAACGACAAGGCGGCGAGAATCGTCGTCGCGATGCGTCAGTGCGTTGCAAACTATGGAGCCGCCGGCGCCACGTTCGATCACGTGGCGCGTGAGGCGGGCGTCAGTCGTGGGCTGCTGCACTACTACTTCGGGTCCAAGGAGCGGCTGCTGATCGAGGTCGTCCGCAAAGAGACCGAACGTCTGGTCGAGACGATCGAACTGGCAGCGCAGCACGCCGGTTCGGCCGAAGAACTGGTGAACGTACTGCTCGTGCAGCTACAAAACATCCTCGACAACGAGCCGGAGCTGTACCTGCTCGCATTCGAATTGATCGGTGAAGCACGTCGTCATCCGGAGATCGGCAACGAGGTCGCCGAATACAACCGACGCACCCGCGGGCAGTTCGCCGAGATCCTCGAAGGACTTCAGCAAAAGGGCTCAATCAGCCTGCGGCACTCCCCGCTGGCGACAGCATCGGCGCTACTCGCAATGGCCAACGGTCTCGCGCTCGAGATGTTCCAGGACCCGGTCAGCGATCACGACGCCTGCGTCGAGGCCGACGTCGACGCGGCGCTGTACTTGCTTGGCGCCGAGCGCGACTAGCGCCGCCATCGCAGCACTCAGCAACGGCAGGCAGGCTCTGACCGATCAAGTCAGCTTCGGCGACTTCCAATCGGCGGCGAGCCGCTTGACCAGCTCGCCGGTGACCTCTCCGACAGGGATGCGCGTCTGTTCGAGCGTGTCGCGATCGCGCAAGGTAACGGTCTCGTCCTCCATAGTCTGGTGATCGATCGTCACTCCCCATGGGGTTCCGATCTCGTCCTGACGTCGATAGCGCTTGCCGATCGATCCGCCGGTGTCGTACTCGGCCTGCATCACGCCACGCAGTTCCTCATACAGTGCCCGGGCCTTCTCGGGCATGCCCTCCTTGTTGAATAGCGGCAGCACCGCAACCTTGACCGGAGCGAGGCGTGGATGTAGCCGGAGGACGACGCGCTCGCGGCCTTCGACGCTCTCCTCGTCATAGGCGTCAACCATGAACGCGAGCGTGCCGCGGTCGGCGCCGGCCGATGGCTCGATCACGTGCGGGACGTACTTCTCGTTGGTTTGAGGGTCCATGTACTCGAGTTTCTCGCCGCTGAACTCCGCATGCTGGGTGAGGTCGAACGCGCCGCGGTTGGCGATGCCCTCGAGTTCGCTCCAGCCCATCGGGAAGAGATACTCGACGTCACTGGTCGCGGAGCTGTAGTGCGAGAGTTCGTCGCCTTCGTGTTTACGCATCTGCAGGTGATCGGGTCTGATGCCGAGGTCGATGTACCACTGCAGGCGGGCGTCCATCCATTCCTTGTGTTTCGCCTCGGCCTCGGCCGGCGCGCAGAAGTACTCGATCTCCATCTGCTCGAACTCGCGGGTGCGGAAGATGAAATTGCCGGGCGTGATCTCGTTGCGGAACGACTTACCGATCTGCGCGATGCCCATCGGCAGCTTCTTGCGCGCGAACTGCATGACGTTCTTGAAGTTGACGAAGATGCCTTGCGCGGTCTCCGGGCGCAGGTAGATCGTTGAGGCATCGTCCTTGACCGGGCCCATGTTCGTCTCGAACATCAGATTGAACTCGCGGGGTTCTGACAGCTCGCCGCCGCAGACCGGGCAGACGACATGTTCGGTCGGCTTGCCCTCGGCTTCGAGGGCTTCGACCAAGTGGTCGTAGCGGAAGCGGCGTTTGCACTCACCCATGCACTGCACGAGTGGATCCGAGAAACCCGAGAGGTGGCCGGAGGCCTCCCACGTCTTTGGGTGCATCAAGATCGCCGCGTCTAGCAGCACAACGTCGTCGCGTTCCTGAACGACAGCTCGCCGCCACTCGTGCTTGACGTTGTTCTTCAGTAGAACGCCGTAGTGGCCGTAGTCGTACGTGCTTGCGAGACCGCCGTAGATCTCAGAAGACTGAAAAATGAAGCCACGTCGTTTGCAGAGCGCGACGATCTTGTCCATCGTCACGCTGTCTTCGGCGGCGGTGCTGGCGGCGTCGGCCGCTGTGTCGGAGGCTTCCATCTTCGGGTCGTAAAGCTACCCTAACCGCGGATGCCGATCTACGAATACAAACGCGCCGACGGAACCACCTTCGAGGTGATCCAGAAATTCAGCGACGATCCGTTGACCAACGACCCCGAGACCGGCGAACCGGTCGAACGCGTCTACACGGCCCCTGCAATCCACTTCAAGGGGTCTGGCTTCCACAACACCGACTACGGCAGCAAGCGCAGGCCGAAGGCTGGTAGCGAGGATGCTTCGTCGAGTTCCGGCTCCGCATCGGCGCCCAGTTCGAGTTCTGGCGAGAGCGGCTCCGCATCGAGCAAGTCCGACACCTCGGGATCGAGTGCCGGCAAGCAGTCGGACTCGAAGAAGACTGGCGACAGCAGTCCGAAGAAGTCGTCAGAATGACGGAATGACTATTGGAGCTTCGTTATTCCTGATCGCCGTTGGTGCGATCCTCAAATTTGCCGTCACCTACACCGTGGTCGGCATCGATATTCAAGTCGTCGGCGTGATCCTGATGGTCGCCGGTGGCATCGGTCTGCTGCTCGGGCTGTTCTTCATGGCTCAGGCGAACAAACAAGCACCGCCGGCGCCCGGCTATCAGGACCCGAACCAGCCGCCACCACCGCCACAGAATCCGCCGCAGTACTGAGCAGCACTAGTCGGAGAAGCGGCGCGCCCATTTGGCGCGTTCACTCTCGGGCACGATCAGGCTGTTGCCGGGACCTGCCGCGCTCGGCTTGAGTACCTGTGGTTTCGGGTCGCTGCCAAATGTCATCGAGGCCAAGAAGCCCATCAGTGTGAACGGGCTCATGTCGGTGACGATCGCCTTGGGCGCCGCCCACGCGATCCACGGCAGCCGCACGAAGGTGACCGGGCTGAAGGCTTTGCGCTTCATCGCAGACATCACCTGTTGCTGGCGCGCGGCGCGGGCGCGGTCGTCCTCGTTCGCGTCACAGAGGTTTTTTCTGACACGAGCAAAGCGCAGCGCTTGTTCGCCGTTGAGTTTGTGCTCACCGCGTCGGAGGCGGAATGTTTTGCCTCCGAACGTGCTGCGGATGCAGCGTTGTTCGACCTCAACCTTCACGCCGCCCATTGCGTCGATCAGACCCGGGAAACGCTCGAAGTCGACGATCATCATGTGATTGATTTCCATGCCGCCGCCAATGAAGTTCTCCACCGTCTGGATCGTCAGCGCGGGACCGCCGAGCGCGTACGCGGCGTTGATCTTCTGGGGCAGATGCCCCGGTATGGCGGCGTAGCTGTCGCGCAGAATCGAGAGCCGCTGCTTCTCACCGCCGCCGGTGCGGATCAACATCAGTGAATCCGTTCTCGCCGGGCCACCGGCGCCGGGCTCCTTCGATCCGCGCGGCCGTTCGTCGAGGCCCATGACCAGGACGTTGCCGGGACTCGTGAGCAGATTGCCTCCACCGCCGAGCGCGTCGTTGGTGGCGTCCGAGATCTTGCTCGACTGCATGGTCGCGCTGACGAAAAAGAGCACCGCCGAGAGGGCAACCCAGCTGACTGCCCAGACCGCGATCCAATTACCCAGCTTCAGCCAAGGGACGCCGCGGGCGAGTTTCGGAGTCCGTTGACGTTTCGGTGGCTTGGGTTGTCGCTGGGCTGGGGCTTCACGGCGCGGGGCGTCGCGGCGGGGGGATTCGCGGCGCGGAGGAGTTGGCTGCAGCCCGCCGTCTTCACGCGAGACCGACGGAGGTGGTGCCGGAAAATCGGCATCGCCGGGTTGTGGCGGCGGAGTCGACTTCAGCTTGTCGAAGCGTGAACGCTTGAAGCGATCCCATGGACGCTTGCGGGCACGGTATGTCTTGAAGGGGAGTTTGTCCTGGCTCATCTGCTGGTGGCGCTGCCGAATCGCATTCGAGTTTGGCCGTCAGTGGTTGTCAACAATCGTCGTGCTCAAAGGTTTCCGCCTACCGGTCCGGCGTCCTGCCGGATTAGCATGCGCACAATGACTGTAAGCACGGCGGAGAGACGCGTGATCGGCATCGACCTTGGCGGGACGAAGCTCGCAGCCGGGGTCGTCTCCGGTGATCTCGTCGTTCACCACCGGGCGCACCGCTTTTCCCGCGGGGCCAGCCAGACCGAAGTGCTCGACCGACTCGTCGAGGTCGTCGACGAGTTGAAACTTCAGAATGAAGGAGAGTCGCCGATCGAGGCCGTCGGCATGGGTATCCCGTCGCTGATCGATCAATCGACTGGTCGCGCGGTGATGTCGGTCAATCTGCCGATCGCCGACGTTCCAATCCGTGACCTGATGACCGAGCGCCTCGGGCTGCCGGTCGCGCTTGACAACGACGGCAACGTCGCCGCTCTCGCCGAGCAGCGATTCGGCGCAGCGCGCGGGAAGCAGGATGTCGTGCTGCTCACTCTCGGCACCGGAGTCGGCGGCGGGATCGTCCTCGACGGCAAGATCTTTCGCGGCGCAACGGGATCGGGTGCCGAGCTCGGGCACATCACCGTGCTGGCCGACGGACCGCCGTGCCAAGGCTTCTGCCCCAACCTCGGGTGCCTCGAAACGATGGCTTCCGGCACGGCGCTTGCGCGATTCGCGAATGAGTTCGCCCAAGCGAACCCCGCCTCCCCACTCGGCCAAGAACTCGCCGCCGGTCGTACCGTGACCGGCGCGACCGCGACCGAACTCGCACACGACGGCGACCAAGACTCAATCAACGTGCTGGCGAAGGCCGGTCACTATCTCGGGGCCGGTCTCGTCTCGCTGTCGAACATATTCAACCCTCAGGTGATCGTGATCGGCGGTGGCGCTGCAGCCGCCGGCGATCTGTTGATCGGCCCTGCGCGCGATCATCTTGCCAAGTTCGGCCTGTCCCCGAACAAGGAACTGGCTGCAGTTGTGCCGGCCGCCTTCGGCGCCGAGGCAGGAATGCTCGGTGCCGCCGCGCTGGCCTTTGTGGAAGCTCTCGACGAACCGTTGGGCGAACCGATGGAGGACTCCTGAAAATGCCCGGCAGGCTGATCGTCTGTCCCACCCCGATCGGCAACATGGAGGATGTCACGCTGCGTACGCTGACCACGCTCCGTGAGGCCGACCTGATTGCCTGTGAGGACACTCGCCGCACCGGAAAACTGCTCGAGCGCTTCGGGGTGTCGGGAAAGTTGGTCTCCTACAACGAGCAGAACGAACGCAAGCGCGCCGGCGAACTGGTCAAGCAGATGGCCGACGGCGCAAACGTCGCGCTGGTGTCCGATGCAGGCATGCCTTTGGTGTCTGATCCGGGCTACTTGATGGTGCAGGCGTGTATCGCCGCCGGCCTGCCGGTGGAAGTTCTGCCTGGGCCGTCGGCCGTGCTTGCGGCCTTGGTGGCTGCCGGATTACCGAGTGACCACTGGCGATTCACCGGCTTCGTCCCGCGAAAAACGAGCGAAATCGACGAGCTGTTCACGACACTCGAAGAGACGTTGGTCGCGTTCGAGTCGCCAAAGCGACTTGCCGCGACGTTGTCACGTCTTGCGGCAATCGACCCCGCCCGACCGACCGCTGTCTGTCGGGAACTGACGAAACTGCACGAAGAGGTTGCGCGGGGAACGGCCTCCGAACTCGCCGAGCACTTCGGCGCGGGCGACGTCAAGGGTGAAATCGTCATCGTCGTCGGTGCAGCCTCCGAGGAGGCGCGCGAGGCTGGGCGTGTTGCCGGTGCCGAAGACGCCGTACGCCGCCTCGTTGCCGCCGGTTCGAAACCGCGCGAGGCGGCGAAGGTCGTCGCCGAGTTGACCGGTTTGCGTCCAAACGATCTTTACCAAGCGAACTAGTCCGCGACACCTAGACAGTTACGTAATTCGCACAATCGCAGCGACCAGGTAAATCTTCGGTTCGGGATCTGTAAAAACCGCTGGCGACACCGCCCCGAAGCCGCGTCGCGTCGCTAGGTTGGCGACCATGTTGACCTCAGGCACATTCGCGACGACAGGACGGACTCTCCGGACCGTCACGTGCTGTCTCTGCGCTGTCGTACTGCTACTGCAACTGGCTGCCACCGAGTCGGCGAAGGCCGGAAGTGGCTCGTGGCCATGGCCTTTGCTGGGCGAGGTGGTTACGCAGTACAAGAACGGCAGCGATCCGTACGCCGCGGGTCAACACCGAGGCGTCGACATCGCCGCGCCGGCTGGAACGCCGGCGCGTGCGATCGTCGCCGGAAAGGTCACCTACAGCGGGCGCCTGCCCGATGGGGGTGAGACCATCACAGTGCGCAGCGCCGGCAGCGACCATCTGGTCAGCTACCTGCACCTCCAGGCACGTCTGATGAAGCGAGGGGCGACGGTGTCCGTCGGCGAGTCGCTCGGCCGGGTAGGCGTGACCGGGCGTAGGTCCGTGCAGCAGCCGCACCTTCATCTGAGCGTGCGGGTCGCGAGCACGAAGCGCTACGTCGATCCGCTGGCACTTCTCGGCCCGCCAAGCGTCGTGGAACATCCCGTCGCCTCGCCAACGCAGACCAAAGCCGACGCTCCCGCGGAAATCAAGAGTTTGGAACGACCTGCGTCGACGATTCAGCCTCGCGTCGCGCCGATCGAGGTGCGGAGGCCGCAAGAACAAGCTCGAGCGCCGAAAAGGATTGAAGCCATCGAACCTGCGGCCGCGAAAGACTCTGCCCGGAAAGCGGCGCACGATTCGCACGGCAGCGACCGATCGAAATCGGCCGCCGAAAAGGCTCCGCCGCCGCTGTCGAGCGCAACTGAGCGGACACTTGAACCTGCGACTGGCGAGCGGGCAGTCGATCGCAGATCGTCGCGTGCTCAGCCAGCCCCACAGGCGGCGATGCCGGCCAACCCCGACCGGCCACCGCCTTTCCGTACCGCACTGATCGCGCTGGCCACGATCGCGCTGCTGGCATTGTTGGTAAATCGGAAACCGCCACGACGCGACGCGCGACCGACAGCACCCGCACCGATCGAAGCTGGTGCAGCCGACGGCTCAGCTCAAGTGTTGGACTTCCAGAACGCCAAGATCGCGGAAACCAAGGCAGCCCACGGCGACATTTGAAGCTGTTCATCGAAAACTCCGCGATCGCGCTCCCAGTCGAAGAATCGATCTGAACACAGGCCACTGCGGGGCCAAGGGTAGGATCGGCGCGTGTCTTTCTACGTGACAACGCCGATCTACTACGTGAATGCCGAGCCGCACCTCGGACACGCCTATTCCACGATCGGTGCCGACGTAATAGCGCGGCACATGCGACAGCGCGGCGAGGATGTCTTCTTTGTGACCGGTACCGACGAGCACGGCGAGCCGGTCGTGGTCGCCGCCGAGGCCCAGAACACGACTCCGCAGGAAATGGTCGATCGCAACGCCCCGCGCTTCGAGGCGTTGACGGAGACGATCGACGTCTCAAACGATTTCTTCATCCGCACCACCAACCCGGCCCACATGGCCGAGGTTCAGAACGTCTGGCAGCAGATCCACGACAACGGCTACGTCTACAAGGGCCAGTACGAAGGTTGGTACTGCCCGAAGTGCGCCGATTTCAAGTCCGAACACGAGATCGGCGACGACAACAGCTGTCCGATCCACCACATTCCGCTCGATCGCGAGAGCGAGGAGAGCTGGTTCTTCAAACTCTCGGCCTTCCAGGAACCGCTGCAGAAGCTCTTCGCCGAGAACCCCGAGTGGGTTCTCCCGCGTCACCGCTACAACGAAGCGCTCTCATTCATCGACGGTGGGCTGCGCGACGTTGCCCTCAGCCGCTCGAAGATCAGTTGGGGCGTCGAACTTCCTTGGGACCCCTCGCACGTCATGTACGTGTGGTTCGACGCGCTGCTCAACTACTGGACCGCGCCGAAGATCGCCAAGCCGGGTGAGGACCTTTCGAACAAATTTTGGCCGGCCTCTGTACACGTGATGGCGAAGGACATCATCAAATTTCACGCCGTCTACTGGCCCGCAATGCTGATGGCCCTCGGTGCACCGCTGCCGGAGCGGATGTTCGTGCACGGCTACCTGCTGATGGACGGCGAGAAGATGTCGAAGTCGCTGGGCAACGTACTCGACCCCGTCCACGTCGTTGACTTGTTCGGCAGCGACGCCTTGCGTTTTTACTGCTTCCGCGAGGTCAGTTTCGGAAACGATGGCTCGATCTCGACCGCCGGCTTCGAAACTCGCTACAACACCGAGCTCGCGAATGAGTACGGCAATCTCGCCAGCCGCAGCCTGGCGATGATCAAGAAGTACCGCGATGGCGTCGTCCCGGCACGACCCGAAACAACCGGCCTCGAAAGTGACTTCGCCGGAACCCGCGAGGCCGTGCAGGCCAGATTCGACAAGCTCGAACTGTCTGGCGTGCTCGACGACATCTGGCTGCTCGTGCGCAGGCTGAATCGCTTCGTCGAAGAGCAGGCACCCTGGAAGCTCGCAAAGGAAGAGTCGCAGGCGAGCGAACTCGACGCGACACTTTACGGCCTGGTCGAGGGGTTGCGAACGGTCTCGATTCTTTTACACCCGTTCATTCCAAAGTCGACGACCAAGCTGATGTCTGCGATCGAATGTGTGGACCAGGTTGGCGATTTCTCGCTCGCAGAGTTTGGATTGGGCGACGGTGGGCAGTCGCTCGGCGAGCTGGAGCAGTTGTTCCCGAAACTCGAGAGCGTCGAGAACTGAACGATGGTCGATACCCACGCCCACGTCGAGATGTGCGAGGACGCCCCTTCCGAGGTCGTGACGCGCGCCCGCGAAGTCGGCGTCGACCGAATCCTCTCGATCGGACTGACCGGTGAAACGTTTGCGCAGACACTCGCAATCGCTGACGAACATGAGGAGGTGTTCGCCGCGGTCGGCTGGCACCCCAACGAGACGACTGGCTTCGGCGACGAGCAGATCGGCTTGATCGAGCAAGCCGCGGCTCACCCCCGGGTGCGGGCAATCGGTGAGACGGGGCTCGACTTCTTTCGCGACAGCGCTCCACCCGACGACCAACGACGCGCTTTCATCGCCCAGATCGCAATCGCCACCGAGCGCAATCTGCCGGTTTCGATCCATGCGCGCGCTGCCGAGTCGGAGTGCATCGACATTTTGATTGAGCACGGCAGCGGCCTTCCGGCAGTCGTGCTGCACTGTTTTGGCGACGCCGGCCAGCTGGATCGCGCCGTCGATGCCGGCTTCTACTGCTCGTTCGCCGGGAATGTCACGTTCAAGAACGCGCCCGACCTGCGCGAGGCCGCCGCGCGCGTCCCCGACGAATTGCTGTTGGTCGAAACCGATTCACCGTTTCTCGCGCCACAGCCGGTTCGCGGCAAGCGCTGCGAGCCTGCATACGTCACGATGACGGCCGAGACCATCGCCGAAGTTCGTGGTATCGGTTACGGGGAGCTCGACGACATCGTTTCGGATAACGCCCGCCGCGTCTTCAAGTGGTGAGCTGACGGCGATGGCCGACCCCAAGCAGCAGGCATCGATCGAACGGATGCGGCGCTTCGACATTCGCCCCCGGCGCAAGCTCGGCCAGAACTTCCTGATCGACAACAACATTCTTGACGTGATCGCCTCGGCCGCGGACTTGCAGGTCGACGACGTGGTACTCGAAGTCGGCGGCGGACTAGGGGTGCTCTCGGAGTTCCTCGCTGCACGCGTCAGCAGACTTCACGTGATCGAGATCGACAACAAACTTTCGGACGCGCTCGACGACGCGGTCGGCGGACTCGAGAACGTCACCGTGCACTACGGCGACGCGGTTGACATCGACTTCAGTGAATTGGATCCTGCGCCGACCAAACTGATCGCGAACCTTCCGTACAACGTCGCGGCAACGTGCGTGATCAAGGCCTTCTACGAATTGCCCGCGCTGGAACTCTGCTGCGTGATGGCGCAACGCGAGGTCGGCGAAAGACTCACCGCCAGTCCGAGCAGCAAGCTCTACGCTGGGACATCCGTACTGGTACAGGCAATCAGTGGCCAGACGACCGCGCGCAAGCTCTCACGCAACATCTTCCATCCGGTGCCGAACGTGGACTCCTCGCTGGTGACGCTGAAACGTACCGCTGAAAATCCGCCGCCCTCCTTCAACGCGCTGGTGCACGGCGCGTTTGCGCATCGACGCAAACCGCTGGCGAGTTCACTCGCATTGACCCGTCGCGGATGCGACGACGCGGACACGATCAAACCCCGAGCCGTCGCGGCGCTTGCCCAACTTGGCTACGACGCCAACACGAGAGCCGAACAGCTAGCCGCCGTTGACTTCCTACGGCTCAACGAGCTGATTTCCGAGGATCGCGGATGAGAAGACTGACCTGTAGGGCACCAGGCAAGCTCAATCTCTGCCTGTTTCTCGGCCCAACTCGCGCCGACGGACTGCACGACTTGGTCTCGTTGTTCGATTCGGTATCGTTGCACGACATCGTCGACTTTGTGCGTCGCCCTGACGCGACAACTGACTCGGTCAGTTGCGAGCAGGTTGCGGGAGAGAATCTTGCGCTGACCGCGCTCGAGCTGGCCAGGTCGTCCGGGTTGCTTCGCGGTGATCCGGTGGAGTTGACGATCGAAAAACACATTCCGGTGGCCGCAGGTATGGGCGGCGGAAGCGCCGACGCCGCCGCCGCCCTACGTCTGATTGCCAGCGATCAGGAGATCGCTATCGGCGAGTTCGAGTCGCTCGCATTCGAACTTGGGGCCGACGTCCCGAGCCAGCTCACGCCGGGCGCTGCACTGGTCACCGGTGCGGGAGAACGGGTGGAGCGTCTTGTGGACGACCAATTGGACGACGCTTCGCGCGTGTATGTGATCGTTTCGCAAGCGATCGGCCTGTCGACCGCTGAGGTTTTTCGAGCCGCCGACGCCAGCTCGTTGGGTCGCACGGATTTGACCGCAAACACAGAGCAGCTGAGGGCCGCGATCGAGACCCATCCGAACACCAACGAGCTGAGCAGTTTGGTCGAGAACGACTTGGCGGCCGCGATTCTTGGTTTGCGACCCGATCTGTCATCCGTGACCGACGCTCTGCTCGACGCCGGAGCGATCGCCGCGGCGATCACCGGTTCTGGTCCGACTTGTTTCGGCGTGTTCGACGATCGCTCGGCAGCCGAACGAGCTGCACAGTCGATGGCCGCTGAAGGCCACAGCGCGTACGTAGCCGAACCGGTCGGAGCAGAGTTCGGCGCTGTAAGCGAACTCCGGGCGGCAAATCGATGATCAACGTCCCGATTGCTTCGACCGGCGCGCATGTCACGGCGGCGATTGCTGCGGCGATCTGGTTCGTGATTGCCGTGTTTCGACTACGTCGCGGCAAACTCGACACCGAACGCAAGATCATTTCCGTTGTCGGCATCGTCGGATTGTCTCTGTTCGCCGCCGGCGCTTTCAGTGGACTACCCCAGCCGGAACAGGTGCTGGAGGACATCGCCGGAACGCTCGGGAAGTGGACGTACCTGTTGGTCGGTGTGCTCGCGTTCCTGGAAACGGGCGCCTTCGTGGGATTGATCGCACCAGGCGAGGCAGCGGTGATTGTTGGCGGAGTCGTTGCCGGCCAAGGTGAGATCGACATTCGCCTGTTGATCGGTCTCGTTTGGTTCGCGGCGTTTGCTGGGGACTCGGTCAGCTTTTACTTCGGTAGACGGCTGGGTCGTGAGTTCATGATCAAGCACGGGAAGCGGGTGATGATCACCGAGGACCGCCTTGTGCAAGTCGAGAAGTACATGCAAGACCATGGCGGCAAAACGATTCTCGTCGGTCGATTCATCGGCCTGGTCCGCGCGCTGGCACCGTTCATCGCCGGTTCGTCGAAGATGCCCTACCGCAGATTCATGCCTTACGACATCATCGGCGCCGGCCTGTGGGCGACGTTCTTTTGCCTGCTCGGGTACGTCTTCTCGAACAACCTGTCGGCGGTCATCTCCTACGCAGAGCGCGGCGTTCTGATCTTCGGGTGGACGGTCGGCACGATCGTGGTGTTGATGTATCTGGTCCGTCGATTCAGCAAACCCGAGGAACGCGCGAAGGCCACAGCCTGGCTAGACGCCCAGGAGCAACACCCGCGTCGCGCGCTCGTGATCGTGCCGATCAGGCGAACCGTCCAGAAGATCGTGCTGCCCGTGCTCAACTTTTTTGGACCGCAGTTGCGCTTCGCCTGGGAACGCTTCACGCCCGGGCGGCTGGGGCTCGAGTTCACCACTGTGATTGCTGTCCTGGCGGTGGCCGCATACACGTTCTACTTCTTTTTGATCGCTGCCCTCGACTGGCCCGACAACGAGTTCGTCAGTCGCTTGAACGATGCGGCGTTCCGAGTCGCGGAGTCGATCCGCTCTGATTGGCTGGACACGTTGGCAGAGGCGATCACGTTGCTCGGATCATTCACTGTTGCGGCCGCGTTCACGCTGATCGCCGCTGGCTACTGCTACGCCCGGCGACGCGTTGCCGAAGCGAACGTGATGGTGATCAGCCTGTTGCTCGCGAGCCTGCTGACTGCAATCGTCAAGAACTGGACCGAAGTGCCGCGGCCGATTGACCCACTGACGTCCAGCGAGGGGTGGTCGTTCCCGAGCGGTCACGCCGCCTACGCCGTTACCTACGTGGCAATCGCGATTTCGCTTGAACGCATTCGAGACATTTTCACCAAAACCGTGCTGGTGATCGGCGCGATCATTCTCGGCGGGGCGATCGCTCTGAGCCGCGTCTACCTGCGCGTTCACTACCTGAGCGACGTGATCGGCGGCACGGCACTTGGGTTTTCGCTGCTTGCGCTTTTTGCTGCGTTGGCGCTGTTGATAAGTCACGTCCGCAGGCTGCGCAAAGAGCGGCGGTCGGAGGCCAACGTCAGCGGCGCGAGTACTGTTGGGTGACGCGAATTCCACTTCGAAACCGTCTTTGCCAATGCATCTCCTAGCCAATTCCTCGCTCGTACAGATCGCCCAAGGTGTCGGTGCAATCGGTGCCGGAATCGTCTTGATTGCCTTCATTTCGCTGATCGCCTGGCCTGCCTGGAATTCGTATGGTCGCAACTGGGAGCGCGCGTCGGCGCTGTTCCTTTCGCTCTATGTGTTGATTGCGATGCTCAGCGTCGGCGGGCTGATCGGTCTGGCTGTTTTCGCTCTGCTCGGCGAGCGCATCTAGCCAAGATCTGCGCGAGTAGACCGCGCGAATGCGGAAGCGTTTTGGCGTTCTTATGCTTGGTAAGTGCCAAAAGCCACAGAATCCACTTCAAAGTCCGCCGACAGCGCCGCGTCGAGGCTGACCAAGCTCGACGCCATTTCAGCTGCCGTGGAGTCGGGAACCGGCCTGACTGCGGTCACCAGAGCCGCGGCGGCTGCGCTCGAATCCTCGCTCGCGGTCATCGACAGCCGCAGCGCGGTGCTGGCAGTTGCCGCCGCGTCTCCCGAGGACGAACGACGTTTGCTGGCCGGCGAGGGCGGAACCGAAACGCACGAACTGCGTGTGGCGGAGAAGTCAGTCGGCAGTCTGCGTGTTCGGGCGAGGGTCAAAAATGGCGTCGACGTCGCCACCCTGCGCATGGTCACGACGCTGATCGCCCTGGAAGTCGAACGCACACTCGCGCCGGAGCGCGCAGACCAGCAGGTGGCCAGCGGCTTCATCGGCGACCTGATCAACGGTGTCACCAAGGAAGCAGACGCGGTCACCGCGCGGACCGAGGAGCTCGGCATCGACGTTGAGCGTGGCTGCGCGTTCGTGCTCGCCCGCGCCACGCCGCGTCGACCGGTCGGCGACGACTGGCGTGCCCGACTGCTGCTCGTGGTCGAACGCGTCGCACGGTCTCTGCACCCTCGGGTGGTCACGGCGCAGGTCGAGCGCGACGGTTCGAAGACTGGCGAAGTCTTCGTGATGATTCCCAGCGCCGAATCTGAATCGATTGAAAAGGCTGCCCGAGCGATTCGTGAAGAGCTCGAGGCGACGCTCGAAGAGTTCAGTTTCACTGTCGGGTTCGGCCGAATAACAACTGAGCCATCCGACTTATATCGCGCCGGACAAGAGGCGCTGCTGGCGGTAAACGTTGCCGAAGCCAGCGGGTCCGGCAACCTTATGAGTTTCGAGGACACCGGCGCATATCGACTGCTGCTGCCCGCGCTCTGCGATGACCCCGCCGAACTTCGGGGATTCTTCGCCGAGACGATCGAACCGCTCGTCACCTACGACGATCAGTACGAAACCAATCTCGTCCAGACCGTGGACACCTTCCTCGCCGCCGACGGAAACGTCGCGGGTACCGCTCAAAGACTGTTCACGCACCGCCACACGATTCGTTATCGACTCGAGCGCGTGAAGGACCTCACCGGGCTCGACTGCTCGTCGACTGACGGCCGCGAGCGGCTCAGTCTCGGGTTGAAGTCGATGCGCGTGCTCGGCATTGCCAATCCGGGCGGTCCGGCTCAGGAAGCCGGCGTCGAGGGTGGCCGCGTTCCGTCAGCTGGCTGAAGCGAATTCCCGCTCGATCATTTCGCGGCGGTAGTCAAAGATTTTCTTCGTGTCACGGGCGACCAGCGCCCGGCGCACCACCTCGCCGATCGGTCCGAACGGTACGCGGTAACGCACGACGTCGCGGATCAATGTTCCGCCCTCGGCGTCCTCGAATTCATGGGTGTGGTGCCACAGCGAGTACGGGCCCGACAACTGGACGTCGACAAAGCGCTCACCCGGCACCCACTCCTCGATTCGCGTCGTCCAATGCAGCGGCAGCCCGCGCAGCGCCAACCGGTAGCGGATCAACGCGCCCTCGGCCAACTCGTCTGGGATCTCAACGATCTGAAAGTTGAGCCATGGAGGCGTCAGCCGCTCGAGATTCTGGGCGTCGCTGAAGAACTCAAAGACTTCGGCGCGAGGACGGGCGACGAACTGCTCCTGGCAGAGGATGCTGGCGCCTTCAAGCCGGACGTCATGTTTGGCGAAGTCAATTTTTGGGAAGCTAGGTGTCAAAACCAGACGAAGTTCGATTTGGGGGACGGATGCAAGGGGTTACTGAAGTGCTTACGTTGGAAGGTGCGTTGCGGTTGGCGGAAGGCGAAACGGAGACGCCGCAGATCCAAGTTCGGACGCTGGACCATTTGGTCCTGACCGTTGCAGATGTCGAGCGCAGCTTGGAGTTTTACGCGCAGACGTTGGGTATGGAGCCGATCACCTTCGGCGCAGGACGCAGGGGATTGGCGTTCGGCGAGCAGAAGATCAACCTTCACCAAACGGACGATTCGATTTCACCCGAATCCGACACCGCGACCGTCGGTTCCGCAGATCTTTGCTTCATCATCGAAGGCAGCGCCAACCATGCTGTTCTGCATCTGCAGAACCTGGGCATCGCAATCGAACAGGGTCCGGTCGAACGCGAGGGCGCTCAGGGCAAGGCGCTCCGGTCGGTGTATTTCCGCGATCCAGACGGCAACCTGATTGAGGTCGCCGAACAGGTCGAGCGAGCGCGCCCGGTCGCGGACGACGCCTGGATCTGAAAGTCCGGGTTCGATCGAACGCGTCGCGGACTTGCTCGCCACTAACCGGCGACGGTCTCGACGTCGGCCGCAACCAGTTCGAGCACGGCCGCGCCATAGGCCTCGAGCTTCGCTGCTCCGACCCCGCGTACATCGGCCAACTCGTCCAACGTGCGCGGACGCGTCCGAGCGATGGCGCGCAGTGTCTTGTTGTCGAAGACCATGTAGGCCGGCAGCGCCTTCTCATCGGCCAAGCGTTTGCGCCACACGCGCAGCTCGTCGAGCAGCCGCTCGTCGTCGGCTGAGAGTTCTGGTTCGTCGTCGGGTACTTTCGCCGCTCGCTTGACCGCCGTTGCGGCGTGCTTGACCGCGACTCGAAGCTCCAGTGGATCGTTGCTCGTGACGAAATCTCGCCAGGTTCCTGACAACCGCAACACGTTGTAGTGGTCGCTGTCCACTCGCACCATCCCACGCGCGATCAGCTGTCGAAGGACCGCACGCCACTGCTGATCGCTGAACTCTGAACCTATGCCGAATGTCGAGAGGTTCCAGTGATTGAAGCGAGCGACCTTGTCGGTCTCCTTACCGCGAAGGACATCGAAGATGTGGCCGCTGCCGAAGTTCTGCTCGCAGCGATAGATGCACGAGAGCAACATCCGTGCCTGCTCGCCGGCATCCCACATTTCCGGCGGCGAAATGCAGTTGTCGCAGTTTCCGCACGGTTCTGAGCTCTCACCGAAGTATGCGAGTAACCGTTGTCTTCTGCAGTCGGTTGATTCGCACAGCCCGAGCAGGGCATCGAGTTTGCCGCGCAGCACTTGCTTGTGCTGTTCGTTGGCGTCGCCGTTCTCGAGGAGGTTTCGCTGCATCACCACGTCCTGCAGGCCGTAGACCATCCAAGCCTCTGCCGGATCGCCGTCGCGACCGGCGCGGCCAGTCTCTTGGTAGTAGCCCTCGATGTTCTTCGGCATGTCGAGATGCGCGACAAAGCGCACGTCGGGTTTGTCGATGCCCATCCCGAACGCAATCGTCGCCGTCATCACGATGCCGTCCTCGCGCAGAAAACGATCTTGATGGCGCTGGCGAACTGCCGAGTCGAGACCCGCGTGGTAGGGCAAAGCGGTGATGGCCTGTTCGTTCAAGAACTTCGCGGTCTCCTCGACCTTGCGGCGCGACAGGCAGTAGACGATCCCGGCTTCGCCCGCGTGCGATTGCGTGATGAAGCGCAGCAACTGCTTTCTCGCGTCGCGCTTCTCGTCGATCAGATAGCGAATGTTCGGTCGATCGAAACTGCTGACGTAGAGCGGCGCGTCGTCCAGGTCGAGCTGGCTGGCAATCTCCCGCCGCGTCAACGCGTCCGCCGTCGCGGTGAGAGCGATTCGCGGCACTTCCGGGAAGCGCTCGTGCAGAACCGTCAGGGCTTGGTATTCGGGTCTGAAGTCGTGACCCCATTGAGAAACACAGTGGGCTTCGTCGATCGCGAACATGCTCAACTTGTTGGCGTCGTTGAGCGTCGCCAGGTCGCTGAGAAAGCCCGCGTTGGTGACGCGTTCCGGCGCTGCGTAGAGCAACGTCAGCTCGTCAGAGAACATTCGCGCGCGCGTGCGTTCAAACTCCTCCGGCGACAGCGCAGAGTTGAGGAATGCCGCCTCCACGCCCAACTCGTGCAAAGCGAGTACCTGGTCGCGCATCAATGCGATCAGCGGCGAGACGACCACTTCAAGACCCTTGCCTGCACGGTGGCGCAGGATCGCGGGCAACTGGTAACAAAGCGACTTGCCCGCACCCGTCGGCATCAGCACCAACGCATCTCCACCGGCGTTCACCTGCTCGATGATCTCTGACTGTCGTCCACGGAAACTGTCGTAACCAAAGACCTCGTCAAGCACTTCGATCGGTGTGGTCGGCGGCGGCTCGCTCATGACGGCAGGCTAACCGCTGCATACCGCGTTTATAGTTTTCCCGCATGGGGAACACGCTGCCGCTGATCATCGTCTTCGCAATCGCCTTCGTCGGCATCGCGATTCTGCTGATTTACAACGGCCTGGTCAAGGCCCGCAACATGACCGACGAGAGCTGGTCGGGGGTCGATGTCCAACTCAAGCGTCGTCGCGACTTGATCCCGAACCTCGTCACGACCGTTCAGGGTTACGCAGCGCATGAACGCCAAACGCTCGACAGCGTCACCGAAGCGCGGGTCGTGGCCGAAGCCGCCGTCGTCGGTGGCGCAAGCCAGGCGGTTGGTGCAGAGAACGCGCTCACACGATCATTGGGCGGGCTTTTCCTGGTCGCGGAGCAGTATCCCGATCTCAAAGCAAGCCAGAACTTCCTGCAACTCCAGCAGGAACTCGCGAACATCGAGACGAACATCGCCGGTGCTCGCAGCATCTACAACGGCAACGCGCGCAACTACAACGACAAAGCGCAGTCGTTTCCCGCACTGTTGATCGCCGGATCGCTCGGGTTCAAGGCTCGCCCGTACTTCGAGGCGACGCTCTCCGAACGGTCCGCAGTGCCGGTCGGCTTCTGACGATATGCGCTCGTACGACGAATACAAGCGGCTGGCCGATGCCGAGGCCTACGCCAAACACAAGAAATGGCTTCCGATTCTTGGCGTGCTGCTCGGAATCATCGGGGTAGCGATCGGCGTCGGTGTTAGCCCGCAGTCGCAGGGACTCGGTGGCTTCGCGGGACTGGTGATCGGGTTCGTGGTCGCCTTCGTGATCTACCGGGTGATCCTGCACAGCAGTTCGCAGGCGTCGGCCGACAAGATGTACACCGCCGACTGGTGCGCAGAGCACGCACTGACAGACCGCGGCGACGACTACTCACCGCCGAACGGCCCATATGCGAATAGCGGGAAGCGCCAGAAGTCCTACCGCGCAATCGAAGGCGAACTCAATGGCCTGACCACCCTGTTCTACAACTTCAGCTACTGGACGGAGTCGACCGACAGTGACGGCAACTCGACTGAGACCGAGCACCCGTACAAGATCATGAGATTGATGGGCACGACGCTGCCGATTGACCGGCTGTCGATCGCCAAGCGGGGCTTCATGAACCGGTTCGCCGCGATCGACAAGCTCCAGGGAAAACTGACGCCGGAACGACCGATCCAACTCGAGAGCGTGGAGTTCAACAAGCTATTCGACTTGACGATCGACGACCACGCCGACGACATCTGGATTCGCCGAATCTTCGACCCCGCAACGATCAGCGCTGCGGTCGCCGGACAGTTCGAGATCCCCGACCTGCGCTACTACGACGGCGCGTGGTGGCTGATCGAGGACAAGCACTGCCGGGCGCGCGACCTCGACACGCTCTTGCCGTGGCAGGCGACGGCAGCCACGGCAATCGCGCACCTGGCGCGTGTGCAGAATCTCTGACTAACGCTTGGCGACGAACGTGATGGCGTTGCCGCCAAGTCCAGCGCGACCGGTACGACCGATGCGGTGGATGTAGTCGTCGTACGTTTCCGGCTCATCGAAGTTGATCACGTGGCTGACCTCCGGGATGTCCAGCCCACGAGCGGCGACGTCGGTTGCAACGAGAATCGAGATCTTGTCGTCCTTGAACGCGTTCAACGCGCGCTGGCGCTGCGGCTGCGACTTGTTGCCGTGAATCGCCTCTGACTTGAAGCCACGCTTGTTGAGCTGGTCCGAGAGCTTCTGGACGCCCCACTTGGTGCGCCCGAAGACGATCGTCTTCTGCACGTCGTCGCGGTTGAGGACGTCGTGCAACTGGTCGACCTTCTCCTCCTTGCTTCCGGCCTCGATGACGGCCTGGGCGATGTGGTCGTTGTTGCTGTTCGTGCGAACCGAGCAGGTGACGTGGTCGTTGAGCAGTTCGTTGATCAGCTTCTCGATGTCCTTGGTGATCGTCGCCGAGAAGCAGAGCGTCTGCCGCTCGCTCGGTACCGCGTCGCAGAGCACGCGGACGTCACGGATGAAGCCCATGTCGAGCATGCGATCGGCCTCATCGAGGATCAACGTGTCGGTGTAATCGAGGCGAAGATTGCCCTGTTCGAGCAAGTCCTTGAGGCGACCGGGAGTGCCGATCACGACGTGCGGCTCGGCCTTCAGGCCCTTCTTCTGCGGGTTTATGTTCGTGCCACCGACGCAGAGCACGCTGTCGAGCTTGAGGCCCTTGGCGAATGCGCGGAAGTCGTCCTGAATCTGCGCGGCGAGCTCACGGGTCGGTGTGACGATCAAAACGTCGTTCTTACCTTCGGTGCGAAGCAGGTGCTCAAGCACCGGCAGCACGAACGCCGCCGTCTTGCCGGTGCCGGTGTTGGCCAGTCCGAGCACATCCTTGCGCTCGAGGATCGGCTTGATCGCAACGTCCTGGATCTGCGTGGGCGTCGTGTAGCCGACCGCGGCAATGTTGCGCTGAATGCGCTCGTCGAAGTCGAAGTCGGTGAACTTGTGTTTCGCCGTGTAGTCAATTTGCTGCGCCGGCTTGACGTCGGCGTTGAGGAACAGCGCCGGGTCGATCAGCTTCTTCTTTTTGTTCCCGCGTCCACCGCCACTTTGGTGTCGACCGGCTGCAGGGTTGTTGCGGCCCGGGCGGGCGTTGTGCTTGCCGGCGCCTTTGCGACCGGAGTTGTTGCGGGAGTTCGAGTTCTTGTTGCGCGACTGCGCGTGAGAGCGATTTGCCATCTCGTTGAAAGTCTTTCTTTGGTTGTTGTCCGTGCCCGATTGGCACTTGAGTGGACGGTTCGTGTGGTCGGTTTTCGTGAATTCACACAACGAACACGCGTCTTCGGACAACACGGCTGTGACGAGAATGCTCGGAATCGGCTGGCGCGATCTTGCGCTGCGATCCCTCGAAATAAACCACCGCGGGCGGCGCGCTTCGATGCGCGCTTTTGCCCGTCGTTGTGTTGATTATCGCAGGCTGGCGAAAATCCTTTAGTTCGCGACATCAAGTCAGCCGAGATTCGCCCGCGTATCCATCCATCCGAACAACACGAAGTCAACCCTTCCCCAGGCAGGTCCGTCTCCCCCATCCATCCGAACAACACGAGGTCAACCCTCGCCCGGCCAGAACCGTCTCCCCCATCCATCCGAACAACACGAAGTCAGAGAGCCTGTGTGGATTTTTGACAAGGACGCACAAGGCGAAGCGGCCAATCCGGCCGTGAGCCGCGGAGGACGCAGCTCAAAAGCCCACACAGGCACTCTGACTGGGGCACCTGGACTCGAACCAGGGATCCCGGGACCAAAACCCGGAGCCTTACCAACTTGGCTATGCCCCATCGATCACCCGTGATACCTGACCACAGCGATCAAACGACAATCCTAGTGACGAAGTTTTTCGTGCTGACGATCGAAACCGCCATCGGCGGTTAGGATCCTCGACGGGGATGGATCTTCAGGAGTACATGAAGCTCGACGCGACCGACCTGGCGGCGCAGGTTGCCGACGGAAGCGTCACTGCCGCCGAACTTCTCGCGCTCGCTCGTGATCGTGCCGCGCAGGTCAATCCGAAGATCAACGCAATCGTTCGATCGATGGATGACATCGCCGATACGCGCGTCACCGAGTCACTGGCCGGACCGTTCGCGGGCGTGCCGTTTCTGCTCAAGGATCTCGGTCAGGAATACAGGGGTGTGCCAACCACCTACGGCTCGCGCGCGCTCGTCGAGAACGTTGCGGAAGAACACGCTGTGCCTGTGCAGCGTTGGCTCGACGCCGGTCTGGTCGTGTTCGGCAAGACGAACTGTCCGGAGTTCGGCGCCAAGGGAATCACCGAGCCTGAGTTGTTCGGCCCAAGCCGGAATCCATTCAACGTCAATCACACGCCGGGGGGTTCGTCGGGAGGCTCGGCCGCTGCAGTTGCGGCGGGCATCGTCCCGGCTGCGGGTGCCAACGACGGTGGTGGTTCGATTCGTATACCCGCGGCATGCTGTGGTCTGGTCGGACTGAAACCGACTCGTGGCCTGGCGCCGTATGGGCCGATATTCGCCGAACCGCTGCACGGAATGGCAGTCCAAGGGGTCGTGTCGCGCACCGTTCGCGACAGCGCCGGCCTGCTCGACGCGATCGTCGGGCCGGAGCCGACCGCGACCTACCTCTCGCAGGTGCCGACGACACCTTTTGCAGAACAGATCCAACAGGCACCGGGGAAGTTACGGATCGGATACTCGGTCAGTTCTGCGATCAACAAGTCCCCGGACCGCGAGGCGATTCGCGCCGTCGAGTCGACAGCTGCGCTGCTCAGCGAACTCGGTCACGAGGTCGAAGAAGTCGATCCGCCCTACGACGACGCTGCGCTCGCCCGCGACTTCTTGATCATCTGGTTCGCCCAAGCGGCGTCTGAGGTTGCGACGGCGAAACAACTGTTCGGGGCGTCGAGCAAGGACTTCGAGGCAGACACCCTGGTGATGGCCGAGCTCGGCCGCGCGGCCGGCGTGATCCCGGCAGCGCAAGCGTTGGAGCGTCGCAACGAATACGTGATCACGCTCGCCAAGTTCCACGAGCAGTACGACTACTTCCTGACGCCGACGCTCGCGAAACCGCCGCTGCGCATCGGCGAACTCGACACGCCGGAGAATCTGCAGAAGGCCAGCCGCGGAATCGTCGCTGCCCGCGCCGGCAAGCTGCTCGCCAAGCTTCCGCTGATCGACGAGATGATCGACGGCAATCTCGGCTGGGTGCCGTACACACAGCTAGCGAACCTGACCGGCCGCCCGGCGATCAACGTCCCGCTGCACTGGACCGAATCCGGACTGCCACTTGGAGTGCAGTTCGTCGGCACACTCGGTGCCGACGGCCCGCTCCTGCAACTCGCAGCTCAACTCGAGCAAGCCAAACCCTGGGCCGACCGCCACCCAGCCAACCCCCTCCAGAAAGCAACAACTTTGTAGAACAACGTTCCCCAAAAGGGGAATCTTGTTCAGCGGTATTCGGGGTTTTGGAAGTCGAAGCGGGTGCCGGCTTCCCATTTGGCGGCTTGGTTGCCGTGCGCGGGGATTCCGCCTGCGCGTTTGAGCATGCGGGCGAGGTGCAGGAGGTTCCAGGTCATGAACGTTGTGTTGCGGTTGGTGAAGTCGTTCTCGGGCCCGCCGGAGCCTTCATCGAGGTAGGACGGGCCGGGCCCGGCCTCGCCGATCCAACCAGCATCCGCCTGTGGCGGGATCACGTAGCCGATGTGTTGCAGCGAGTAGAGCACGTCCATCGCGCAGTGCTTTATGCCGTCCTCATTGCCAGTGATCAGGCAACCGCCGACGCGGCCGTAGTAGGCCCACTGCCCTTCTTCGTTGCGCTCGCCGGAGTGCGCGTAGAGGCGCTCGATCACTTTCTTCATCTCGGAGCTGTTGTCGCCGAGCCAGATCGGTCCGGCCAGGACGAGGATGTCGGCAGCAAACACGTCGGGCCAGAGATCGACCCATGCGTCTTCTTCCCAGCCGTGTTCACGCATGTCGGGATAAACCCCGCTGGCGATTCTGTGATCGATCGCGCGAATCTGCTTGATCGACACACCGTGCTTGGCCATGATGCCCGCGCTCGCGTCGATCAGGCCCTGCGTGTTTGAGATGTCGGGCGATCGCTTGAGCGTGCAGTTGATGAAGGTCGCCGAGAGTTCGCTGAAGTCGAGATCGATTGATTCATTCATAGCTGCGCACGTTATTGGACCGCGCCTACCGATGCATCGCTTCGCGACAGTCGCGACACGCGGTTAGGATGCCTCGCATGTCGCGCGTCGGAGCAGAAGCCAGCTGCGTGGTTGTGCTGGCTGGTGGCAAGGGAACTCGCATGCAGTCGAGGATCACGAAGGTCCGCCATCCGGTGGCCGGACTTCCGATGCTCGTCTACCCAGTGTTGGCCGCTCAGCAGGCGGGCGCCAAGAACGTCGTGGTGGTCACCAGCCCGGACGACGATTTCGCCGACATCCTGCCAACCGGTACGACAACGGCCACGCAGGTGGAGGCACTCGGCACCGGCGACGCCGTGAAGGCCGCTGAGACCGCCACTGCAGACGCCGACCGCGTGATCGTCCTCAGCGGCGACACGCCGTTGATCGACTCCGAACTGATCGCCGAGCTCGCTGAGGCTCAGTCCGAATCCGGTGCCGCAATGGTGATCGCGACCGCGCGCCTCGCCGACCCGACGGGATACGGCCGAATTGTGCGCGACGCCCACGGTCACGTCGAGCACGTCGCCGAGACCAAGGTCGCTGGCGACGCGAGCACCGCGGAGCTTGCGATTGACGAGGTCAATGCGGGCATTTACGTGTTCGATCGCGGAAAACTGTTCGCAGCGCTCGCGGAGATCAAGTCCGACAATGCGCAGGGCGAGTACTACCTGCCGGACGTGCTTCCGATCCTGCGCGCGCAGGGCGAAACCGTGATCGCCCACGAGCTTGCATCGGCCGACCACATGCTTGGTGTGAACGATCGCGCCGACCTCGGACTTGTCCAGCAATTGATGAATGATCGCATCGTGCGCGACCACCAACTCACCGGCGTGACAGTGATTGACGCCGAATCGACGTGGATCGAGGCGACCGTGAAGATCGGTGCCGACACGGTCCTCGAACCGGCCACCTACCTGCGCGGGACCACCGATATCGCCGAAGGCGCGACGATCGGACCGGGCAGCACGATCGTCGACAGCAAGATCGAGAGTGGTGCCCGCGTTGTCCATTCTTATCTGACCGAAGCAGCCGTCGGCCCCGACGCAAGTGTCGGACCGTTCGCCTATCTGCGACCCGGCGCTGTGCTTGACAAAGGCAGCAAGGTGGGCACTTTCGTCGAGGTGAAGAACTCCGTCATCGGCCCCGGCGCCAAGGTGCCGCACCTGTCGTACATAGGCGATGCAGACGTTGGCGAGGGCAGCAACCTCGGTGCCGCCACGATCACCGCCAACTACGACGGAAAGAAGAAGCACCGAACGACGATCGGTGCTCGAGTCAGCACCGGGGTGGACACGACGCTGGTCGCCCCGGTAACTGTCGGCGACGGTGCCTACACTGGAGCAGGAAGCGTGATCACACGGGACGTTCCCGCTGATGCCCTAGCGGTCGCACGGGAGCGACAGAAAATCATCGAGAACTACGCGAATCGACGCGCGTAACTCGAGTAATTCAGAGCAAACGCGCGAAATGGAACGGGTAATGGAGCCGACCACCGTGAGCAGTCCAGAGCAGGGCATCGAGATGCAGACGCAGTCAGCGACGAGCGTCATCCGTGAGGGCAACAAGCGCTTGATGGTCGTCTCCGGACGAGCCAGCCAGGAACTTGCAGGCAAGATCGCCGATCGACTCGACGTCGAGCTGTCGCCGGTGACCCTGAAGACGTTCTCCAACGGAGAGGTCTACTGCCGATACGAAGAATCGGTCCGCGGGGCAGACATCTTCATCGTTCAATCGACCTGCGGCAACGAGGCCGCCGGAATCAGCGCGAACGACGCATTGATGGAACTTCTGGTGATGATCGATGCAGCCGTCGGCGCGTCCGCCCACCGCGTGATCGCTGTGACGCCGTGGTACGGATACTCCCGTCAGGACAAAAAATCGGCGCCGCGAGAACCGATCACGGCGCGACTGGTCGCGAAGATGATGGAGCGCGCGGGTGCCGACCGCGTGCTCACAATGGACCTTCACGCCGGTCAGGTGCAGGGCTTCTTCAGCAAGCCCGTCGACCACATGACGGCGATGCCGATCCTCACCCAGTACATCTCCGACCAGCACATCGGCGACGACCTCGTCGTCGTCTCGCCCGATGCCGGGCGAGTGAAGTTGGCGAAAAAGTTTGCCAGCAAGCTCGGTGCGGAACTGGCGATTCTCAACAAGGAGCGACCAGCTCACCAGGTCGCCGAGATCGGCTACGTGATCGGAGATGTGAAGGGCAAGACCGCGATCCTCGTCGACGACATGATCGACACTGCGGGCACGCTTTGTGCAGCCGCTCAGACCGTCCACGACGAGGGCGCCAGCCGCGTTATCGCCGCGGCCACACATCCGGTGCTCAGTGGCAGCGCGTTTGAAAACCTCGACAACTCGCCGCTCGAGCAGATCGTCGTGACCGACACGATCCCGATGCGGCCGGGCGCGCCGGACAAAATCAAGGTGATCACGGTCGCCGACATCCTCACCGACTCGATCCGTCGAATCTTCAGCGACGACTCGGTCAGCGAGATCTTCGCCGGCGAAAACCAGCTCTTCTAGCGACGGTCACCACAACGGACTGCATTCTCTGTAGAGTCCGCAGCGATGGAGGGGACCGCACCTACAACTGGCGTTTTCAGGACGCCGGAAGATCGCTTCGCAGACCTGCCGGACTTTCCCTGGCAACCGAAGTTCCTCGAGCACGACGGGCTGCGCGTCGCCTACATCGACGAGGGCGACGGACCCACCGTCTTCCTGCTTCATGGCATGCCAACGTGGAGCTTCCTCTGGCGCAAGGTCATGGTGCCGCTGCTCGACGCCGGGTATCGCTGCGTGGCGCCCGACATGATCGGCTTCGGCCGTTCCGACAAACCGACCGCGATCGAGGATTACACGTTTGATCGCCACACCGCCGCCGTATCGCGAGTGGTCGAACACCTCGACCTGGACGAAATCAACTTCGTGCTGCACGATTGGGGCGGGCCGGTCGGTACGCGAGTGGCCGCAGAACACATCGAAAAGGTCGCCAGCACCGCATTGATGGACACCGGCTTCAACACCGGCGACTTCAAGATGAGCGACAACTGGCAGGCGTTTCACGACTTTGTCATCAGCACAGAAGACCTGCCGATCGGATTTTTGATCAAAGGCGCGGTCGCCAACGATCTGACCGACGATGTGTTCAACGCGTACGAAGCGCCGTTTCCCAGTCCAGAATCAAAGGCCGGCGCACGCGCCTTCCCACCACTGATTCCAAGAACGACCGACCATCCCGACGCCGTGATCGGCCGCTCGGTTCTGCAAACTTTCGTCGACGCCACTTGGCCCAAGCTCGTGCTTTGGGCCGACCGAGACCCGGTGCTGCCGCAGCACCTTGGTGAAGTGCTTGCCAACAGAATTGGCGCTCCGCCTCCGGTGCCGATCAACCAGGCCGGACATTTCTTGCAGGAGGACCAGGGCGAACTGATCGGCAAGACGATCGCCGATTGGCTCGACGCCCAGCGCCAGACCTAGGCCGAGTTCGCGCGCGCCGCGCGAGCAGCGACCGCATCGTCATAGAGCTTCGCGAGCCGTGGCCTGAAGGCCGCTTCGCTGTAAACGGCTCGCGCACGATCGAGCGCCGCTGCGCCTGCCGCCTGACGCTGGTCGCGATCGGCGAACAGCTGCGTCATCGCGGCTGCCATCGCGACATGGTCGCCCGCTGCGCAGACGAGCCCCGGCTCGGTCAGTTCCGGCAGCCCGCCGCGGTCACTGGTGACCAGCGGTAGCCCGGCCGCCAGAGCCTCAAGGCCTGACAATGGCAGCACCTCACGCCAGACCGAAGGGAGCACTGCGAACGCCGCACCCATCCTTGCTGCAACCATCGCCTGCCCGTCGATCCTGCCGAGAAACTCGACCGGCGCGGCGCGATCCGCAGCGAGCTGCTGTGCGCGCCTGATGTCCGGACCCTCGCCGGCCACGCGCAGTGGAACGCCGGACGCCGCCGCGGCTTCGATCGCCACGAAAATCCCCTTGTCCTCGGTAACCCGACCGACGAAGAGTGCGTACTCGCCGCTGCCGGCCTGGGACGCGTTTGCAAACTCGCTGTCGGGGAGCCAACTGGGGAGCACGCTGACCGGTAAATCGATGCCGAAGGCACTCAGATCCTCGCCGAGTTGCCTGACCGGGGCCGCAAAACGATCGACGCTCTCGATCGTCGAACTCTGCCAGCGTCCAAGTCCATATGCGTAGGCGGCGGCCTGCGGCAGCGACCCACGGCAGTTGTGCTTGAGACCTGCGCGCGTGCTGTTGGGCGCACATTCGTTGCAGTCG
>JBMYXO010000006.1:40654-54074 GCA_049608465.1 Solirubrobacterales bacterium | reverse complement strand
ACCGGCAGGGACCATGATCCAGACCATCCGCGGAGCGGCCAGTTTCTCGACGAGTTCCTCGAGCGAGTGGGCGCCGGCGGCGCCGACGCCCTCGGCCTTGGTCACTGCCTCGGCATCGGGGTCGAAGGCGACGACTTTGTGGTCGGAGTCACGGTGGATACGGTGGACCATGTTTCCACCCATCCTGCCCAATCCGACAAATCCGATCTGCACACTGCTGGTCATGGGCACACTCCTTTTGATTTTCTACTGAAGTCAGCCGTCGAGTTGATGGGTGAGCTCGCGTACGGCCGCTGCGGGGTCGCCCTTGAGCTCAAGTCGCACAACCGGTCGGCCATGCTTCTGAAGCGCCTGCAGGTCGCCGATCGCCTGCGCGTGCTTGAGCGTCTTGAAGCTGAATGACTCGCCGGGTATTGCAACGTCTTCGTCGTCGTCGTGCACGAGCTGAATGAAGTTCCCGGTCGGCGGGCCGCCTTTGTGCAATTGCCCGGTCGAGTGCAGGAAGCGCGGGCCATAGCCGAACGTGGTCGCACACCTGGTCTTGGCACGAAGACGAGTTCGTAGCTTGTCGATTGCGCTGTCGAAATCCGTGCTCGGCCTGAGGTATCCATGAATCGCCAGATAATTCGGTGGCGCGGAACCGGCAATCATCTCGGCCAGTGCCGAGAAGTCGTCGAACGGTGCGTCGACGTTTCCGGACTCAAGTACCGCGTTGGTCGCGTCCTTTGCCTCTTGCACGTTCGGTTGGTCGAACGGATTGATCTCGAGCACATGGCCGGCGACCGCGGTGGCGAACTCGAACAGAAACATCAGGCGGCCGAGATCCTCGGGGTCTGCGGCGGCAAGTCGGAACACCGGTTGGCCTGCGGCCTCCAGGGCGTCCGCCGCAACAGCGTTCTCTGGGAGTGGCGCCGAGGATGAAGCGATGTGGATGAACACGCGGTCATCGCCGTACACCGACGGTATCGACGCAGCGGACGGGACCGGTTCGCCCGCCACGGGCAAAATACCCCTTCCGTGTTTGCCGGTGCTTTCGGCTATCAACTGTTCGACCCAAAGACCGAAACTGTCGATCGGCGGGTCGACGATGAATGTCAGTTTGTCGCGACCGGCACGTGAGAGTTCGCCGAGTTTGCTTCCCAGCAACAGACCGGGATTGTTCTCTTCGGCTCGACAGCTTTCGGCCGCGGCGATCGCCCGCTCGATCACCTCTCGAACCGGTACTCCCGCGAGCGCGGCCGGAACGAGACCGAAGAAGCTGAGCACGCTGTAGCGGCCACCGATGTTCGGGTCGGCCAGCCAGATCCTGCGCAGACCGCGCTCCGTGGCAAGCGCCTCGAACGGCGAGCCAGGATCGGTGACGACCGCGAACTGCTCAGCGTTTTCGCCAGAAAGTTCAAAAAAGTGCTTGAAGTGGGATTTCGTTTCGAGCGTTCCGCCGGATTTCGAGGAGGCGACAAACATGGTTTTTGCGATGTCCTCTGGAGCGACCGCCGCCAGCACCGCTGCAGGATCGGTCGAGTCGAGCATGCCGAGTGGCTTGTCGAAACTCAGCCCCAACACCTCCGGACCGAGCGACGATCCACCCATGCCCAGCAGAAGTGTGTTGGTGAATCCGGCACCGTGAACTTCGTCAACCCAAGCCTGTAGTTCGGCCAACTCGCCTTCCATGCGATCGGCGATGTCGAGCCAGCCGAGGCGATTCCCGATCTCCGGAACGCCCGGGCCACCCCACAGCGACTCGTCGCGGGCCCAGATGCGCTGGGCAATGGTTTGCTCGGGGCCGCCAGCCACTAAGCGCCCGCTCCGTCAGCAGCTGCAGCGCGCGCCGACTCGATTCCTTCGATCAAGCCGTCGAGTGAATGTACGAATGCGTCAATCCCAGCATCGAGCAGGTCCTCTGTCACTTGGTTCATGTCGATGCCGATGGCCGCGAGTTCCTCGAGCAACGCCGTCGGATCTTCCTCGAGCGTCACGCCCGTAACGTCGGAGGTCTCGGCCGTCGCCTGGAGGGTCTTCATCGGCATCGTGTTGACGGTCTCCGGGCCGGCGAGCGTGTCGACGTAAAGAACTTCGGAGTACTGCGGATTCTTGGTGCCGGTCGACGCCCAGAGAGGGCGCTGCACGGGGGCGCCGGCGGCCTTCAGCTCGGCGAAGCGTTCGCCGTAGAAAATCTCCTTGAAGCGCACATATGCGGCTCGCGCGTTGGCGACCGCTGCCCTTCCGGCGAGGTCCGGGCGTCCCTTCTCCTCGAGTTGCTTGTCGACGACCGTGTCGACGCGAGAAACGAAGAAGCTGGCAACGGAATGCACGCTGAGCGGCAGGCCGTCGGCTTGGCGTCGCTCAAGGCCTTTGATGTACGCCTCGGCCACATCGGCGTAGCGATCGACCGAGAAGAGAAGCGTTACGTTGACGTTTATACCGTCATAGATCGCCTGCTCGATGTATGGCAAGCCCTCAGGCGTCCCGGGGATTTTGATCATCAGGTTCGGCGAGTCGACCAATCCCCAATACATCCGAGCCTCGTCGATCGTCTTGCCCGTGCGATCGCGCGCCAGCTCTGGCGCAACCTCCAGCGAGACAAATCCGTCGCGCCCGTCGAGTTGGTCCCACACGGGCCGCAGCACGTCGGTCGCGAGTTTGACGTCCTTGACGGCGATCTCCTTGTAGATGTCCATCGCGCTCATGCCCTGCTTGGCGAGTTCGGCAATCTCGTCGTCGTAGTCGTCGCTCTTGAGAATCGCCCCCTCGAAGATCGCGGGGTTGCTGGTGACCCCGCGCAGCGAGTATTCATCGACCAATCGCTTCAGTTCGCCGTCTTCAATCAGGCTGCGACCGATCTGGTCGAGCCAGACGCTGGTACCGATCGCCGTGAGCTTTGCGAGCCGTTCGTTGGTGACGTTGACGCTCATTTATCTGAAACCTTGCCTCTCGTGTCAGACCGTTTGCGCCGCACCGGCCGCTGCTGCCACAGCGCGACCGTGTTCGGCGACCTTTTCTGGTGTGAAGCCAAACTTCTCGTAGAGCTCTGGCTGTGGACCAGAGGCCCCAAATGACTCCATGCCGATGCAGTATCCCCCATCACCGACCCAGCGGTGCCAACCGACGGTGCTGCCTGCTTCCACGGAAACTCGCGCCCTGACGGACGGTGGCAGGACGGCTTCGATGTATTCCCGCGACTGTTCTCCGAAGCTGTCGAGGCACGGGGCGCTGACGACGCGTGTCGAGATGCCGTCGGCTTCGAGCAGCGCCGCGGCATCCAACGCAATCGACACCTCGCTACCGGTGGCGATCAGAATCAGGTCCGGCGTACCGCCGGTGTCCTTCAACACGTACGCGCCCTTCTCGATCGCATCACTCGGTACGCCGTCAAGAATCGGAAGGTTCTGGCGGCTCAGAGCCAACGCGCTCGGGCGATCCTTGCTGCGCAACGCATGCGCCCATGCAAGCGCGGTCTCGTTGGCATCGGCCGGCCGGATCACGTCGAGATTCGGCGTGGCGCGCAACGTCCACAGCTGCTCAACCGGCTGATGCGTCGGGCCGTCCTCGCCCAGCCCAATCGAGTCGTGCGTGAAAACGAAGATCGATGGCACCTGCATCAGGGCGGCGAGGCGCATCGCGGGCTTCATGTAGTCGCTGAAAATCAGGAATGTCGCGCCGTATCCGCGCAGGCCACTCAAAGTCAGGCCATTGACGATCGCGCCCATTGCGTGTTCGCGTATACCGAAGTGGATGTTGCGTCCGCTGAAGCTGTGCGGAGCGATCGAATCGGCATCGGCAATCAGTGTGAGATTTGAGGGCGCGAGGTCTGCCGACCCGCCGACGAGCTCCGGAACGCTTGCTGCCGCCCACTGGATAACTGTCTCGCTGGCTTTGCGCGTGGCCACCGGTTTGTCGTCCGACGAAAACTTCGGAACGTCAGCGTCCCACCCATCCGGCAGTTCTCCGACCAGCAGTCGGTCGAACTCGGCTGCCAACTCGGGGTTTGCCGCTCGGTACGCGTCAAAGTCGTCGTTGTACTTGGCGACCAGCTGATCGCCGCGTTGCGGGATCTGGGAATAGAACGCGGTGACTTCTTCCGGCACGAAGAACGGCTCCATGCTGGGGAAGCCGTACACCTCTTTGGTGAGCTTGATCTCGTCATCTCCCAGCGGAGCGCCGTGTGCGCCGGCGGTGTCGACCTTGTTAGGTGAGCCGTATGCGATGTGCGTGCGCATGATGATCAACGTCGGTTTGGTGGTTTCTTCCTGGGCCTGCTTGATCACCGTTTCGAGGTTGTCCGGCGATACGTCCTCGCCGGTCTGGATGACCTGCCAGCCGTATGCCTCGTAGCGCTTGGCGGTGTCCTCGCTGAGCGCGAGACTGGTGTCTCCCTCGATCGAGATGTGATTGGCGTCGTAAAACGCAATCAGTCTGCCGAGGCCGAGATGCCCCGCAAGACTGCCCGCCTCGCTGCTGATCCCCTCTTCGATGTCGCCGTCACTGGCAATCGCGTAGGTGAAGTGGCCCACCGGATCGAATTCTCCGGTCGCAAACTTGTTCTGCAGAATGCGCTCGGCCAGCGCGAAGCCAACCGCGTTGCTGATGCCTTGCCCGAGCGGTCCGGTCGTTACCTCGATGCCGGGAGCGTGACCGTACTCAGGGTGCCCGGCTGTCGGGCTTCCGAGCTGGCGAAAGTTCTTCAAATCGTCGAGACTGATTCCGTAGCCCGTGAGATGCAGCGTGCTGTAGAGCAGCATCGAGGCATGTCCGGCGCTGAGGATGAACCGGTCGCGTGCCGCCCAACTCGGGTGATTGGGCGAGTGGCGCATGATGCGCGTGAAGAGTGTGAAGGTGACCGGGGCAAGCGCCATCGGCGTGCCCGGGTGCCCGGAATTAGCCGCCTGCACTCCATCCATCGAGAGTGTGCGGATCGTGTCTACGGCGAGTTTCTCGACGGCAGCGTCGGCAGTAACTGCGATTTCAGTGGTCATTGCCGCGACCCTACCACGGGTGGCGGGGCCGGAAGTTGGCCGTTTGTACATGAGCGATTGGCCCTGCGACGGTTCGACGAAATCAGCCTCGTCGCATCAATCGCGCCACCGCGCCCATCAACTCCTCGGTCCGCTCCGCTTTGAGCTCATCCGGCCCGCCGACGACGCAATGCGCCGCATGGTCTTCCATCAGTTGCAGCGCGACTTTGTCGAGCGCAGCTTGGGCGGCGCTGATCTGCGTGAGAATGTCGATGCAGTAGCGATCGTCCTCGATCATCTTCTCGATGCCACGAATCTGACCTTCGGCTCGACGCAGGCGTTTGCTTATCTGTGCTTTGTTTCCGTGGTATCCGTGGGTGTGGGATTGTGGTTCTGTGTTGGACATGGAACTACTATACCCCCTGGGGGTATATGCTTTCGACATGGGCCAGAAAATTGACATACCGATCGATGGCATGACCTGCGCCTCGTGCGCCAATCGCGTCGAGAAATCACTGAACGCCCTGGACGGGGTCGATGCCACCGTGAACTTTGCGCTGAAACGTGCGACCGTCAACTACGACGGCGCAGTCACCTCGACCGACGATCTCGTTCACGCCGTTGAAAAGACTGGTTACAAACCGCGTCTCGATTCTGAATTCCCTGTACGCGCTTCGATGAACGGTCGCGCGGATGGCGAAGCCGGCACCGAGCACTCAGAGCACATGCATGGCGATGCCGATGATCTGAAGCTGCGCGTGATCGTCTCGGCCGCCCTGACCATCCCAGTTCTGTTGGTCTCGATGATCGGGGCCTTGCAGTTTGACTACTGGCAGTGGGTCAGCCTTGCGCTCGCGCTACCCGTGGTGTTGTGGGGCGGATGGCCGATTCACCATGCAACGTGGCTCAACGCCAAACATCGCATTTTGACGATGGACACGTTGGTCACGGTCGGCACGTTTGCCGCGGTGATCTACTCGACCTACAACCTGGTGTTCGGCGATGCCGGCGCGATCGGTATGCAGATGACCTTCGAACTGTTCCCCGGGCGGGATGCGTCGTCGATGCACATCTACTTCGAGGTTGCGGCTGTGGTTACGACGCTGATCATGCTCGGGCGCTACTTCGAAGCCCGGGCCACTCGCCGGGCTGGAGCGGCGATCGAGGCGCTGCTGCATCTGGGTGCCAAGGACGCCGCGGTGCTGGACGTCGACGGCACCGAGCGACGCGTCGAAATCGATCGCCTTCGCGTTGGCGATCTCATCCTCGTCCGCCCCGGCGAAAAGATCGCCGCCGACGGCGTCGTGCGCGAGGGGACCAGCGCCGTCGACATGAGCATGTTGACCGGCGAGAGCGTGCCAGTTGATGTCGAAACCGGCAGCAAGGTGGCCGGTGCAACGATCAACACCAGCGGACGAATCGTCGTCGAGGCGACCGGCGTCGGCGAAGACACCGCGCTTGCGCAGATCGCGCGATTGGTCAGCGACGCACAGGCCGGGAAGTCCGCGAGTCAGAGATTGGCCGACCGAGTGAGCGCCGTATTCATTCCGGCCGTGCTCGCGATCGCAGCCGCGACGCTGGCATATTGGTCGTTCGATGGCGCGGGTTCGAGCTTCGCATTCAGCGCAGCAGTAAGCGTTTTGATCATCGCCTGTCCGTGTGCGCTCGGATTGGCAACGCCGACTGCGCTGATGGTCGGTACCGGCCGCGGAGCTCAATTGGGACTTTTGATCAAGGGGCCTGAGGTGCTTGAGAACACACGGCGGATCGAGACGATCGTGCTGGACAAGACCGGAACGCTGACCACTGGTCGTATGGAGCTGCAGCGCTTCGAAGTTGCGGCCGGCGTCGACCGCGGCGAGGCGTTGGCGATCGTCGGGGGCGTCGAGAACGCATCGGAACATCCGATCGCGCGGGCGATTGCCGCGGCGGCGAGCGAACAGCACGGATCCGCTCTGCCCCCCACGCAGGCCTTCATCAACCATGAAGGTCTCGGCGTCGAAGCAGTTGTCGACGGGCGACCTGTGTTCGTCGGTCGCGCGCGGTTGATGGCGTCCAACGAAATTCCTCTGCCCGACGATGAACTGGCAGCAGTGATCGCTGAGGCGAACGCTGATGGCACCACAGCCGTACTCGCGAGCTGGGACGGCAACGTAAACGCGGTGGCTGTCGTCGGTGACGCGGTCAAGCCGTCAAGCGTCCGCGCTGTGGCGGAGATGAAGTCGATGGGTCTCACGCCTGTCTTGCTGACGGGCGACAACGAGCATGTTGCTGCGGCTGTGGCGAACGAGCTGGACATCGATGAGTTCATCGCCGAGGTGCTGCCGGGAGAAAAGGACGACGAGATCGCCGCACTGCAAGCCAGAGGCGTGAACGTGGCGATGGTCGGCGACGGTGTGAATGATGCTCCGGCGCTCGCGCGGGCCGACTTGGGAATGGCGATCGGTACAGGCACCGACGTAGCGATCGAGTCGTCGGACATAACCATCGTCAGCGGTGAACCGCTGGCGATCGTCGATGGCATCCGGCTCTCGCAGGCCACACTCGTGACGATCAAACAAAACCTCGCCTGGGCATTCGGCTACAACGTCGCCGCCATCCCCCTGGCCGCCGCCGGCCTGCTGAGTCCTGTGATCGCCGGTGCAGCGATGGCGTTCAGCAGCATCTCCGTGGTCCTGAACGCCCTCAGACTTCGTCGTTTCAAACCGCTGCCTCGCTAGCCCGCCTGCCGGTCCGCAGTTGCAAGCCACCACGCAGCCTTAACTCAAGCCTTCGCGTGACCGTCCGATGCAGTTCATGAGACGCACGTCAGACGGCACTCGCCGTGTGGCAACGCGATTGCGGTGCGTATCTAACATCGCCTAGCGGTGGTACTCCGCCACCAACCGCGACCAAATGTTCAGCAAACCCGGATCACACACCTCCACTTCCGGCATCTCAATGGTGCTGAAGGTGTCGCTCGGCATGATCGCCGCGCTCGGCATTGCCATCGCTCTGCTCCTGATTCTCAAACCGGGCACCGATCCGACTGCGGTCGCAAACGCGCAGGACGAAAACACTTACGCGGTCACCTACGACGGGCAGAGCTTCAGCGGCCAACAGCAAGCACCTCAATCACCGCAGACGGTCAAGACCCAACCCGTCGCCTCGCGCGATTCAGAAGAGCGTTTCGCTTCGGCCGAGACCGAGGAAGAGGTCCGCAACCACCGACTCGCCGACATGCCAGCTGCCTCGACCACGACCAAGCCCGCAGCAGGCAGCGCCAGCAGCAAAGAGGTCGCGAAGATGCTGAAGGAGCAGCGACGCGCCGGCGTCGCAGACAAAGTGCAGCTGCTCCCAGACGGCACCGCGGTCGCGCCGCTCGGCGCGCCGGACGCCGTGCATTCAATCGTCAACGCCGCCAATGCGATCGCCAAGTTCCCGTACGTCTGGGGCGGCGGACACGGCAGTTTCGTCGCGCGTGGCTACGACTGCTCCGGGTCGCTCAACTATGCCTTTCGTGCCGCCAACTTGATCAATTCGACGATGGTCTCGGGCGAGTACGCAAACTGGGGCGAGGAAGGCCCCGGCAAGTGGATCACGATCTACGCGAACGGTGGTCACGTGTTCATGGTCGTCGGCGGCGTTCGCTACGACACGTCATTCCGTGACGGTGCGCGTGGCTCGCGTTGGCAAACCGCCAAACGAAACCTCGACGGCTTCGAAGTTCGCCACCCGCCGGGCCTGTAGGCACCCAATCGCCGGCACGGCGAGTTCAGCGATTCTGCTTCGACATGTCCGGATAGCGATCGCCGGCGACCGCGGTGAGCGGCACCGCGGCTTCGATGCGTTCGACGTCGGCTTCGTTCAGGTCGATCTCGGCGGCTGCAACGTTTTGCTCGAGGTACGCGCGTCGTTTGGTCCCAGGGATCGGCACGATGTCGTTGCCGCGCGCGTGCACCCATGCGAGTGCGAGTTGCGCGGGGGTGATGCCCTTTTCGCCGGCGATCTCCGCGACACGCTCGGCGATCGCAAGATTGGCGTCGAAGTTCTCGCCCTCGAAGCGTGGCGTGCGGCGGCGGTAGTCGTCCTCCGAAAGATCGTCCGCCGACTTCAACGCCCCGGTCAGGAATCCGCGACCGAGCGGGCTGTACGCCACAAACCCGATGCCCAGGTCACGTAGCGTCGGCAGAATTTCGTCGTCGGGCTCGCGGGACCAGATCGAATACTCGGTCTGCACGGCGCTGAGCGGATGAACGGCGTGCGCGCGACGGATCGTCGCGGGAGAGGCCTCGGAAAGGCCGATGAAGCGAACCTTGCCCTCGTTGACCAACTCGGCCATCGCGCCGACGGTCTCCTCGATCGGCGTGTCGGGATCGACGCGGTGCTGGTAGTAGAGGTCGATGTGATCGACTCCGAGGCGCAGCAACGAACCTTCGCAGGAGGCACGCACGTACTCCGGCGAGCCGTCGATGCGAATCGGTCCGGCCGGATAGCTGTTGCCGCGAACGATGCCGAACTTCGTGGCCAGCACAACGTCATCGCGCCGTCCCTTGACGGCGCGACCGATCAACTCTTCGTTTGTGTGCGGGCCGTACATGTCGGCCGTATCGAGCAGCGTCACGCCAAGCGCGATCGCGCGATGGATCGTCGCGATCGACTCGGCCTCATCGGCGTCGCCGTAGAAGTCGGACATTCCCATGCAGCCAAGGCCTTGACGCGAAACGATGAGTCCTTGAGTTCCGAGCTGCATCGGCTCAAGCATCGGCGGTCTCACCCTCCTGGGGCTCGAACTTCAGTGAGCACGAGTTGATGCAGTAGCGCTGACCGTTTGGACCCGGTCCGTCGTCGAACACGTGGCCGAGGTGTCCACCACAGCGTCGACAAACAACTTCAGTGCGGCGCATGAAATGGCTGTTGTCAGCGCGCAGTTCGACGGCGTCGGCGACTGCGGGTTCGGTGAAGCTCGGCCAGCCGGTCCCCGAGTCGAACTTGGTGCCGGACGCAAACAGAACTGAACCGCACCCGCGGCAGCGATACGAACCATCGTCCTTCATGTCAACCAGTTCACCTGTGAACGGCGCCTCGGTACCCGCCTTCCTCAGCACTGCGTATTCCTCTGGCGAGAGCTCCTCGCGCCACTCGTCCTCGGACTTCACAAACTCTCTGACTGTCGTGTCCGGCTTGCCCATCGCGGGGCCCCTTTCGCTCGCAAGATCTTTCACGGATTATCGTCGAACTTTCGCTCGGTGTGTCCAAACATCATCGCTGCGTCGACTCATGCGTGGGCAAGGTAGATTGCCTTTCCATGGAGCAAGTGGCCGATCGGGTCTGGCTGGTGCGCGGCGGTGTCCCGCGCACGATGAACGTGTACCTGATTGAGGACGAACGCGGGATGACGATGTTTGACGCCGGGATCAGCGACATGCCCAAGCGATTGATGAGGGCGGCGGACAAACACGGCGGAATCAAACGGATAGTGCTGGGGCACAGCCACCCCGATCACCGCGGTGCAGCCGGCAAGGTCGCCGAGACCACCGGCGCGGCGATCCACTGTCACCGCTCCGAGGTCGACGACGCCGAGAGCGACGGTGGCATGCATTACTTCCGTTTCAGCCGATTGCCGCTGCGACCCGGTCGCTTTGCGATGCCACTGCTGTTGAAAATCTGGGACGGAGGTCCCCTACAGGTCGATGAAGTGCTCGACGAGGGCGACGAAGTCGCCGGATTTCAGGTCGTCCACGTTCCCGGTCACGCGCCTGGCATGATCGCGCTCTATCGCGAGTCCGACGGAATCGTGCTCTCGAGCGACGCCGTTTACACGGTCGATCCACTGACCGGAATCCCGGGCCGACCACGCGTGCCGCTGGACGGTTTCAACCTCGATACCGAGGTCGCGAAGGCAAGCCTGCTCAAGCTCTCGGCATTGTCGCCGAAAACGCTATTTCCCGGTCACGCCAAACCGCTGACAGAGGACACAACCGCAATCCTCGAAGAACTCGGCCACAACGGCGGAATCCTCCCCCACCAAAAACACAGGGCTCTGTAAAACAAGGTTTGCCAAAAGGCAAACCTTGTTGTGTGGCTACTGGGTGATGGTGATCGACTCGATCATTTTTGGCTCTACGGGGGCGTCGCGGCCGTCGGTTTCGGAGTTCTCTATTGCGTCGACGACTTCCATGCCACTCGTCACGGTTCCGAAGACGGTGTGCTTGCCGTCGAGCCACGGTGCCGCCTCGGTCGTGACGATGAAGAATTGAGAACCGTTGGTGTTGGGGCCGGCGTTGGCCATCGCCAGTGCTCCGCGAACGATCTTGTTTTCGTTGAACTCGTCCTCGAACTTGTAGCCCGGGCCACCGGTGCCGGTGCCTTCTGGGCAGCCACCCTGGATCATGAAGTCTTTGATCACACGGTGAAAGACGAGGCCGTCGTAGAAGCCATCGCCAGCGAGCTTGTGGAAGTTGGCGACGGTCTTGGGTGCGGCGTCATCGAAGAACTGAATCTCGATAACGCCCTCTGAAGTTTGCATGTTTGCTGTGGACATGGCGCGAAACCTTACTCCTACGCTGGGGCGAATTCGCCGACGTTGACCATCCAGTGAATTCCGAACTTGTCGGTGCACATTCCGAACGTGTCGCCCCAGAACTGTTTCTCGAGGGGCATCGTGACGGCGCCGCCGTCAGCCAGCGAGTTGAAGTAACCGGTCAATGTCGATTCGTCCGGGCCGACGAGCGAGAGGTGCACGTTCGAACCTGGGTCATGCTCCATCCCCGGCATCGTGTCGCTGGCCATCAGAACGATGTCATCGCTGAAAACCGCGGCGTGCATCACGCGGTCGGCAGCCTCGGGAGAAGCGTCGATCGGCGCCTCACCGAAGGTCTGGATGCTGAGATCACCGCCAAAGATCGAGTTGTAGAACTCCATCGCCGCGCGGGCATCGCCGTCAAAGTTGAGGTACGGACATAATTTGGTCATTCGTTTCTCTCCTCCGATACAGGTTCGCCCGAGTCGTCGATCAGCTGAGTCGGTGGCCACGGCCCGAGCCAATTGTCGCGTGCGCCGTCCATCGTAAGCACAGAACCGCTGTAGAAGTCGCCAGCCTCGGAAGCCAGATACGCGACTTGCCAGGCGACCTCCTCCGGCCTGCCGAGGCGACCGGCGGGAATCGAGTGTGAAAGATTCTCCACGACGACAGCCGGGTACTTCGTGAGCAGCGTTTCGGTGGCGATCTGACCGATTGCCAACGCGTTCAGCTTGATATCGAACCGCGCCCATTCGATCGACAGCGTCTTCACCATGTTTTCAACCGCCGCACGCGCCGCGCCGCTGTGGACCATGCCCGGCATGCCGTTGTGGGGCGAGAGCGTGACGTCAATGATTTTGCCGCCATGCGGATCGCCGGTCTCCGGATCGGTCGGGATCATTGCACGCGTCGCCACCTCATGCGTCATCAGCCACGTGCCGTGCACGTTCAACCGAATCACGGTGTCGAAACCTTTTTCGTTGATCGCCTCGGCCGGTGCCAGAAACTGTCCTCCGGCGTTGTTCACCAACGTATTGATCCGTCCGTGCATGTCGAGCGTTGCGTCAACCAATGATTTGACCTGATCGGCCTCGCGGATGTCGCACACCATCGCACTCACGCTGCCCTCGCCGCCAGCCTTCATGCAAAGGTCGGAGGTTTCGCGGAGTGGCTCGATCTCGCGGCCGCAGATGATCAGGTCGGCGCCGAGCTGCGTGAGCTCGATCGCGGTCGCACGGCCGATACCGCTCCCTCCGCCGCTGACCAGTATCACTTGGCCTGCGAGCAGGTCGGGCCTGAAAATGCTTGAAGCCACGGCGGCAGCGTAGCCGTGCGAAACGCTTTTGCGGCGTCCACGCCGCAATTTACGATGCCCCGCATGGAGGCATCCCCTTGGTATCGCCCGTCGGACGACCCGCCGTTCGATCGCAAGGTTCTGCGCACGATCTTCACTGTCGTCGCCGTGTTGCTTTCGATCTACCTGATCTACCGGCTCCAGACTCCATTGCTCTGGCTGACGATCGCAGTGTTCGTTTCGATCGCTGCCTCGGGACCGGTCAATTATTTCTCTCAGCACATGAAGCGCGGGCTGGCGATCACGATCGTCTATCTGATGATCCTGCTGGTTCCGCTCGGGTTGAGTGCCGCACTCCTGCCGCCGCTTGTCACTTCCGCAGTCGACTTGGTGGACCAAATGCCGCAGTTCATCAACGATCTCCAGGATGCGCTGCAAAAGAACAAAGAGTTCCAGAAGTTCGATGAGAACTTCGACTTCAACCAACAGTTGACCAACGTCGCGAACGACCTTTCGGGCAAGCTCGGAGACGCCGCAAGCACGCTCGGCGACATCGGAACGGCGCTGATCAATTCGATATTCGCAACGTTCACGGTGTTCGTCCTAAGTCTGTTCATGGTCGCCCGCGGACGTCGGTGGATCGACGAGTGGCTCGCGTCGCGCGCCGGCCCA
>JBMYXO010000006.1:0-40644 GCA_049608465.1 Solirubrobacterales bacterium | reverse complement strand
AACTGTCGACAGAATCGGCGGCGCGGTGGGCAATTACATCGGCGGCGCGATCGCCCAATCATTCTTGGCAGGGCTCTCGGCATTCATCGTGCTGGCGATCCTCGGCGTGCCCTCGCCGCTGGTCCTCGCAGTGATCGTGGCGCTGTTCGATTTCGTTCCGATGGTCGGCTCGACGATCGCCGGACTGCTCGTGGGCATAGTCACACTGTTCGCCGACTTCCCGCTCGACACGATCATCTGGGCGGTGTTCGTGATCGGCTACCAGCAGTTCGAGAACTACGTGATTCAGCCGCGAATCCAGAGCCGTGCCGTCGAAATGGAGCCTTTCGTGATCCTCATCGCGGTGCTGTTCGGCGGAACGTTGATGGGAATCGTCGGCGCAATCCTTGCGATTCCAATCGCGGCAACGTTGCAGATCACTTACCAGGAGTACAACCGCTTCAAGGACGAGGTCAAGTCAATGACCGAGCTGCCACTTTCGCCGCCCGACGAACCCACAGGCCCAGACCCCACAAGCACCGATTCCACGGACGCGCCCGAACTGGCCTGACGCTGCCGGTCGCTGCGGCTGGCAGCTACGAAGTGCCTGGCGGGTCGGATCCGCGTTCGTCGTCTTCGCCCTTCTCCTCGGTTTCGTCGTTCGCTTCGGCTTCGTCGTTTTCTTCGGCTTCGATCTTCAATTCACCGGCTGTGAAATCCGTCGCCGAAATCGTCCTCGGTGGCGTGACTTCCTTGCCACGGCGCAATCTGCCGATCGGCACCTCAGATGCCTGAATTTTGACCGCCTGAATTCCGATCGCATTGAGAACTGCGAGGAACATGCCGACGCCACTGAGCACGAAAAACGCAGTGAAGATTTTCCCGACGTCGGTCTCCGGTGCGGGCTGGCCGAAACCCACGGTCGTCAACGTCGTAACGCTGAAGTAGAAGGCGTCAACCATGGACCAGCCTTCGATCAGCATGTAGAAGGCAGTTCCAGTCACCAGCAACGCGACCGCCGCAGAAAGCGGCGCGCGGGCCTCCGGCACTTTGAATGCCCGGTAGAGAGTGATGATCCAGCGATACATCCATTGAGCAGCGTAAAGCTCGGCCCTGTCGCCAAACCAAACACGATCCCGGTACGTTGCTCCGAGCGATCAGCAAACATGAGCGCGTGACACCGAACGAACCAAACTTGGACGATCCAACTCGCCCGCCGCGGCGACGGATCATCAAGGTCGTCTACGGCCAGCTCGACATCGCCTTCTCGCGCTTCTCCGAACACAAGTTGACGGACTGGGCGGCCGCCCTGACCTACTACTCGATGCTGTCGATATTTCCCGGATTGCTCGTGCTGGTTTCAATACTCGGATTGATGGGGCAGTCGGTCACCGGCTCGATCATCGAGAACTTCGAGGAGTTGGCGCCGAACGCGGTTCGGGACGTCTTCCTGAGTGCGATTCGCGGCTTGCAGGAGAGCGGCACCACAGCTGGCGTGCTCCTTTTCATCGGTCTTTTCACCGCCGTCTATTCGGCATCGAGCTACATCGGTGCATACATCCGCGCCGCCGGCATAGTGCTCGCGGTGCGTGACGAACGCCCGTTCTACAAGACGCTGCCCCTGCGTCTGGGGTTGACGGCGCTGCTGATGACACTGTTGTTGATCGCCGGCCTTGCAATCGTCCTGACCGGGCCGGTCGCCCGTGAAGTGGCGCACTTGACCGGCGTCTCGGACGACGGTACCGGTGGCTGGGATTATTTCAAGTGGCCGTTTGTGATCGCGCTCGCCGTCCTGGCACTCGCGATTCTCTACAACCTTGGCCCCGATCACGAGGAGCATCGGTTTCGGCTCGTGACGCCGGGAATCATCCTCGCCGTCACGCTCTGGTTGCTGCTGAGCTTCGCGTTCAGCCTCTACGTGGGTAGCTTCGCGCGCTACAACAAGGTTTACGGGAGTCTGGCCGGAGTGATCATCTTTTTGGTCTGGCTCTGGTTGACGAACATCGCAGTCCTGTTCGGACTCGAATTCGACGCCGAACTTCGGCGCTTCAAACGAGTGCACGGTCACAGCGCCTTCAGCCGTCAGCGCTTCTGACCGCTTCGGCACCGACCAGCGGTGCGCCTGCCAGACCGCAATCCGCTGGCTGCACGAGCTCCGGCTCTCCGACTTTCAGGGCGTTGCGGTCGATCAACGTCCAAGCCACGACGGCACCCAACAGGCAGACTCCGGCCGCAAACAGTGCCGCCGTCTCGAAGGCCGAAGCGATAGCGGTCGGATTGTCATACTGCTCGCCGCTGAGGCCACCGACCGCCGGCAGGAGCGCAATCGCGAAGAGCTGTCCAGTTCGCGACACCGCATTGCTGACGGCCGAGGCAACACCGGCGTTTTCGTCGGGTACGGCACCGAGCGTCGTTGCCGTCACCGGCGCGACGACGATCGTCAGTCCGATCGCCAGCACCGTAACGGTTGGCAGAACATCGGTCAGATAGTCAGAGTCAATTCCCAAACGACTCATCAACGCGAGCGATAGCGCAATCACCACCGAACCGACGGTAAGCGGGGTCCGGGCGCCTACGCGCTGTGCCAACGCCCCGGCGCGGCTGCTGAACAAGAGCATCATGATCGTCACCGGCAGCGTCGCCGCACCGGCGAGGATCGGTGAGTATCCCATTCCCGTCTGCAAAAGCACGACGAGCAGGAACAGTGCTCCGCCGAACGCTGCGTAGACGAGAAAGGTCACGAGGTTGGCGGCTGAAAATGTCTGATTGCTGAAAAGCTTGAGCGGCAACATCGGTTCGCGCGTCCGCCGCTCGACCAGTAGAAAAACCGCTGCGGCGGTGAAGGACGCCAGTAGCGATGCGATCACGGTGGGCGATGTCGGCCCGAGGTCCGGTCCCTCGATCAGCGCATAGGACGCCGCCGCCAGAGTCACCACCGCAAGCACGGCGCCCGGAAAGTCAACACTCCCGGTCAGCGATGTGTCGCGACTCTCGGGCACTTTTCGCCAAGCGATCAGCGCTACGGCGATCCCAATCGGCACGTTGATGAAGAACACTGAACGCCAGCCGACCGCCTCGACCAAGTATCCGCCGAGCGGAGGTCCAACTGCCATCGACGCTCCGGCCAGCCCCGACCATAGCCCGATCGCCCTTGCGCGATCGATTTTTACGAAGCTGGCTTCGATGATCGCGAGACTTCCCGGCGTGAGCAAAGCTCCGCCGACCCCCTGAAGTATTCGCCCCGCGATCAGCAGCTCCGTCGACGTGGCCAATGCGCAGAGCACCGATGCAAGCGTGAAGCCGATCACTCCGATCTGAAAGATCCGTGCCCGCCCGTAGCGGTCGCCCAGTGCGCCGCCGAGCAGCACGAGCGAAGCGAGCGTCAACAGGTAACCGTTGACGATCCACTGCAGGCCGGTGATGCTCGCCCCGAACTCGTCCCCGATCGCCGGCAGAGCGATATTGACGACCGTCCCGTCGAGAAAAACCATCGATGTTCCGAGCACGGCCGCAGCCATCGTCCAGCGACCTGCGGTCGAATCGAGCGTCAGCTGCGACCGCGCGTCGTCCGATTCGCTATCCGCATTCGATCCACCGATGCCCACCGAGCCAATCTACTCGACCGGTGACCGACGGGCGCGGCGTCCAACTACGGTCCAAATGCCGATGCGTCGGCTTTGGAGTTTCCAACGACCCGGGCCTGCATCTCTTCGAAACTGCCGAGCTCGATCGCACTTGCGGGAATCTTGATCCTGCCGATAGGTTGATCCAGGTCATACATGTGGTACTGACCGGTCAAAGACATCGCCACGCCGAACGGGAACACGACGTCGGCGGTTAGGGCCACGTCAGTGAGTGTTCCGTCGGTGATCCCAAACCAGATGTTTGGATCTTTGCGCAGCATCGATTTGCAGACACCCTCCAGCCCTTTGCCCGCCTCGCCGCCAAACGACTTCGAAAGGTCTGCCGCACCGGACCCAGCGCCGGCATTGAACGCGTTGCCCATCGCCTCGAGTACGTTGCCGCAGAGCTTGCCGCGATCGACCTTTGCGCTGATCGCAGGCACGCTTTGTCCCTGGATGTTCACCATCGGCTGCGAATCCTTGAATCCCCCCACTGCAGACCCCAGGGCGGCGAGTAGCCGGGCATTGTCGATCGCGTATTGATTGGTTTTCGAGAGCGGGACGGGGATCGAGAAAGTCTCGTTGCCGGCGGTCATGTAGACCTTGCCGTCACCGGGCATCGCGGTCCGCATCGCCACTCCCTGGCCGACGGTCTCGAATTCCATCCACATCCTCGGATTCGTCGGATCGGACGAATCCGTGGCTCCAGTCATCGTGAGTGTCACCTCGCCGTGTTCTGCGAGTGCGGGTGAACCACCGGTCATCTTCATCTGCATCGAACCGGAGAACTTTCCGCGCTTGGCTTCAGATGCACGATCAATCGCGTCGGCAACTTCACTGCCCTTGCCCGACCACGTTCCAGTGCAACCGGTCAGCACCATGGCGGCCGCGATCAAAACGACCAAGACGAAAATTCCGCGAGTTCGAGGCGCCGACGATGCCATTCATAGGTTTTCGGCGACCGGAATACACCGCTTTAGCCGCATATGGCCATTGAGGCATAGGTTTCAGAACAGAGGCGGCTCGGCATCCGCGCCGACAGTTTCCGCCAGATTCACCGGTTCGATCAATGATGCGTCGTCGTTCGCCGCACTGCCCACAGCGCCGCCGACAGCGCGCGCAGTCATTTCGACCGACGGAAATGGCTGAAGCAGCGCCAACGCATCGTCGAGATCTGCCCCCAACCAGCGACCGACGTCGCGTCGATGCAGCATCGCAGGCATCCGATCGTGCACACCCTCGATCAGCTCGTTGGGCTCGACGGTGATGATCGTGCATTGGAACGGCCGCTCGCAGTCCGTGGGATCCGGCGTTGACAGCCCCGCAAACATGAAGCCCTCGCCGCCGCTACGACTGAACCAGAAAGGTTGCTTTCTCGCACCTTTCTTTTCCGCTGCGCGCCACTCGTAAAACCCGTCGGCCGGAATCGCGCAGCGCCCACCTTCGAGCATCGATTTCCAAACTCGCGAAGACTGGAGCTTTTCCGCGCGGGCGTTGATCATCTGGGGCGGCCCACCTTTCCAGGGGGCCTCGACTCCCCATCGCATCGACTCCGCGTCAAATGATTCGGAATTCGGACCGCCGCCGCGTCGCTTCAGTGCAAGTACCAACTGCCCGGGGGCCACGTTGAAGCGCGGTCGCCGCAGCGAATCGGCGAGCGTGGGAAAACTCGTGTGGAAGTCGTGCTCGACCCAATCGGGTTTCGTCAGCGTGTATCTGCCGCACATCGCATAAGAACCTACTCGGCTCGTCTCGGTTGACGTCACCGCACGGCGTCAACCGTTCCATTAGAATCGTTCAGGAAGTTCGGACTTTCAACGGGATGTCCGACGGTGTACGGCCATCAACCCCCCGATGACCGCTCACAGCACATGGTCGATCGCCGCGCCGCAACCGGCTTCGAGTTGACGGCAACCCCGCCAAGAGCGTTGGCGGCGCGGTGCGTCGACCGTCCTCTGCCACAGCACGACGTACGACTTGACGGCGACAACATTGCGTTAATGCGGTGAACGCACGCGCTGAATCACGATCGTTCACAATGCTTTGCATACCGAGCGATTCGCATGCATTCTCCCCCAAAACAGCTTGCATGCGAATGGGACAACGAAGAGCACACAGCGAGGGCGGCCGGCAGGCCGCCCTTTCTGTTGGCGTCGAGCACTCGTCGGTCAGGCGCTGCGCTTCTCCCAGAGGTTTACGGCTACGCCGAGATCCTCATAGCCGAGAAGGCGGTACAGCGGTGCGCCGTGGCTTGTCGCCTGCAACGTCGTGGTCGTGCAACCGGCGGCCGTCGCGTGCTGCAGTGCAGCGGTCATCGCGCGACGGGCATGTCCCTCTCGCCGATGCTCAGGGTCGGTCGCGACGAAATACACCGTGCAGTCTCCGTCGGGCATGTGCAGCGTCATCACGGTGGCCACGCGCTCGCCACCGGAGATCGCGGTGAAGCAGAAAACGTCATCGCTCGGCGGTATCCGATCGAGTACCGCGCCGAATTCGCCTTGATCAAGCCCGTACGCGCGTTCATTCAGCTTTGAAACCGTCGGCATGTCCCAGCTGAGATCCACGTCGTCGATCGGGCCCGCGAGTTCGAGAGCGGAAATATCTGCACCCATCGCTCGCGGAGTCGAGTCGATCGTGTAACCGTGATCTACGACCATCGCCTCTGCTTCGCTGTCGCCCTCCACAACCCAGACGCTGCTGGCAACGACGCCGGCAGCCGCAAACTCGGTCTGCAACGTCGGCAATGCAGACTCCAACTCGGCCGGTTTGGCACGGTCGAACACCACCGTATTGACGAGCGACCGTTGCGGCGAAGCCGGCACGACGGACGCCGTCACCGAGCCCAGTTCGACCAGGCGTGCGGAGTCTGCCCCCATGGTGTACAAGCGCACAAAGGGCGCGATGCCTCGGTAGCAGCGATCGATCATCGCGGACCCTGCACAAGCACATCGTGACCGCTCACCGAACGGTCAGCGTGCCTTTCATGCCCGCCGCCTCGTGGCCGGGCAGCGTGCAAAAGAATGTGTAACTGCCCGCGCCGAGATCCGGCAGCACCAACGAAGTTTCGGAATCGGTGATCGTTTGGCTCTTGCCGATTTCCGCGTCCGTCGAATCGCGAACGGCGACGTCATGTGGCGTCGAGGATTCGTTCGTCAACGCGATCGTGACGTTTCCGGGCTTGGTGTTCAGTTTCGTCTTGTTGTACTTGAGCTCGCCATCCGGGTTGGCGGCAAGCGCAAGCTTCGTTTCGGATCCGCTGGATTCAGCCATCTCGCCGTTGGGATCTTCAGCCTCGGATTGCGCCGGATTGTTGTCCGTGGTGTTGATTCCTTCGTCTTCGCTGTCGCCACAACCCGACGCGGAGAACGCGAAGAGCGCGATCAGCGCAACTGTAAGAAAAGTCTTGAAACGCATCGGGAAAATCCTCTCGGTCGATCAGTTCGCGTGTACCTGCAGTTGATTGTCCTATCACTTCCGGCGGAGCAGTGCATCGACAATCGCTGCCGACAATGGATTCGCGTTCGGCGCTCGGTAACCTTGCGACCGACCGTGAACACGCCCGCAATCACCTCCCCCGATGCGCCGCTGGTCGGCGTAATCATGGGATCCCAGTCCGACTGGGAAACACTCTCGTGCGCCGCGACCGTGCTCGAGGAGCTCGGAATCGAGCACGAAGTGAAGATCGTTTCCGCGCATCGCACGCCAGATCGTCTGTTCTCCTACGCGGAGTCGGCGCGCGATCGCGGACTCGAGGTGATCATCGCCGGTGCCGGTGGCGCCGCACACCTGCCCGGAATGGTCGCCGCCAAGACTTCGATCCCCGTGCTCGGCGTCCCGGTCCAGTCGAAGGCGCTGAACGGAATCGACTCATTGCTTTCAATCGCCCAGATGCCCGCCGGAATTCCAGTGGGCACGCTGGCGATCGGCGGTGCTGGGGCGACGAATGCCGCACTGCTGGCTGCCTCGATCCTCTCGAACAGTCACCCGGAAATCCTCGCTGCCCTTGATGCCAGACGCGCTGCCGCCACTGCAGCAGTAGCGCAGCAGCCCGATCGGGATTGACGACTTGCCGCCGTACGTCGGGATCGTGGGCGGTGGACAGCTCGGCCGCATGCTCGCGTTGGCCGCCGCTCCACTCGGCGTCGATTGCGGTGTGGTCGATCCATCGCCTTCGGCGGGAGCGGGCGTCGCCGCCGACCACACGATTGCCGCATTCGACGAAATCGACGCGCTACTCGAAATCGCCGCGAAAAGCGATGTCGTGACCTTCGAGTTCGAGAACGTTTCGGCACCGGCGCTGGCGGCGATCGAGTCGCGGGCGAAACTCTCACCGCCAACTCACGCGCTCGAAGCAAGCCAAGACAGACTGAGCGAGAAGCTGCTTTTTTCGGAACTGGACATCCCGATCGCCCCATACATGGCGGTTGATTCCTTTGCCGACCTTGAATCTGCGTTCGACGCGATCGCCGAACCGGCGATCCTCAAGACGCGAAGGTTTGGCTATGACGGCAAGGGTCAGGCGACCATCGATAGCTCCGCTGACCTGGCGCGCGCGTGGACGTCGGTCGGAGAGTCGCCGAGCGTCATAGAGCGCCGAGTCGCGTTTGAGCGCGAACTCTCGGTGATTGCCGTGCGGTCGTCCAGCGGCGAGATCGTGATCTATCCGCCTGCCGAGAACCTTCACGTATCGGGGATTCTGCGCACATCCAAAGCACCGGCCAATCTCAGCGAAAGCCTGACCGAACTCGCAAATTCGTACGTGACCTCACTTCTGACCGCGCTTGACTATGTCGGGGTGCTCGCGCTCGAGCTCTTCGAGCTCGACGGCGAATTGATCGCCAACGAGTTTGCGCCACGTGTTCACAACAGTGGTCACTGGACGATCGATGCCGCACCGACTTCGCAGTTCGAAAACCACATTCGCGCGATTCTCGATCTGCCTCTCGGGAGTACGTCACCAGTGACCGATTGCCTGATGGTCAATTTGATCGGGGACAGCCCCGCACTTGAATCGTTGCTCGCGGTGCCCGGCGCGCACGTTCACCTCTACGACAAAGAACCGCGCCCCGGACGAAAGCTTGGGCACGTCACTGTCACAGCCGCCGACGAGTTGGATCTGGCCACCGCGAGTCGACGCGTGCTCGACCTTGTGTCAGCGGCGACCGTTTGACGGATCGGCGTTTCACCGTCGGCGAGAACAACGCTTGAACGCGCCGATCACGCTGGCCGCTTTTCCGCTCGCGAAGACGCTAACGACTTCATAGTTGTTGCGACCGGCCTTGAATCGACGAACTCCGAGGTTGAACGGGCGACCACTTTCGGTGAGAGTTTGCATTCGGCGACCGTTCACGAACAGCACCGATTTGATCAACGGTCCGCCGAAGTAAACCGGACTGATCACGATCGTCCTGCTCGAACATCGGCGGTGGCGGGCAAGCCGCACGACCGGGTCGACCGCACTGGCGTCAACTGTCGCCGGCAGCGCCGGGTCAACCGACGTCACAGAATCAGCTGGGGCGTGAGCGTCGGCGAAGGCGGGACTTGCAGCCAACACAAACGTCGCGAGTGCAGCAATCAGGAAACGCATGGGCGGCGCGTCTTTCTCCAGTTCCGAGTTTCGAGTTCACGCGACGTCAACCGAGTCAGTCGCGATCCGAGATCGACCCCAGTGTATGGCGCGACTGGCGAATGTCAAGGTTCGCCGTCGCGGTCGGTCGCCGGACTGGTCTTCTCGCCGGCTCGCGACGAAATCCGCTCGCGCAGCAAATCAGTCGTGCCGGCTGCTGCGGCTCTGGCGGTGCGCGCGTCGGTGACTGCAATGCCGTGTTGGTTCGCGAGATCGAGCAACTTTTGGCTTTCCTCTCCCTCGCGCGCTGCTCTATAGAAAAGCCAGGCGAACAAAACGAATGAGATGAACGTGCCCTCCGCCATCATCACCGCGCCGGCCGTGCTCTGGTCGGCGAGCGGTGACAGACCGAAGGGGTTCTCGGCCGATTCGTACTGGGCGTAATACGTCGTACCGCTGAAAACGAAGACGTTTCCGAGCAGCACCCCGGCTACGCGCACGCCAACGATGTAGAACAGCTTCGCGATGTTGCCAAACCATGCCGGTTGCGGTAGCGGTCCAAATAGCGCCATCCACATGTTGAAGCCCGCCGAGAAGAACAGCATGTGTTGGATCACGTGCACGCTGTCGTAGTCGAGCGCCGCTCCGAACAGCACCGGCAAGTGCCAGAGATAGAGGTTCAGTATCCAGAACGCCACCGCAACAAGCGGATGGGTCAGCGGCCGAAGCGCGGCCACAATCGGATTCTTCAGCAGCGGTTGAATCAACGGGCCAGTCAGCCCAAGAACCATCAGCAGCGCAGCAAGATCGCCGATCGCGAGATGTTCGAGCATGTGCGCGGTGAAAGACAGTTCGGCCCACGGACCGATCGGCGAAAGTGGTTCGGCGATCAGTACGACAATCGCCGAATAGAACGACACTTGACGCAATCGGCGTACCGACCGTCGCGTTCCGGCGAGTGAGTGGACACGCTTCGCATAGGCGACCGTGACAATCACCAGAAGCAAGACCATCGGCGGCGACACCGATCCAATGGTGGCTTCCGCAAGAGGATTACTCACGCAATCAACGCTACCAGTGAGCTGGGATTCAGCAGACCGACGACCGAAGCGGCTGCCTTAACCACAACATCCACCTTGCGGTGGATGTTGTGTGGCAGGGCTGTGGTTTTTACGACAACCCGCTAGCTGCTCGGAATTTCGTACGGACTGGGGTCAGCCGGTGAACCTCGGACTCACGCGAGCGCGCGAGGTGCGAACCTTGCAGAGCCTGAAGCGCCCAGTCTTGGTGACACGTCGACCGTTGGTGAAGTACGTGGTCAATGTCACGCGGTGGGTTCCAGCCTTGTAGCGGCCGGTGTCGATCAAGAATCGACGGCTCGTCTTGCGCTTGATGGTGCGACGAACCTTTGCCGTCTTGCGGTCGATCTTCAGGACCATCTTGCGGACCTTTCCACCAGACGTCGACGCGCGAATGTAGAAGCGACGTGTCCGGCACTTGCCCGGGATGCGCAGGACGGCGGCCGGTACGGCAGACGGCGTCACTGGCGGAGTTGGCGGTGGTGGTGGCGGTGGCGGTGGTGGCGGTGGCGGGATCGGCGGAAGCCAGTTCTTGACCGCAGTCGCCGTGACGGGACCACTGAGAACGTCCACACCGGAACCGTCCGGCGGGTCGGACGTGAGCGGTGACGGGGGTGAGAAGTTTGAGAACGTCGACGCGGACACGCTGTCGGTTCCCGGAACGCCGTTGGTCCAGGTGAAGGTCGCCTGACCGTTGGCGTCGGTCGTCGACTGTCCGGTCTGTCCGGCACTTGGTCCGCTGGTGATGAGGAAGCTCACCGGAGCATTCGGCAACACCGGCAGCGTTGCCGGAACGTTCGGGTCACTGCACACACCCGGGTAGAGCGAGTTCAGGAAGGTGGTCTGGTAAAAGTCCGTGAACCTGTCCGTCGCGTTGGGGTAGAGCGCCTTGTAGTAGTCATCCCAGATCCACCACACCGAGTAGTCGCCGGTGGTGTTCCCGGCTGCGGGACCGTCTGAGTTCGGGTGACCGATCGGGTCGTAGCTGACACGCACGGTCGCGGTGACGGTGTGCGTGGTGTCCTGCGGAAGCTGGTTGTTCGCAGTTGGGGGGTCGAGCGAGATGCACGTGAAGCTTGCGGAGGCGGACTGAGCACCAATAGCCAATCCCAGGCAAGTGAGTGCAGTCGCCAGAGCAAGCGCGATGATTGATCTGCGCGAGCCAATGCTGCGATTCGCGCGGGGACGCCCATAAAGCGTCGAAGCTGAGTACGCCGAGTCCATGATGTCTAAGTCCTATTCCTTTTTGCTTTCAAACGCGTCTGTAATGACGACTTGTATGGCCGAGTTAAAGAAGCAATTTCGGGATTCAATGGCGATCGGCCCTGCGATTCACCGAAAATCTAAATCACAGGAATCTAAATCACAGGTATCAACTGAACCGAGTGAATCTCATTGCTTGCGGAATTTTCAACCGAGTTTTCCGACGTCGATAGTGGTACCGACCCTTCGACTTTAGCACCGGATCAAGGGTTTGTCCAGAGCAAAACGCAAGTTTTTTCATCCTGGATTTCTACCTCGTTGGGGCTATGTTTGCGCTTTCGCACGTCGTCGGAGAACTACCGAAATTTTGTGAAAGCTACCCGGACCCGAACGTAATTCATCGGGGCGACTGGATTCGAACCAGCGACCCCCTGCTCCCAAAGCAGGTGCGCTACCAGGCTGCGCCACGCCCCGATCGGTCCGAATCATACGCGCCGCTCGCGTCAACACGACCCCGCGATAAGCTGGCCGCTCCGATGGCCGAGATAAAACCGATCAGAACAGTGCGATTCGACACGGCCGTGGCCGGCCCGCTCGAACAGCTCATTTCGCCCCCGTACGACGTGATCGACGACGCTCTTCGCGCCGAGCTCGCCGGCGGAAACTCCTACAACGTCGTAGAAATCGATCTGCCAGCCGGAGATCGCAAATACAGCCGCGCTGGCGAACTGATCGAGGCTTGGACGGAAGCGGGCGCACTAACCGCTGAGAACGAGCCGGCTTTCTGGGTGCTGCGCCAGAACTACGAGGGTCCCGACGGCACGGCGCGCACCCGAACAGGGCTGTTTTGCCGCGTGCGTGTGACCGATTACGGACCGGGCCTGATTCGTCCGCACGAGCGCACGCACCCAGGTCCCAAACAGGACCGTCTCGATCTGATGCGCGCCACGCGAATGAACCTATCGCCGATTTTCAGCCTGTTCTCGGACGCGTCCGGCGATTTTCGCGCGGCAATTGATCGTGTGGCCGACGGCGAGCATTTCGATCAGGCGAGAGATTCGAACGGGACGGAAAATTCGATCTGGCGCGTCGCAGACTCCGCCGACATCGCCACTTTCACCGCCGCTCTTGCCGATCGGGAGTTATTGATAGCCGATGGCCACCACCGCTACGAAACCGCGCGCGCGTATGCGGCCGAGGTCGGTGGTGAGGGCGACCACAACTTTGTGTTGATGTACGTCTGCGCGCTCGAGGACCCGGGAATGACCGTATTCGCGACTCACCGGCTCGCCGAGCACACGACCGCCGAGCAACAGGCGGCGGTCGGCGAGGCGATCAAGCAGAATTTCGAGGTGTCCGAAGTGACGTCAGACCAGCTCGCGCCGCCAGAGAATCTGGGCGTTGCCGGTGAATTCGGCTACCTCGATGCAGTCAACAAGCAGCCCTATCGCCTGAGGCTGAAAGACCAATCGATAGCCGACCGTGCGCTTGAGGGTTTTCCTGCGAGTTACCAGCAGTTGGACACCGCAATCCTGGAGGCGTTGTTCTTGAAGGGAGCGCTGGGAATGAGTGACGACGACATCTCACACCTCAACGGGCTCTGGTATTCGAGCGACGTGGAGGAAGCTCGAAACTTTGTCGAGACCGAACGCTACGACCTCTGCTTCTTCCTGCGACCGACGCCGATCGAGCAGATCCGCGAAATCGCCGCGGACGGTGTGAACATGCCGCCGAAGTCGACGTACTTCTATCCGAAGATTCCCACCGGATTGGTCTTCAACCCGCTGTATTGACGCAATTTGCGGGCTCCGTGCGACTTGCGCAAACGCCCTGTTCGTGCTAGTTTGGAGCGTGTTCGCTCGGCAGTTCGACTTCGAGGTTTCTCGGTCAGTGATTGGTGCGCGGCTGCACAACGGCAGCGAATCACCATGTGGTCGTTGTACGAATCGAATACGCACGTGCGCCGCCTGCGCCACCGCGAGCGGCAGAGGCGCGCAGCCGAACAGTTTGGACCGGAACCACTGATGGACGACACGAGCAACGACTCACACGACAGCGGCCGAAACTCGTCTCGCGGAGGGACGGGGTTGGACCGGCGCGCCCGGAGTCATCGCGCTCCGGACGATGATCGGCAGCGTCGCCCACTGGGAGCACCGATCGTTCGTGCGCCGATCGATTCGAAATTGACAGAGCCGAGTCCCGCAGCTCCGCTGAACCTGCTCGATCACACCGAACTTCGTCCGCTCCCCAATGAGGTCGGCAAACAAGACGGTCGACGCTCGCGCGCCTACCCCGAGCAGACCCCCGTCGAAGGTAAACCGGTACATCAACTCACCGTTGTGGACGGTTTCGACCTCGACCGAGAAGACGAGGAGGAGGCCGCGCGCTCGCTGAGCCCGTCGACCCTGACCGCGCTCGGGGACTTCGCGGCGGCAATGGCCGGACCGATCGCCGGAGCGATCTACGTCCGCAGCCTCGCTGTGTTCGTTGCAAGTGCGCTGCTCGTCCTGCTCGTTCGCGCTCAGGGCAGGCGCAGTGCGCTCTCCGAAACGGAGATCAGCGGACTCTCGCCAGTCGTTGCCGGTATCGGTGTGCTGGCCATGACCTTCACGGTCGACGCGAGTTCGACCGCCGGGCGGGCGGCAATCGCCGGCCTGATTGCACTTTCGGCCGGGGCCCTCGCGGCACTCGCAATGAAGCTGGTCGCTGACCGTTTCGTACACGTAAGAGTTGCCGTGCTCGGCGAAGCCGCCGCCGCGCACGACCTTGCTTGGCAGTTGTCAGCAGAACGCGCATATCGCTACAGCGTTGTCGGCTATGTGACCCGCACAACCGAGCGCGACAATTTGCGCGACCTCGATCACATCTCTTTCAAGGTCAGGCGACTCGGTCTGATTGCCGACCTCAGCCATATCGTCGCCCGAAACGACATTGACCTGCTGGTGATGGCAACCGACGACGACCGTCTGAAGGTCTTTGAACGCGCGACCGTCTGCGCCGAACGCTTCCGTACCCGCCTGATCTCGGCGACGGCATTCGACGAAGCGGTCTTCAGGAGAGTGCCGGTCGAGCAACTGAACGTCGCCTGGTTCCAGCACATCATGCATCCTCGCTTCCGACCGGTTCCGCGAGTGGTCACACGGGCAACCGACATCGTCGTCGCCGGCACCATCGGACTGCTCACGTTGCCGGCGTGGGCATTGACAGCGGCGTTCATGCGCGCTGCATTCGGTCGACCGGTACTCGTAAAGCGGCGTCGCGTCGGCGAACGAGGACGATCGTTCTCAGTTTCATATTTTCGCGTCGCCCGTCGCGACGTGACTGGCGGCCCGCCGGAGGAGGACGTTCCGCCGGTTGGTTTCGGCAAGTTCCTTCGTGCCTCCGGTATCGAGCGCCTGCCGCTGCTGCTCAGCGTGATGCGTGGCGACATGAGCCTCGTAGGTCCACGACCGGAGCGCCCGCAACGGATGGCTGACATCGAGCAACAGCTCGATTTCTATGCCCGACGCAATCTCGTACGTCCCGGGCTGACCGGCTGGGCGCAACTGCACTCGTTGCCGGCCGCCGAAGACGCGCAGATCGACCCGGCCATCGAGCTCTCACATGACCTCTTTTATCTCAAGCACCAATCGCTGATGCTTTACGCGTACGTGCTGATGGCGACGTGTTGGCGGACATTCACCCGGCCATTTCGTGGCCGTCGAGACTCCTGACGTGGTGGCGTGAGCGAGCGCGCGAGGGGAAACTTCCAACCGATCGCTGTCGATCGGCCGAATCGCAGTTAGAATCTGCAAATCCGCAGTGGGGATGTCGGCGCAATAACTCGCGCCCGCCGTGCTGCCAACGCAAGACCACACGGACGCGACCTTGAAACACAGCCAATACGACCACGACTGGATCATCGTCGGCTCTGGATTTGGCGGCAGCGTCTCCGCGCTGCGCCTGGCCGAGAAGGGCTACGACGTCAAGGTTCTCGAGTGCGGTGCGCGGTTCGAGGACGAAGACTTCGCCGAGACGATGTACCGGCACCCGCAACGTTATTTTTGGCACCCGTTCGCGAAGATGAAAGGCATCTTCCGAATGACATTCTTCAAGGACGTCGTGGTGTTGAGCGGGTGTGGCGTCGGCGGAGGAAGTCTCGGCTATGCGAACACGCTGTACCGCGCACGGCCAAAATTTTTCAATGACCGGCAGTGGGCAGGAATGGAGAATTGGTCGGACGTGCTGCAGCCGCACTACGACACGGCCGAGCACATGCTCGGTGTGACCGAGGTGCCATTCGATCAGCCGGCCGACGATGTGATCAAAGGCCTGGCCGATGACTTTGGTGTTTCCGAGACGTACACGAAGACCCGCGTCGGCGTCTTCTTCGGAGAGCCCGGGCAAAAGGGTCAGACCGTCCCCGACCCATACTTCGGCGGCGAGGGACCCGAGCGCACGGCCTGTCACCACTGCGGATCTTGCATGATGGGCTGTCGGTTCGGCGCAAAGAACACGCTCGTGAAGAATTACCTGTGGTTCGCAGAGAAGCTCGGCGTGCGGATCGAGCCGCTTCGCACCGTCACCGACATCAAGCCGATCCGCGCCGCCAACGGTCGCCGCGACGGCTCGGCCGGATACGAAGTCACCACGGTTCGGTCGGGAGCCTGGTTGTTCAAGAATCGCAAGACGATCCGTTCGCGCGGCATCGTGATGTCGGCCGGCGCGTTGGGCACCAACGAGCTGCTCGCGAACTGCAAGCTCAACGGCTCGCTGCCGCGGATTTCTCATCGACTTGGCGAACTCGTGCGCACCAACAGCGAAGCGATTCTTGCCGTGACCGCCAAGGACGACTCTGTCGACTACACCGCCTCGGTGGCGATCAGTTCGAGTTTCTACCCGGACGAGAACACCCACATAGAGAACGTCGCATACGGGCACGGTGGCGACGCAATGGGCCGCACCTTCACGCTGTTGACTGGTGAGGGCAACCGCGTGACGCGCCCGCTGAAGTTTCTTGCGATGGCGATTCGTCACCCGGCTCACGTAGTTCGTTTGCTGGGCGCCTACCATTGGTCGCGTCGAACGATGATCATCCTCGTGATGCAGACGCTCGACAACTCGCTGAAGCTGCGCCCGAAGAAGAACTTGATCGGTGGCGGATGGCGTCTGAGCACGGAAGAAGACCCAGTGAACCCGAACCCTCGATTCATTCCAGCGGCCAACAAGGCCGCCGAGCTAGCCGCCAAGCGCATGGGCGGCGTGCCGCAGAGCAGCATCTTCGAAGTTTTGTTCAACATCCCGACGACCGCCCACATTCTCGGCGGTGCCGTAATCGGAAAAAGCGCGAACACAGGCGTGATCGACAGACACAACCGGGTCTTCGGTTACGACAATTTCTTGATCTGCGACGGTTCGGCGATGCCGGCCAACCCAGGCGTCAATCCGAGTCTCACGATCACAGCGATATCCGAGCACGCGATGACCGCCGTGCCCGCAAAGGGCGAGAGTGGCGAGTTCGATCTACGCGCCGAGAATTTCACCGAGCCGCTCGCGGCGACGGCGGTCAGTGAACTCTGATGGGCAAGCTCTCCGATGCCGGCAAGCGCTACGGCGAACTTGCCAAGACTCTTCACAACACCAGGATGGTTCGTCCTACGCATCCCAAGGTGTTGCTCGAGATGAAGCGCGCGATGAAGAAGTACGGCCCAACGCAACCTGCCGGCTACGCGATCAACGCAGTAGCCGTACCGAACGAACCGGCGATCATCGATGAGCTCGGAACCCTGACCCACAAAGAGGTGCACGAACGCACGAATCAGATCGCTCACGGTCTGGCTGCTCACGGTGTTGGTGCCGACAGCCGCGTTGCGATTCTCTGCCGCAACCATCGCGGATTCATCGAGTCCTTCGTCGCGACGCTCAAAGTCGGCGCCGACGGACTCTTGCTGAACACCGCATTTGCCGGCCCGCAGCTTGTCCAAGTGATCGAGGATCAGAACGCGGACGCGGTGATCATGGATGAGGAATACGTCGCGATGCTCGATGGTGCACTTCAGGATCGCCCGGTCTTCATCGCGTGGAAGGATTCGGATGCTCCGGCCTTCGCGACGCTCGATGACCTGCGCGAAGGTCGCAGCACCGAGGAGCCGCCGGCACCGGAGCGCACAGGTCGCACGATCATCCTCACCTCGGGCACCACCGGCAAGCCGAAGGGCGCTGCCCGCGCCGAACCACGCGGACTGAAGAGCCTGCTCTCCGTGGTCTCGACGATCCCGTATCGTCGCGGCGACCGGATGCTCGTGGCTGCGCCGCTTTTTCATGCATGGGGCTTCTCGAACTTCTCAGCCAACTTGACGTTCCGCGGCACGACGATTCTGCGCCGCCGCTTCGACCCTGAAGACACACTGCGCACGATCGAGCGCGAACAGGTCGACATGATGACGGTCGTTCCCGTGATGCTTCAACGCATGCTCGATCTGCCCGAGGAAACGCGTCGCAAATACAACGTTTCAAGTCTCAACTCGGTCTGCGCCAGCGGTTCCGCGCTCCAAGGCGAGCTTGCGACCGAATTCATGGATGAGTTCGGCGACGTGCTCTACAACCTCTACGGATCCACCGAAGTCGCGTGGGCGACGATCGCCGGACCGAAGGACATGCGCGCGGCGCCCGGCACCGCCGGCAAGGTACCGACAGGCACCGTTCTGAAGATCGTCGACGACGAGGGCAACGAAGTGCCGCGCGGTGAGACGGGGCAGATATTTGTCAAGCACGACATGATCTTCGAGGGCTACACCGGCGGTGAGAAAAAGAACGCGATGGCCGACATGGCGGGCACTGGCGATCTCGGCCATCTCGACGAGAACGACCGGCTGTTCATCGATGGTCGCATCGACGAAATGATCGTCTCCGGTGGCGAAAACGTTTACCCGATCGAGGTGGAGGACGTGATCGCCCGTCACGACGGCGTGCATGAGACGGCAGTGATCGGTGTCGACGATGAACAGTTCGGCGAACGCCTCAAGGCCTTCGTCGTCAAGCACTCGGACCACGACGTCGACGAGGCTTCGATCAAGTCACACGTGAAGCAGCACCTTGCCAACTTCAAGGTGCCGCGAGAGGTGGTCTTCCTGAAAGAGCTTCCGCGCAACGCGACCGGCAAGATCCTCAAGCGCGACTTGCGCGAGCACGACAACGGCACAGCCACGCAGGCCAGCGGCGACGACGCGAATGAGCAACCCGTCGGCGCCACCGACGCATCCGAATAGCTGTTCGATTAGCGTTCGTCGAAGCGATGAGCGAACTGATCCACACCTGTTACCGAATCTCTGACATCGATCGCTCGGTGAGCTTCTACGGCAAGCTCGGGTTCGAAGAAATCAGACGAATGCCGATCGGCGAAGAGGCGATCAATGTCTTCATGGGCCTGCCCGGCGACGGTGCCCGGCTGGAATTGACGTACAACCACGGCGTCGACAACTACGAAATCGGCACCGGATACGGCCACATAGCGATCACCGTTGATGACATGGATGCGACGCTGGAGCAACTGGCCGCCAACGGGATCGAACCGGAGAAGCCGCCCTACAGCGTTCGCGAAGGCGGATCCAGGCTTTGCTTCGTTCGCGATCCAGATCAGTACCGAATCGAACTGATCGAAAAGTAGCTGTCGCGTTGATCTGCCTCAAAGGTTGACGGCTGACTCAAGCGCGAAGATCATTGCGGCCCCCAACGTTGTGCCGATGATCGCCCTGGCGACCCCGCCGCGCACGAATGCCTGCGGAATCATCTCAAGCGCTACCAGCACGAGCATTGCCCCAGCGGCGAAGCCGAACGAGATCGGCAACAGCCCACTGGCGATCCGATCGACTGCCAGATACGCGATCACCGCGCCGATCGGTTGCGGGATACTGGTCGCGGTGGCCGCCCAGAACTGACGCCAGAAACCGATCCCGGCATCTTGCATAGGAATCGCGACGCTGGTGCCTTCGGGAACGTTCTGCAATGCGATGGCGAGGATTACGAACAGCCCCACCTCCGCGTCCGGCGCGGCGTAAGCCGTTCCGATTGCGAAACCTTCGGGGAGACTGTGCGCAAACAACACGGCAAAGACCAACGCCGCACGGCGTACGTCGGCACCGCGAACCTCGCCGATCGAGACCTCGCGTTTGCGCAAAGTCGCGCGAATCACGAAGAACAGGACGACGCCCAAAACTAGCCCGCCGTACACCTCGAGCGGCGTTCCGACATCGAGCCCTGGCTGCAACAGTCCCACGACTGACGCGACGGCCATCGCCCCGACGGCCAGTCCGCAAAGCAGCGGCCGCCAGAGCTCGGCGTTGCCACCGAGCAACACCACCGGAATCACACCGAAGCCGGTGGCGATCATCGTCGCCAGCCCGGCGAGGAAAACGATCAGCAGCTCGCTCAAACGATTTCCGGGGAACTACTGAGAGACGCTTCCAACATCGCACTACCGTAACGACGCTGACGTAGGATCGAATTCTGATGCCCTCCAAAACGGAAAATCCCGAACACGCGAACACCACGATCGTGATCGCCGACGACCACGCAGTCGTGCGATCCGGACTGAAACTGTTGCTCGACGCCGAGGCCGACTTCGAGGTAGTTGCCGAGGCCGGTGACGCCGATTCCGCAGTGCGCTACGTCCTCGGTCACAAGCCAAGCGTTGCAATGCTGGATCTGAACATGCCCGGCGCCTCCACGCTGGAGGCGATTCCGCGGATTCACGAAATTTCGCCGAAGACGCGGGTCGTGATTCTGACGATGCAGGACGATCCTGCGTTCGCGCGCGAGGCGATGCAGGCCGGCGCTCACGGTTACGTGCTCAAGGAGGCGGCCGACGACGAATTGGTCGAGGCCGTGCGACTCGCCGCACGTGGCGACACCTACTTGAATCCTCGGCTGGGCGCGAAACTTGCAGCGCAGTCCGATTCGACGGGCGCAAATTCGTTGCTCACGCCACGCGAGCGGGAAGTTCTCGGCTTGATCGCACTCGGACACACCAACAGTGAGGTCGCCGAACAGCTGTTTTTAAGCGTGCGAACCGTCGAGTCGCACCGCGCGCACATTCAACAGAAGCTGGAGCTCGGCACGCGTGCCGAGCTTGTGCGATTCGCGCTCGACAATGATTTGATCGACCAGTAGCGCCGGTCAGTCGGCGAGCGGAAGGTAAGCGTGAATGCGCGTTCCTGCGCCCGGTCGCGACTCGATGTCAAGACGCCCGTTGACTATCGCCACGCGCTCGCGCATCCCCATCAGTCCGAATCCGGTCGGCTCAAGCGTCTGCGGGTCGAAGCCAACGCCGTTGTCGGTCAACTCGATCTCGATTGCAGATTCATCGCGTTTCACACGCAGAACCACGAGCGAGGCACGGGCATGCTTGGTCGCGTTCGAGATCGCTTCTTGAACCAACCGATACGCAGTCGTCTCCAGCTCAGAGGCCTCGGCCGAAACGCCGTGCTGGCCGAAGTCGATATCCAGCTCGAGATCAAAATCTCCGGTACCGGCGGCACGCCGACCCAGCGACTCCAATGCAGCCTCAAGACCGAGGCTGTCCAGCGCGGCGGGACGCAACTCCGTGATCAATCCGCGCAAACCGGTGATCTCCAACGACAGCTGGTCGAGCGCGTCGCCGATGGCGGAGCGCATGCGAGACGGATCCTCACTGCGCTGCGCGGCAGACAGAAGCAGACGCAGCGCACCGAGGCCCTGGAGCGTCTCGTCGTGCAGTTCCAGCGCCCAGCGGTGACGCTCGTTCTCTGATGCCTCGATCACCGCGCGCAATCGCTCTTTGCGAACCGACCGCGCGTTGTTGATGGCGATCGCAGCCCAGCCCGCCAGCAACTCAACGGCGTCCTGGTCGGCTTGGTCGAAGTCCGCGTCGTGCTTGTCGGTCAAGTAGAGATTTCCGTAGACGTCGTCACCGATGATGATCGGCGCGCCGAGAAACGACTCCATCGGAGGGTGGTTGGGAGGAAATCCGAATGACTCCGGGTGCTCCGACACCCGGTGCAGTCGAATCGGTTCGGGATGTTTGATCAGCACACCGAGCACACCGAGACCGCTAGGCGGATCGCCGATGCGCATGCGCGTCTCGTCATCAATGCCGAAGGTTATGAAGCGATCGAGGCCGTCGCGATCGGAGTTGAGGATGCCGAGCGCCGCGTAGCGCGCACCAGTCGTTTCAGCCGCGGTCTCGACGATCTGTGCAAGCAGTGAATCGGTGTCCAAGTTCGACACGACGTCTGCCCCGGCGTCGATAAGGCGGCGCAGGCGTGATTCATCAAGCTCGGAGTTGGTCACGATGAGTAGATCCTACGGATATCGATCGGGGGATTGGCACGCGTCAAAATCGCCGAATGAGGCGTAGATTTTGGTGGCCATGGGGAATCGCCAGAAAATCGTCATCATCGGCGGCGGCGTGGCCGCCCTGGAGACCGCAATCGGACTCCACGAGTGCAGGTACGTGGATGTCGACGTAGCGATGATCGCGCCGACCGCCGAGTTCAACTACCGACCATTCACGGTGCTTGAACCGTTCGGCATCCGTCACGTCTCGGAAATGCCGATCCGCTCGTTGTTAGATGGTTGCGATGTGCAGTTGATCCTCGACAAAGTGTCGCGGGTCGACCAGACCTTCAAACGGGTCATGACGTCCAAGGGAACGCTGATCGATTTCGACGCGTTGGTAGTGACGACCGGCGCCGAACCGATCGAAGGTCTGCCCGGCGCACTGACCATCGGCGACAAGGCGAGCTTGATCAAGATGCAGCACATGCTCGGCGAGATCGATGCTGGTCTCGTCCGCAGCGTTGCGTTCGTCGCCACGCCGGGGGCCTCTTGGACACTGCCGATCTACGAATGCGCATTGTTGACCGCCGCGCGCGCTCGGCACCAGATGCAGAGTGCCGTGCGGATTCACGTGATCACGCCGGAACAGCGGCCACTTCAGATCTTCGGCGAAGCCGTCGGAGAGCGCGTCGAGACGCTGCTCCGCGACGCAGGAATAAAGCTGCACACGAGCACGCGAGCACAGTCGTTCGACGACCGTCAGGTCAAGACGATCACCGGGGCAGCGGTTTCGGCGACGCGGGCGGTCGCGCTGCCGCATTTGGTCGGTCGCCGGATCCCCGGCCTACCGCACGACGCCAACGGCTTTCTGCCGGTCGATCGCCTCGGTCACGTCGGCGACACCGACTCGATCTACGCCGCCGGAGACATCACCGACTTTTCAGTCAAACAAGGCAGCATCGCGGCGCAGCAAGCAGACGCGGTCGTCTCGGAGTTGGCCGTGCGCTTCGGTCGAGCACAGGAGGCGCGGCCGTTTCATCCGCAATTGCACGCGGTGCTGCTCAGCGAAGGGTCAAGCACTTTCATCCGTGCATCCGGCGAAAATGATCCGCACAGGGGCGCGGACGTGTCGGATGAACCGCTGTGGGAGAACGCCGAGAAAATCTTCTCGCGCCACCTCTCACAACGCATGCAGCGCCTGCGCGCTGCAGGAACGAAGTTGGCGGCGCGCTAGCGCTGGCAGGGGCTCCGGTTACACGGTCGCTGGCCTTGCGTGCCGCCACTTCAGCTTCATCGGGTGAGGCGGTCACACTGCTGTGATGGGTCTCGGCGATTACGCAATCTTCATCGGCGTGGTGTTCGCCGTGAATTTGATGCCGGCATTCGGCCCACCGACCTGGCTGGTGATCGTCTTCTTCAAGGTTGGCTACGAACTCGATCTGGTGCCGCTGGTGTTGTTCGGGGCGACCGCCGCAGCCTGCGGGCGCTACCTGCTGGCGACCGGTGCGCGGGCACTACGTGATCGCATGTCTCCGGAACGCATCGCTGACCTCGACGCGCTGCGCGACGACCTCGAAAGCCGCCCCGGCTCGACCTTTGGTGGATTGACGCTGTTCCTGCTTTCGCCGCTGCCATCGGCCCAGATGTTCGAGGCTGCCGGCGTGACGGGCGTTCCGCTGCGCCCGTTGACCTTGGCGTTCTGGTGTGGCCGCCTGATCACGTACACGATTTATGCGACGGCGGCGAGCTTCGCAGTCTCGAGCTTTGACGATGTGATCGAGGATGGCATTCGCTCACCCTGGGTGATCGCGCTTAACGTCGTGATGCTGGCTTTGGTGGTCGTGATTGCGCGGTTACCGTGGCGAAGAATCATCGCCAAGCGCGTTCGAGTGGAACACCGAACGAATTGAGCGCAGCGGCGAGCATCGCGTAGTTGCCAACCAACATCACGAATTCGAGAATCGCCGCCGGGGTCAAGAACTCGCCGAGCGCGTCAAATGTTTCTGGGTTGAGCGCGTGGGAATCGAGAACTTCCGGTACCGCGGCGAGCAGCGCACGCGTCGTCTCGTCGAGCACCTCGTTGGTCGGGTCCGCCCCAATTGCATCGATCTGCTCGTCCGTCAGGCCGACCGATTTGCCGATCGCGACGTGCTGAGTCCACTCGTACCTCGACCGGCAGAGCCACGCCGTGCGCAGGATCACCGCCTCGGTCTGACGTCGTTCGAGTTTGCCGAATGGCATCAGTCTCGCGTTCCAGGCCAGAAACGGACGAAACAGTCGGCGGTTGATAGATACCACCCGCATGAACTGATAACTGCGGCCACGAGTCGCGCGTTTTGCGAGAGCGATCACGCCTTTGTGCAGAAAAAACCGGCTGATGCGATCGTCATCGGTGCGGTCGGGCAGTTCGTGCCAATTGGGAGAACTGTCCATCTAGCCGTGCTTTCGTTTGCGCGCGATCGCGGTCTTCGTGGCCTGCATCGAAGCGATCGCGCGTGAACGGCCGACGCCGAGCAACTGGCCCGATGCGCCGTCGCGCCTGTGCTGCTCCGTACAGAGCGTTACGACCAGACGAGCGGGATCGTCCCAATCCGCCCATGGAAGCTGAGCGAACTCATCACTCAGCAAAAGGTTGCGTGCCGCCTTTACAGGCTTGACCCCGCGCGCGAGTTGTGAGACGCCCTCGCGCTGCACCCACTCGAAGTAGTCGCGCACCAGATTGACCTCTTCTTGGCCGCAGACTGGTCCGTGCCCAGGCACATACCGATCGGCACCGAGAGCGCTGATGCGATCGATCGCAGCGATCCAGCTCTCCACCGGCCCTGCCCACATGATCGGCGTACCGTTGATGAAGAGGATGTCTGCCGCAAAGCAGACGCCGACGTCGGGCACCCAGACGATCGCGTCGCCGCCGGTGTGAGCGGGGCCTACTTCGATCAGTTGGACCTCGCGTTCTCCGACCCTCACTGACATTTCGCCCTCGAAGGTCTCGGTCGGCAACGTCAACTCGACGTCACGCCAATCAAATGGAGCGAACTCCCGGCCCATCTCCCGCAGCGGCAGTCTCGGCAGGTCGCCGACGTCAACCGTCCCGATCAAGGGAATTGGCAGCGATCCGATTGCGGCCAGCGCTTTGCCGCCGGCGCGCATCGCGCGGAGATCCTTCGGCATGTCGAGCGTCATCAGATCCTTGGCCGTCGATCCCGAGATGATTCGCGCACCCGCAAAGAGCTGATTGCCCCAAACGTGATCGCCATCGGAATGAGTGTTGACGAGCACCTGTGGCGCAGCGTTGACGATCTCTCGCGCCTCATCGAGCATCCGCTGTGTCAGCTTCAGGTCCCACAGCGAGTCGACAACAAGTACGTGCTCGCCGGAGACGATCAAGCCAGAATTCGACTCACCCAGAGCCCCGTTCGGCTGCAACCATGCCCAGGTACTGTCGGCAACCTCGTGATAGCCGAGTGCGAATTTTGCCGGCTCGCCATGCAGTGAGCGTGCACCGGCGGTCGCGTCATCAGAGATGGTCTGAGGCACGACCGCAATAGTACACGGTGTTCAATAGCCCGCCGCGTTCAACAGGCCGTTGCGTTCAAAATTCGTTGCAGTCCCACACGCGATCATGTGCCGATCGCACGGCGGCAGAATCGTTGCAGTTCGGCGATCACACTGGCGCGATTCTCTGGTGACGACTCACTCGGTGCCAATGGACTTACCAAGCCGTCGCCGATGGCACCGACCAGCGCTGCGGCCACCAATTTGGCATTCTGCGCCGGCAGCTCACCGGTGTCGATTCCGGACTGTAGGTGACCCGCGATCAAGTCACGATAGCGGCGACGAAACTCCAGTCGTTCGGCATCGACGAGCGGGTCGACGGGTTCGGCGAGCAGTGCCCACGCAAGACGCGGATTCTGTAGCGCACGTTCGGCGAACACTTCGACGACGGCATCGACTCGTTCGCCCGCGCTGCCGGCGGTCTCGCTGGCGTGACGCATCGCTTGATACTCGCGATCGCAGACATCGCGAAAGACTTCCACGAAAAGCTCCGCCTTCGACGGAAAGTGGCGATAAAGCGTGCCGGCGGCGACGTCAATGCGTCCAGTTATTTCATTGACGCCGGCCGCTGCGTAACCGCCCTCCTGCAGAAGTTCGATCGTCGCCGCGATAAGGCGTTCGCGCGTGCCGACGCGTCTCCCGACGGCAGCCTCTTGCGTGCTCACACCGTCTCCCCTGAAAGTCCGAAGTCACCGAATGGTTCGTCGCGCCGACGTACTGCTTCACGAAAGCCCTCTCGTGCCGCAGTCGCCTGAAACTCATAGCCCTCGGCCGTGTGACGGGTGACGCCGTCGAAAACCGTTCCAAGCACCTGCGTGCTGCGCATTCCCTGAGCTTCGATCGTTTGGTTCACGAGCAGCTTCATCATCATCAACTGGTTGACAGGCATTTTCGCGATCCGCGCGACCAGCCGTTCGGTCCGTTCGTCAAGTCGTTCGGGGCTCGGTGATTCGATCGCCAGGCCCCATTCGGCCGCGGTCGCCCCGGTGATCGAGTCTCCGGTGAACAGCAGCCGCTTCGCTCGTTGAGGGCCGATGCGATGCGCCCAGAGCGCTGTCGTCGGCGACCCCCAAACGCGGGCGGGCGGATAGCCGATCTTCGCGTCGGCTGCAGCGACCACGAGATCCGAGCAAAGTGCCATGTCAGTACCACCGGCGACACAGAATCCATGGATCTTGCAGACAACGGGCTTGCCGCACTCGAACAACTTCATGAAAACTCTCACGTTTCGGCTCATCATCGCGAAGTCGGTCATCGGGTCCCACGGCGTGCTGGGGTCGTGATTTGAGGCGATCACCGCTGGGTCGATCGGGGAGCCATCGGCAGACGCGGCTACGTCGTCCCCCGCTGCTTTGCCCTCGGCACTGTCGACCAGGTCGTATCCGCCGCAGAATCCGCTTCCGGCGCCCGACAGCAGCAAGACGTGCACATTCGGATCTAGATCGGCCTGCTCCACGCGTTCTGCGAGTTGGCGCAGCAACTCAGGTGTGATCCCGTTACCGCGGTCAGGCCGGTTGAGCTCGATACGGGCAACGCGCTCAGACACCTCATAGCCAACGACCGGCGCTCCTGGGCGTGGATCCTCGATCACGCCGGTATCACCCGGTCGACGATCGCGCGAGCGTCGACGCCGCGCGGCAACGTGCCGTACGCCTTGCCGCCCGTCCCCAATCGTCCAGCGCAAAAGCCGTCGGCCACAGCCTTGTCACCATGCCGCAGCAGAATGCCGGCTTGGAACGCAGTGCCAAGATCCTCCACGACACGTCGCGCCGAGAACTGTGCATCGATCACTGCCGCATCGCGATCGCCCTCCGCCAAACCCGCCAGCCGTGCGGACAAGGCGTCCAGATGCGCGTCGTATCGAGCGTCGGCTCCGCGCGCCAGTTCGCACTCTGCGAGAAACGCCGGCAAGCCCTCTGGTTCCTTGGCCATCGCCCGCAGTACATCTAGCGCGGCGACGTTGCCCGAACCCTCCCAGATTGACATCAGAGGAGCATCGCGATACAGCAGCGGCATGCCGGATTCCTCGACGTACCCGTTCCCGCCGAGGCACTCGAGCGATTCTCCGGCGTGACCCGGCGCGCGCTTGCAGATCCAGTACTTCAACACCGCAGTGGCGAACCGCCGTAGCGGTTCATCGCCTTCGTCAAAAGCGCGTGCCACTCGCAGCATCGCCGCTGTCGCGGCCTCTGATTCGATCGCGAGATCCGCGAGCACGTTCTGCATCGCCGGCTGGTCGATCAGCAGCGCGCCGAACGCGCTGCGATTGCGTGCGTGATGCGTCGCCTCGAGCACACCGCGGCGCATCGCCGCCGTCGAACCGATCATGCAGTCGAGTCGAGTGTGGTTGACCATGCCGATGATCGTCGGTACGCCACGTCCCTCCTCGCCCACCAGCCGAGCGCGAACACCGCGAAACTCAACCTCGCTCGAGGCCAACGAACGCGTACCAAGCTTGTCCTTGAGTCGTTGAAACTCCATCCCCGGTCCGCGCTCCACGAAGAAACATGAGAGCCCTCCCGGAGCCTGTGCGAGAACGAGAAAGACGTCGCACGGCGGATATGAGCAGAACCATTTGTGGCCCCACAGCTCGTACTCGTCTCCGTTCGGCACGGCGCGGGTCGTGTTCGCCCGGACATCGGATCCGCCCTGTTTCTCGGTCATCGCCATGCCGGCGATCGCACCGCGCTGATAGTCGGGAACGGTCAGCCGGTCCTCCCATTCCTCGGCGATCTCCGGTGCGTGATTGCGCAATGGCGGGATCACTGCGTGCGTCATCGAGATCGGGCACATCACGCCGCCGTTGGTCTGACTCCAAATGTGGAACAGGCCGGCGCGAACCACGTGCGCACCCGGCTGGGCGTCTCGCCACGGCAAGGAGTGACATTGATGTTCGATGCCCGTGCCGAGCAGATGGTGCCAAGAGGGGTCGAGCTCGACTTCGTCGATGCGATGGCCGAAGCGGTCGTGCGTTCGCAAAACCGGCTCGTTTGCCTCGGCGCGCATGCAGTGTTCTCGCTGTTCGGGCCGACCGGCGAGGTTGCCGAGCGCGCCGAGCCGGTCGAATCCCCATTCTCCGCCTTCCCGGGCGACGCCCTCCTTCAACGCCAGATCGGAATCGAAGTGGTCGATTGGTTCTAGCGCGACCGATTGGTTGATGACGTCATGAGTTGTCGGCACTGAATACATGTGACTCCGCTTGATCGAGGTGTGCTTGTCGGATGTGCTGATCCGGTTGAAAAGGACCAACGCGACTGAGTCGAAAATATGTGAATCCGGATTCACATACGGTACACGATCGGTACCGATGCCGTCGCAAGCCCCTCGCCGATACTGTTCCACGCCGTGAACTCCGCGCGAAAACGGCCCGGGCCTTTGAAGGTCTCGGCGGCGGCATGGACGCTCGGCGGAATCCTCCTGTTCGGACTGATCTTGCGCCTCTGGGGAATCCGTCACGGCCTGCCAGTCGCCTACCACCTGGACGAGTACGCCCATTTCACCGAATCGGCCGTGGGGATGTTCGAAAACGGCCTGAATCCGAAGTATTTCCAGAATCCGCCGGCATACACGTATTTGCTTCACGTTCTGTTTGCGATCGCATACGGCGTCTCCCCCATCGGCTCACTCGGAGAGCCAGTCAGAGCCGCCTTCGAGGGCGACCCGACGACCCTCTATCTGATCGCGCGCCTTGCGAGCACGGCCCTTGGGCTCGCGGCGGCATGGGTTCTTTACTTCGCCGGAAAGCGGCTTTACGGCACCGCAGTCGGACTTGTCGCGACGGCATTTTTGACGTTCACGTTCCTGCCCGTGCACTACGCGCACATTGCGCTCAACGATGTCCCGATGCTGTTCCCACTTTGCATCGGGTTGCTCGGTCTGGCGGGCATCGTGATGCGCGGCAACCTGGTCGACTACGCGATCGCCGGACTAGGTCTCGGACTGGCAACCGGTACCAAGTACACGGCCGCAGCGCTGTCCGTTGCGATCTTCGCCGCCTGGGCGATTCGCGCCTGGGAGGACCGCGCACGCGCCAAGCGAGAGTTCATGTACTTGGTCGGCGCAGCGGCGATTTCAATGCTTGCGTTCGTTGTTTCAAATCCGTTCGCGGTGCTCGACGCCGACAAGTTTTTTGGCGACCTGAGACGTCAGTCGTCGCTCAGCAGCGGTGTCGAGAAACTCGGCACCGACGACACAACTGGTTGGATCTACTACCTGAAGACGATGTTGTGGGGCTTCGGCGCTCTGCCATTCCTGATGAGCATCGTCGGCGCCGTGCTCGCTTTACGCAAGGACTGGCGCAAGGCGCTGCCCTTCGTGCTCTTCACAGTGCTCGTGTGGCTGTTCATGGGCAACCAGGTTCGTTTCTACGCGCGCTGGCTGATGCCCGTCTATCCGGTTCTCGCGTTGTTCGCGGCCTACGGTGTGGTCGAGGTCGGCCGCAAAGTGGGCAAGGCTTTGGCCGAACGCAAAACAAGCGACGAACCTCCGCAGCTGAGCAGAATGACCGGATTTGCAACCGTCGGTCTGCTGTTCGTGGTGTTGCTGAGTCCACTCGTACACGTAATACACAACGACCTCGTGTTGAGCAGGACCGACACCCGTGACCAGGCCAAGGAATGGCTACTCGAAAACGTCGGCGAGAACGAAAAAATCGCCTTCGAATTGATAGCTCCGTTTGCCTACTTCAACACGAACAGCGAGCGCGGAGCCGAAGCAGCGTTCGAGTTGTATCCATTGCCGCGCGGTGCAGAGATCGAAAAGCAGGCGCAGGCACTCTCCCCCGCGAGGATCGACGAGTTCGCAAGGAAGGGCTACTGCTACGTGGTTACCGGCAGCATCCAGAAGGGACGAGTCACCAAGGATCCGTCCAAACGTCCAAAGGCGGCTGCCTACTACGCAGAGCTCGAGCGACGCGCCAAACGCATCGCGAGGTTCAGTCCAATGCGTCCCGGACGGCCGGTGCCGACATTCAACTTCGACATCTCCTACAACTACTACCCGCTCGCCTTCGAGCGACCCGGCCCAGAGATCGACGTTTATCGTCTCGATGAAGGTGCTTGCAGGACCTGATCGGACGACCGTACTTGATTCGGGCTAGAACGATCAGCCAGACCATCGGTGCCCGGCGGCGCCAAGCAGCGGGAAGCTGATACGTCTTTGCCTGCCGATCTGAAAAAAAACTAAACGTTTCAGCAGTAGCCACCGATAGAAACTCTGTGACACTGTCATGGAGGACATCGCTCACGCTCGCCGTTCTGGCCTGCGCCGCACTGACCGTTCCGGTACTTTGGCTATCGAGTACGGCTGACGCCGCCACGGCGCGTGATTCCGTACGCACCACCTTTTTGTTTTCGCGATCACTCTCGGGAGGCATTCCCAACGGCCCCTCGCGGCACGGGACGGTTTCGCACGACCAACGAATTGCTCGTGTTGCGGCCTACGAGTCCGACGCCAGCAACATCGTTGAGGGCGATACGAACGGCGTGACGGACGTCTTCATGGTTCGTCGCGCGGCACCGTGGGGACGAAACGGCACGCCGTGGTCCATGGGCCCGACTCAGCTCGTTTCGAAGGGAATGGGCGGCGCACCTGCAAATGGTCGCTCCTACGCACCGGAGCTCGACGGCTCGTCGCACAACGCACCGCGCTGCATCGGCTTCATCTCCGAGGCGTCAAATCTTGTACCCGGCGACACCAACGAAGCCGCCGACGCGTTTGTCTACGACTTGAAGAGGAACAAGATCACCCGTGTCTCGGTCAACAGCGCCGGCAGACAGGCGAACGGTCCGAGTTTCGACGTGTCCGTCGACGGCGACTGCGAGCGCGTTGCGTTCACGTCGACCGCCACGAACCTGGCCCTCAAGAAGGTCGTCAAAACTTCCTGGCGCACCGCCAAGTCGTCGGGGGGCACCGGCGGTCACAAGCAGGTCTACGTGCACGTGCGCAGTGGCAAGGGGCACGACAGGGGATTCAAGCGGATGACCTTCCTGGCATCGGCAAGCAAGTCGGGCCGACCAGGTAACGGCGACAGTTTCGAGCCGTACTTTGCCGGCTCGGGCAAGGCAGTGGTCTTCACGTCGGCTGCGCGCAACCTCGCGCGCGGAGATCGATCGTCGAACGCCGACGTCTACATCCGGACCTTCGTTCGCAAGTACACCCGCTACCGGGGCAAGGGCCACCAGATGCTCAAGTTCGACACGCGCCTGGTCTCAGCCAATCGCTCTGGGCGCGCAGGCAACGGACCGTCCACGCAGCCGACCACCACCGACGACGCTCGTTGGGTGTCGTTCAAGACCGACGCCACGAATCTGCTCCCGGGAGACAGGAACAGCGTCTCGGACATCGCACGTGCCGACCTCAAGAAGAAGCGCGTAAAGCTCAATTGGGTGTCCAAGGGCATCGAGGGAATCGGCAACGGGGCATCGAACAACCCAGTCATGTCCAACGCAGGCGAGTTCGTGTTGTTCGACAGCGACGCAACGAACTTCCGTCCGTCCTACAGCGTGATCCCCGACCCGAACGGCGTACGCGACATGTTCCTCTGGAACGCACCGACCAAGAACGTTTCGTTGGAGTCGCGCAACTGGGACAACAAGTACTTGACGACCTCATCGAGCAATCCGAAGACCAGCTCACGCGGAAACTACGTGTTGTTCGAGTCCGCAGATCAGAGCATCGACCAGTTGCTTCGCAACTACACCGGCGTACCGCAGGTCTACATGCGGTACCTCGGTCCGCAGTAGTCCATTCGCCGGGCCTGGTTCTAGCGAGTTTTCGGGACGTACTCGGCTAGTTCATCTTCGCGCGAGAGCGGAACCCACACACGGTCGAACCCGACCGCGACGTCCGTAGGCGCGTTACCGATCCCGATCGGAAGCTTGTCCCGCTTACCGGTGCGGGCGTCTATTCGCAGCAAGGTGTCGCCGTCGATGCTCACGACCCATACGTTTTCGGCGTCCCCTGCCATCGCATAAGGACGAATCGGTACTTCGATCGGGCTACCGATGCGTCTACCGGTCTCCGGATCGATGCGCCAGACCGTCGCCGGTAGTTGTTCGATCCGATTCTTGCCTGTGTCCGGATCCTTCACCAGTTCGGCGCGACGAACGTTTGCGACCCAGACGGATCCCGCCGCCGTCACGACCGCGCTCGGCGCCGAATCGACCTTGATCTCATCGACGACCGTGTTGGTCCTGGGGTCGATCTTGTCGACAACGCCATCACGGATGTTCGTAACCCAGACGTAGCCGAGTCCGGCCGCCACCTGGTGTGGGGGACCCGAGAGTTCGATTGGTTCGCCCACAGATTCGCCACTGTCGGGGTCGATGCGACTGAGCGTTTCTCCGCGGATACTCGTCACCCACATCGAACCGAAACCACTTGTCAATCCGAATGGCCGGTTGGCAACCTTCGTCGTTTTGATTACCTTGCGCGTCCGCGGATCGATTTGAATCAGTTTGTCGTTCTGGAACGTCGCGACCCAGACCTTGCCGAACGCGACGTCGATCGCATAAGGCGAATCGTCGGTCGACGTCGGTTTACCGACAACTTCACCGGTTCGCGGATCGATTTTCGTGACGACCCCGCCGGCCATGCTCGCCACCCAGACGGCTCCCTCCCCCGTCGCGACGGCGATCGGTCGGCGCGTGACCTCGATCCGCTGGCCGTCGAACGGCGTCACAACTATGCCGTCGTCGTTGCGCACCGCAGACTTTTTCGGTTTGTCGTCGCCGCATCCGGTGGCGGCGATCGGCGCGAACGCGGCGATCGCAATCAACAACGCAATCGGTCGTAGACGAATCACTTGCCCGCCCCACATGTTGTGTAGACGACCCACGCGCGATTCTCGCCGCGAAAGTCAAAGCCCGGTTGATGGAAGCCGGTCCACGGCTTGCGCAACACGCGATCGACGATCGTCATCTGCAGCGGATCAAGCGCGCTGGTCTGGAGTAGTTGCGTGCCGGTGGTGGGCGGCCCGTCGAGCTCAGTCGTTGCCGGCACCTGCTGCTTGGGCAGGTCGAGGAGATAGCGAATAATCGGAACGGTCTCGTGCGTGAATGACGTGACCGGCAGACAATTCTCGACCGCGACGCGGACCTTCGGCTTCTCAAGAATGTTGTAGATCCGGCTGTAACGCACGGAAACGTCTTCGGTGCTGGTGTTGAGCGCACGGAAATTGTTCACGTAGCCCGGAATCCGCGCGACACCGACCAGAAAGGCGAAGATCGCGATGGCAATGGCGATTTTTCGAAGCCTGCCATCGAGCTGCGTCCAGCCGACGAGCGCGAAGGCGACTCCGATGCAGAGCACAATCGACGGAATCACGAGGTAGCGCGAGATCACCGAGAGTCCCGCCAGCGCGATCATCAGGTACGTGAGCACGCCGATCGCCGCGAGCGCTGCGAGCATCAGCATGCGGGCCCTGTATGCCGAGAGCGCAAGTGCGAAACCGATGCCACCGACGATCACATTGACGATCTTCTCGCTGCCACCGATCAAGTTGGGCAGCACCCAGATCGCTCCCCAGATCGACTTCTGACGGTTGAGCTCGTTGGCAACTTCGCTTGTCGAGTTGACTGAATAGAGCGGATCACCAGTCACGATCCAATCGGCTCCGAGCCAGATCACGGGAGCAGATGCGACGAGCACCGCGAACCAGAACAGCTTCGCCGTTGACGGCAGTTCGCCCGGCAGTGAAAGCTTGGGTTTGACGTGACCGAGCGCGAGCCAGAGCCAGTAGAGCCCGGCGAGCATCCAGGCCTCCGGTCGCAGCAATCCCGCGAGTGCGAGCAGAACCAGCGGTGCCGTGCCACGGCGTGGGCGTTGTAATTCGAGGACGGCCGCCCAAATGATCATCAACAAAAACGGGATGTCGAGCATCGAGCGGAATGCAAACGCCATCAGGTCGGTCCTGGTCAGCAGGACGAGTACAGAGAAAAACGCGACGAGCGCTCCCAGCTGCAGCTTCACAAGTCGGAAGATTCCCCACAACAGACCGACGTACATCGCGAGCGAGGCGTAGAGCAGAATCTTGATCGCCGCGCCACCGGTCAGGGAAATCGCTGCGGTGTAAATGTTGAACAGCGGATGCGGTGTCGGCGTCTTGAAGACGTCGTAGTCAGGTAGCTGGCCGGAGGCGATCTCGCTTCCCCAGATCAGCGCGTAGTACGTGTCGTAGTTCGGGTACATCGGGCGCCAGGTGACGAACGCCAGAAGCAGAATGAAGACGCCAATGAAGAATCCGGCCTCAACCCTGTTGTTCTCGAACTTGTCCTCGATCCAGCCGAGGAAGTTCGCAATGTGGGCACCCGGCCGTGCGATCAGCCCACGCAGGCCCGACGCTGGCCTCCCGCTCGCGCGGGAGGCCTTGCTGTCGGAATCAACCGTCAACTAGTTGAGGCGCTCGACGATCATCGCCATGCCCATGCCGCCTGCGACGCACATCGACTCGATACCGAACTGCTTGTCGTGAGTTTCGAGGTTGTTGAGCAGCGTGCCCATGATTCGGGCACCAGACATACCGAACGGGTGACCGACCGCAATCGCGCCACCGGAGACGTTGAGCTTTTCGAGCGGGATGTTGAGCTGGTCCATGCTCGGGATGATCTGGGCGGCGAAGGCCTCGTTGATCTCGACCAGGTCGATGTCGTCGATCGTCATCTTGGCGTTCTCCAGAACCTTCTGGATCGCCGGAACCGGGCCGATACCCATGTACTCCGGCTCGACGCCGGCTGCGCTGCTGGCGATCACGCGAGCACGCGGCTTGAGGCCGAGCGCTGCGGCCTTGTCGGAACTCATCACCAGCGCGGCTGCGCCACCGTCATTGAGCGGGCAGGCGTTGCCGGCCGTGACCGTGCCGCCCTCCGGCTTGAACACCGGGTTGAGTCCGGACAATTTCTCGACCGTGGTGCCGGCTCGCGGCCCGTCATCCTTGCTGACGACGGAACCGTCAGCGGTCGTGTACGGGGTGATCTCGCGGTCCCAGAAGCCATTTTCTTGACCGTCGACGGCAAGCTGCTGGCTGCGTGCGGCGTAGGCATCCTGATCCTCGCGCGAGACGCCATAGCGCTCGGCAACATTTTCGGCGGTCATTCCCATCGGGATGTAGACGTTCCACAGCGCATCGGCGGATCCGTCGAGCTTCGGGTGCATCGTGAAGTCTGGATTGCCTGCGGCGCGGCTCGAGGCCTCGATTCCGCCGGCAAGATAGACCTCGCCATCGCCCGCGACGACCGAGTTGGCGGCGACGCGAATCGACTGGAGGCTCGAGGCGCAGAAGCGGCTGACAACGTGGCCCGGCACGGTCTCGGTGAGGCCGGCCAGCAGCCAGGCGTTGCGGCCGATGTTGTAGCCCTGTTCATTGTCCGGGAAGCCGCAGCCCATGATGACGTCGTCGTAGAGCTCGGCAGGGACGGCGTCGGCGTACTTCTCGACGAGTGCTTTGACGGCGAAGGCGGCAATGTCCTCGGCACGCTCGCCAGCCAGAGAACCCTTGAAGGCACGACCGATCGGTGTGCGGACAACGTCGACGATTACTGCATCAGGCATTAAACGCTCCTTGCGCTGGGATCTGTTCGATCAGATCAGTTGAAAATCAGATCAGTTGAAAATCAATGGGCCGGTGAGGGGAATGCGGCGGCGCTTGGGCCGCGAGTGCACCTCGACCGCAAAAACGATCTGCCGCTCATCCTTCGAAACGTTGGACCGATGCGGCGGAATGCGAGCCCAGAGGGTATCGCGCACGGTCGTTCGGTAGCGCCCTTGCGTCAGGGGTCGGGACCGCTGCGCAATTGCTTGCGTGCACGGCTTTTGGCACCTACCATGATCTATCTCGGATTGACCTGGCGCGAAGCCCCTGCTCCGCGTACCCCAACGATGACTGATCTGCCAACGAAATCGCACATTCGCGCATGCTTCGCGCTATCGCTGATCGCACTCACGATGCTCGGCGCGATCGGTTGTGGCGCGCGCACTGCGTCAAGCGTCACACCACCCGAGTACGTCGCGCTCGGAGACTCCTTCACCGCTGGCGTTGGAATCAAGCCACAGGCGACCAGGTTTGTCCCCGACGGTTGCCGACAGTCGTTGCTCAACTATCCGCATCTCGTAGCCCGGGAACTGGCGTTTCTCGTCTTCGCGGACGCCTCCTGCGGTGCCGCGAGGATCGCCGACCTGAACGGCTCTCAACCCACCAACGACGGCACCAACGCACCGCAGTTCGACCGACTCTCGGACGAGACGCTTTACGTCTCACTGAGCATCGGCGGCAACGATGCCGGATATGGCGACGTCGTGGACTCGTGTCTGCGTAACACGGACCCCAACGCCACACCGTGCGCCGACAAATTCGTTTCATCGGCGGGCAACCAGCTCGTGGCGAACGCCGCAGCGCTCGAACCCGAGCTTGCACGGGCGATCGACCGGATCCGTATGCGATCGCCGAGGGCGAAGATCGCGGTGGTTGGCTATCCGCGCATGCTGCCACCGGGCGGTCGCGGTTGTGGGCGCAACGTTGGGGTTTCACGGGCCGACGCGACGGTGATCAACGGCTGGCTCGTGGCGATCAACTCCGCACTGCGCAGCGCTGCGGCGAACCAGGGAGCGACGTTCGTGGACCTCTACGAACAGAGCGAGGGACACGACGCCTGTAAACCGCGTGGCGAACGCTGGATCGAGCCCGGTAGTGGCACCGACGGCGCAGACAGTTTTCACCCCAACGAAGCCGGTCAAGAGGCGGCGGCACGTGCGGTCGCCGGCGCGCTGGAGGCGCTTTCCGGCCCCAGCGGCGAATTGGGATCCAGCCCGGCGACCGGTGCAACTCGCTGATTCCGATGCGTAGATCGACGCCGTCGCTACTGACTGCATTGCTCGTAGCCACGACGCTGTGTCTCGCCGTGGTCGCCACCGGCGCTTCGGCAGCCGGGCGTTACGTAGCGCTCGGCGACTCTTTCACGACCGGCGTGGGTATCTCGCCTCTGAACATCGAGGGCACGCCCGCCGGTTGTGGCCAGTCGTCCAACAGCTACCCGAACCTGCTCGCCGGTGGACTCGGCTTTCAAAACTTCAGCAACGCCTCGTGCCAGGCCGCGCGCATTTCCGATCTCAACAGTCCGCAGTGGACGGATGACGGCTTCAATCAACCGCAGCTCAATCGACTTCAGGGGAACGAGACGTTCGTCACGCTCGGAATCGGCGGCAACGACGTCCAGTTCAGCGAGATAACCGATGTCTGTCTGAACAACACCGATCCGACAGCCACGCCGTGCGTCGACGAATATCTGATTGACGGCGAAAACACGCTGCACGATCTCAATGTCGCCATCATCAATCCGCTGCTGGCGGCAATCAACGAGATCGAGACGCGCGCGCCGAACGCACGTATCTACGCGGTTGGTTACCCACAGCTGCTGCCGACGGACGGCCTCGGATGCGAGCCGTACTTTGATGCCTCTGTGCCAGACCTGATCCTGATCGATGATTGGTCGCGACACCTCAACTCGATAATCGAAGGCATCGCAAACGCGACCGGGCACGTGTTCGTCGACGCCTACGCGGCGAGCGCGGGACGCCATGCATGCGCCGGCGTCGGCACGCGCTTCATCGAGCCATTGGAAGGCACGATCCAGAGCGCGCCTTTTCATCCAAACGCCAGCTGGCACGTCGCGCTGGCCGAGACGATCGGCGACGTGATCGCCACTGACGGTGAGTTTGTGCATCCGACGCCGGATGATCCAACCGGGCCAACCGGTGAGACGGGAGAGACTGGTCCTACCGGTGAGACTGGCCCGACCGGTGAGACTGGCCCGACGACGCCGTCAGGCCCGACTGAGCCGACACTGCCAACCAACCCGCCAACCGCAGCGATCATCCCGCAGCAACCTTCAGCCGATCTGCCGACGGCGAATCCGATTTCCGTTCCCGTGCTGGATTCGTTTTCGCTCAGGCCTCGTCGATTTCGCTCGACCGGGGCCGGAGCGCGAATGAAATTCACGCTCAACGAGCCCGGCGTCGTGGTGCTTCAGCTTGCCAAACGAAAGATCGGCCGCAAGGTAAAAAGGCGTTGCGTGGCTGCCGGAAGACGCAAGATCAAGCGCTCGAAACGCTGTACTCGATTCGTCAAACTGAGTCGTCGTTACACGATCCGAGCTACTCGCGGGCTCAACCTCGCGCGCCTGACCAATCGTGCCAGCGGGCGCACGCTCAAACCGGGTCGCTACTACATCTCGAGTGCCACGATCGACGGCGTCCCGCAAAAGTTCTCGCCGATCGCGTTCAGGATCGTCGAATGATCAGGCGGTCACCGGCGCAACACCGAGACCTTGCAGCAACTGCTCGCGGTTGAACGCGGTGTCGCCGAGCAACGCGCGGCTTGAGGTCGCGCGGCGGTAGTAGTAGTGCGCCTCGTGTTCATAGGTGAAGCCGATTCCGCCGTGCAGCTGGATGTTTGCCCGAGCTGCATCCCAGAACGCCTCACAGACATGCGACTTCGCGAGCGGTGCGATCGCCGGTAGCTCCTCCCGCTGCTCGGCCGCGACCCAGCCGGCGTAGTAGGCGGCACTTCGAGACGACTCGACCGCCATCAGGAGGTCGGCGCAGATGTGCTTGACGGCCTGAAAGGAAGCGATCGGTCGACCGAACTGAAAACGGTCCTTGGTGTAGGCGAGAGCAGTGTCGAAACAGTGCTGCGCGGCACCCAGCGATTCCGCTGCCAGGGCGACCGCGCCGAGCTGCATCGTCGCGTTCAATGTCGACAACGATTCGCCGCGCTCGCCGATCGCCGCGCTCGCTGGTACGCGCACGCCGGCGAATTCGAGCGTGCCGATTCGGCGCGTCGAATCGACCGCGTGTGCTCGTTCACGCGTGAGTCCCGGCGCGTCACCGGGCACGACGACGAGACAAACGTCCTCCTCGTCATCGCCGGTACGCGAAACAACGACGATCGAATCCGCGGTGTGACCATCCACCACGTAGCACTTGCTGCCGTCGAGAACAAGGTCGCCGCCGTCCTGCCGGGCAGTCAAGTGCACATCGCTCGGGCGATATCCACCTGCGCCTTCCAAGTACGCAAGCGTCGCGGTCCTTTCACCGGCCGCGATCGCGGCGAGCAAGGCTGCGTTGTCGTTCGACAGTTCGGCCGAACGCGCGCCCTCGATCAGGGCATTCGCCGCCAGGCAGACGCTCGCGAGGAACGGTGACGGATAGAGCGATTCGCCCATCTTCTCAAGCACCACGATCAGCTCCACATAGCTCAACCCGACGCCACCGAAATCCTCTGGCACATGCAATCCCGTCCAGCCGAGATCTGCAATCTGGGCGTACGCTTCGCGGCTGTAACCGGCATCGCTCTCGGCGAGTTCGACGACGCGATCGAGCGTCGCGGTCTCTTCCATCAAACGCTTGGCCGATGCCTGGATCTCACGCTGTTCGTCATTGAACGAGAAGTCCACTGCGCTATCCGCCCTTCTTGATCTCGCTGAACGGCAGGTCGGCGTCGGTCCGCGGCTCCTTGGGCATGCCAAGGACGCGCTCGCTGATGATGTTCCTCTGGATCTGGTCGGTACCGCCGTAGATCGAGGTCGCGGGCACCACCAGATTCAGACGTTCGGCAACGCGAAGCAATCGAGCGGAATCGTCGTCGTCGTCCGGAGCACCCATTGCACCACTGCCGGCGATCAGAATCAGGAAGTCTGCAACCGCCCGGACCAACTGGTTGTAGGCGAGCTTGCCGGTTGAGGCCTCCACGCCCGGACCCTGACCCTTCATCAGCGCTGAAGTCACCCGGTAGCCGGTGAAGCGATTGACCTCGTACATCGTGTACACGCGTGCAAGTTCGTCGCGCACGAGCGAATCATTGATCGTGCCAGATCGCTTGGCAAGTTCCACGAGCGCCTGGGGACCGCGCGCGATGAACTTTCCCATCGTCTCCAGGGACGATTCGGCGTTCGCCTCTTCCAGGTCTATCGGCGCGTCGCCATCGCTCCCGCCCAGCCCGCCAAGGCCGAGAGCCATGCGTTCGTTGGCGAGCGTCGTCATCGAGACTTTCCATCCCTCACCGATCTCGCCGACACGCAGATCATCGCTGATCTCGACGTCGCTCAGAAACACTTCGTTGAAGATTGCTTCTCCGGTCATCTCCTTGAGCGGGACGATCTCGACTCCGTCGGCCTGCATGTCACAGATGAAATAAGTGATTCCCGCGTGCTTGGGCAACGACGGATCGTGGCGCGCCATCAAGATCCCCCAACGGGCGAGTTGTGCGTGCGTCGTCCAGACCTTCTGGCCCGTCACACGCCAGACGTCTTCGCTGAGCTGTGCACGAGTCTGGATCGCGGCGAGATCACTACCG